>JASGDG010000398.1:0-39381 GCA_047607325.1 Xenophilus sp. | reverse complement strand
CACCGGCCCGGGCGCGCCGGCACCGGCCAAGGCGCCGGCCCGCCCCGCGCTGCCCGGCAGCAGCCGCAAGAGCCCGCTGGCCGCGCGGCTGCGGGTCAACCGGCGCCTGTCCGGCGCGGGCTCCGGCAAGGACATCCGCCACTTCGAGTTCGACCTGACCGGCAGCGGCCTGGCCTACGAGGCCGGCGACGCGCTGGGCGTCATCCCCGTCAACGACCCGGCGCTGGTGCAGCTGCTGCTGGACCGCATCGGCGCCCGGGCCGACGTCGCCGTGCCGGGCCACGACCAGCCGCTGGGCGAACTGCTGCTGCGCCAGTTCGAGATCTGCACGCCCTCGAAGGACCTGATCCAGGCCATCGGCCAGGACACGGCCAACGAGGAACTGCGCCACGTGCTGCGCCACGACGACAAGGAGTCGCTGGAGGCCTGGCTGTGGGGCAAGGACGTGCTGGACCTGCTGCAGCTCGACCCCGGCCGCGCCGTCGGCGCCGAGCAACTGCTGAAGTGGCTGCGCCCGCTGCAGCACCGCGCCTACTCCATCTCGTCCAGCGGCCGGATGCACCCCGAGCGCGTGCACCTGACCGTGGCGGCCGTGCGCTACACGCAGGCCGGCCGTGCGCGCGGTGGCGTGTGCTCGACCTACATGGCCGACCGCGTCGGCGCGGATGACCGGCCGCAGGTCTTCTTCTCGCCCAACAAGTCCTTCCGCGTGCCGGCCAGCGGCGACGCGCCCATGATCATGGTCGGCCCCGGCACCGGCATCGCGCCCTTCCGCGCCTTCCTGCAGGAGCGCGAGGCCACTGGCGCCAAGGGCCGCAACTGGCTGTTCTTCGGCGACCAGCGCCGTGCCGAGGACTTCATCTACGAGGAGGAACTCTCCGCCTGGCTGGCCAGCGGCACCCTCGGCCGGCTGGACCTGGCCTTCTCGCGCGACCAGAAGGAAAAAGTCTACGTCCAGACCCGCATGCGCGAGAACGGCCACGAGCTGTACGCCTGGCTGGAGGAGGGTGGCCACTTCTACGTCTGCGGCGACGCCAGCCGCATGGCCAAGGACGTGGACGACGCGCTGCACGCGCTGATCGCCGAGCACGCGGGCATCACGCCCGAGCGCGCCGTCGAGTACGTGAACGCACTGAAAAAGGACAAGCGCTACGTCCGGGATGTTTACTGAGAAGAAAAGGGCCGGCGACAATAGATGGGGCCGGCCCGCGATGAAGCCGATCTGACTCAGACACGCTGAGCGGCAGTGCGGCCATGCCCCGAGGCGGCGCTGACAAACCCACGATTGACACGAGAAGTAAAAAAGGAGCACGCCATGACCCAGGCGTCGGAAATCCAGCACCTGCAGGCGCAAGGCCTGTACGACCCCGCGCACGAACACGACGCCTGCGGCGTGGGCTTCGTGGCCCACATCAAGGGCGAGAAGAGCCACGCCATCGTGACCCAGGCGCTGAAGATCCTGGAGAACCTCGACCACCGCGGCGCGGTGGGCGCCGACAAGCTGATGGGCGACGGCGCCGGCATCCTGATCCAGCTGCCGGACGCGCTGTACCGCGAGGAGATGGCCGCGCAGGGCGTGGTGCTGCCGCCGCCCGGCGAATACGGGGTGGGCATGATCTTCCTGCCCAAGGAACACGCCTCCCGCCTGGCCTGCGAGCAGGAGATGGAGCGCGCCATCGCCGCCGAGGGCCAGGTGCTGCTGGGCTGGCGCGACGTGCCGGTCAACCGCGGGATGCCCATGTCGCCCGCCGTGCGCGCCAAGGAGCCGATCATGCGGCAGGTCTTCATCGGCCGCGGCGCCGACGTCATCGTGCAGGACGCGCTGGAGCGCAAGCTCTACGTCATCCGCAAGACGGCCAGCGCCGCCATCCAGAACCTGCACCTCAAGCACAGCAAGGAGTACTACGTCCCCAGCATGTCCAGCCGCACCGTGGTCTACAAGGGCCTGCTGCTGGCCGACCAGGTGGGCTCCTACTACCTGGACCTGCAGGACGAGCGCTGCGTCTCGGCCCTGGGCCTGGTGCACCAGCGCTTCTCCACCAACACCTTCCCCGAGTGGCCGCTGGCCCACCCGTACCGCTACGTCGCCCACAACGGCGAGATCAACACCGTCAAGGGCAACTACAACTGGATGAAGGCGCGCGAGGGCGTGATGAGCTCGCCCGTGCTTGGCGCGGACCTGGCCAAGCTGTACCCGATCAGCTTCGCCGGCCAGTCCGACACCGCCACCTTCGACAACTGCCTGGAACTGCTGACGATGGCCGGCTACCCGATCAGCCAGGCCGTGATGATGATGATCCCCGAGCCGTGGGAGCAGCACGCCACCATGGACCCGCGCCGCCGCGCCTTCTACGAGTACCACGCGGCCATGCTGGAGCCCTGGGACGGCCCGGCCGCCGTGGTGTTCACCGACGGCAAGCAGATCGGCGCCACGCTGGACCGCAACGGTCTGCGCCCGGCGCGCTACTGCGTGACTGACGACGACCTGGTGATCATGGCTTCCGAGTCCGGCGTGCTGCCGGTGCCCGAGGCCAAGATCGTGCGCAAGTGGCGCCTGCAGCCGGGCAGGATGTTCCTCATCGACCTCGACCAGGGCCGCCTGATCGACGACGAGGAGGTCAAGGCGACGCTGGCCAACGGCAAGCCCTACAAGCAGTGGATCGAGAACCTGCGCATCAAGCTCGACGACGTCGAGGGCGCGGGCGAGGCCCCCGAAAGCAGCGTGCCGCTGCTGGACCGCCAGCAGGCCTTCGGCTACACGCAGGAAGACATCAAGTTCCTGCTCAGCCCGATGGCCATGGCAGGCGAGGAAGGCATCGGCTCCATGGGCAACGACAGCCCGCTGGCCGTGCTGTCGGCCAAGAACAAGCCGCTGTTCAACTATTTCAAGCAGCTCTTCGCGCAGGTGACCAACCCGCCGATCGACCCGATCCGCGAGGCCATCGTGATGTCGCTGGTCAGCTTCGTCGGCCCCAAGCCCAACCTGCTGGACATCAACCAGGTCAACCCGCCGATGCGCCTGGAGGTGAGCCAGCCGGTGCTGGATTTCAACGACATGGCGAAGCTGCGCGACATCGCCGCCATCACCCAGGGCAAGTTCAGGAGCCACACGCTGGACATCACCTATCCGCTGGCCTGGGGCGAGGAGGGCGTGGAGGCCAAGCTGGCCTCCCTGTGCGCCGAGGCGGTGGACGCCATCAAGGGCGGCCACAACATCCTGATCGTGAGCGACCGCGCGGTGAGCGCGGAGCAGCTGGCGATCCCCGCGCTGCTGGCGCTGTCGGCCATCCACCAGCACCTGATCCGCACGGGCCTGCGCACCAGCGCCGGCCTGGTGGTCGAAACCGGCGCCGCGCGCGAGGTGCACCACTTCGCCGTGCTGGCCGGCTACGGCGCCGAGGCGGTGCACCCCTACCTGGCCATGGAAACGCTGGCCGCCATGCACGAGGACCTGCCGGGCGAGCTGTCGGCCGAGAAGGCGATCTACAACTACGTCAAGGCGATCGGCAAGGGCCTGTCGAAGATCATGTCCAAGATGGGCGTGAGCACCTACATGAGCTACTGCGGCGCCCAGCTCTTCGAGGCCATCGGCCTGAACAGCGGGACGGTGGCCAAGTACTTCACCGGCACCGCCAGCCGCGTGGAGGGCATCGGCGTGTTCGAGATCGCGCAGGAGGCGATCCGCATGCACAAGGCCGCCTTCGGCGACGACCCCGTGCTGGCCCGCATGCTGGACGCCGGCGGCGAGTACGCCTGGCGCACCCGCGGCGAAGACCACATGTGGACGCCCGACGCGATCGCCAAGCTGCAGCATTCCACGCGCGCCAACAGCTTCGGCACCTACAAGGAATACGCGCAGATCATCAACGACCAGAGCCGACGCCACCTGACGCTACGCGGCCTGTTCGAGTTCCGCTTCGATCCGGCCCAGGCGATTCCCGTCGACGAGGTCGAGCCCGCCAGCGAGATCGTCAAGCGCTTCGCCACCGGCGCCATGTCGCTGGGCTCGATCAGCACCGAGGCGCATTCGACGCTGGCCATCGCCATGAACCGCATCGGCGGCAAGAGCAACACCGGCGAGGGCGGCGAGGACCCGGCGCGCTACCGCAACGAATTGAAGGGCATTCCGATCCGGGCCGGCGCCACGCTCAAGAGCGAGATCGGCGCGCAGAACGTCGAGGTCGACCTGCCGCTCAAGGAGGGCGATTCGCTGCGCTCGCGCATCAAGCAGGTGGCCTCGGGCCGCTTCGGCGTCACGGCGGAATACCTGGCCTCGGCCGACCAGGTGCAGATCAAGATGGCGCAGGGTGCCAAGCCCGGCGAGGGGGGGCAGCTGCCCGGCGGCAAGGTCACGGAGTACATCGGCAAGCAGCGCTACTCGGTGCCCGGCGTGGGCCTGATCTCGCCGCCGCCGCACCACGACATCTATTCCATCGAGGATCTGGCGCAGCTCATCCACGACCTGAAGAACGTGGCGCCGCATGCCAGCATCAGCGTCAAGCTGGTCAGCGAGGTGGGGGTGGGCACCATCGCCGCCGGCGTGGCCAAGTGCAAGAGCGACCACGTGGTGATCGCCGGGCATGACGGCGGCACCGGCGCTTCGCCATGGTCGTCCATCAAGCATGCCGGCAGCCCGTGGGAGATCGGCCTGGCCGAGACGCAGCAGACGCTGGTGCTCAACCGCCTGCGCGGGCGCATCCGCGTGCAGGCCGACGGCCAGATGAAGACCGGCCGCGACGTCGTCATCGGCGCGCTGCTGGGCGCCGACGAGTTCGGCTTCGCGACCGCGCCGCTGGTGGTGGAGGGCTGCATCATGATGCGCAAGTGCCACCTCAACACCTGCCCGGTGGGTGTGGCCACGCAGGACCCGGTGCTGCGCCGCAAGTTCTCCGGCAAGCCCGAGCATGTCGTCAACTTCTTCTTCTTCGTGGCCGAGGAAGTGCGCCAGCTCATGGCGCAGCTGGGCATCCGCAGGTTCGACGATCTGATCGGCCGCTCCGACCTGCTGGACATGAAGAAGGGCATCGAGCACTGGAAGGCGCGTGGGCTGGACTTCTCGCGCCTGTTCGCCCGCCCGCAGGTGCCGGCCGAGGTGCCGCGCTGCCACGTCGAGGCCCAGGACCATGGCCTGGACAAGAGCCTGGACAAGCGCCTCATCCAGCGCAGCCGGCCCGCCATCGACCAGGGCGAGAAGGTGCAGTTCATCGAGACGGTGCGCAACGTCAACCGCTCGGTGGGCGCCATGCTCTCGGGCGCGCTGACGCAGGTGCACCCGGAGGGCCTGCCGGACGACTCCATCCGCATCCAGCTCGAAGGCACGGGCGGCCAGTCCTTCGGCGCCTTCCTGGCGCGCGGCATCACGCTGTACCTGATCGGCGAGGCCAACGACTACACCGGCAAGGGCCTGTCGGGCGGACGCGTGGTGGTGCGCCCCAGCCTGGACTTCCGCGGCGAGGCGGCGCGCAACATCATCGTGGGCAACACCGCGCTGTACGGCGCCACCACGGGCGAGGCCTTCTTTGCCGGCGTGGCCGGAGAGCGCTTCGCGGTGCGCCTGTCG
Source organism: Xenophilus sp. (assembly GCA_047607325.1). Taxonomy (GTDB): domain Bacteria; phylum Pseudomonadota; class Gammaproteobacteria; order Burkholderiales; family Burkholderiaceae_C; genus Xenophilus. The sequence continues at coordinate 33,821 of JASGDG010000398.1, read as the reverse complement.
GGCGCCACGGCGGTGGTGGAGGGCACGGGCGACCACGGCTGCGAATACATGACCGGCGGCACCGTGGCCGTGCTGGGCAGGACCGGCCGCAACTTCGCCGCCGGCATGAGTGGCGGCGTGGCCTACGTCTATGACGAGGACGGCCAGTTCGCCAGCCGCTGCAACCTGGCGATGGTGGCGCTGGAGAAGGTGCTCACCGGTGCCGAGCAGACCGCCACCGTGCACCGCAAGCACTGGCATGCCGGCGAGACCGACGAGGCGCAGCTGCGGCGCCTGCTGGAATCGCACTACCGCTGGACCGGCAGCAAGCGCGCGCGCGAACTGCTGGACGACTGGGCGCTGGCCCGCACCCGCTTCGTGAAGGTGTTCCCGAACGAATACAAGCGCGCCCTGGCGGAGATCCACGACCGCCGCGTCGAGCTGGCCAGCAGCGGCAACAACGCGCACGTGGGCCTCGAGCCCCATGCCACGCGCCCCGCCGCGGCTGCCGTCTGAACACCCGGAAAGAACAGGAGCGCACGATGGGAAAAATCACCGGCTTCATGGAATATGAGCGCATCGAGGAGGGCTACAAGCCCGTCCCCGAGCGGCTGAAGCATTACAGGGAGTTCGTCGTCGGTCTCGACGGGGAGCAGGCCAGGATCCAGGGCGCGCGCTGCATGGACTGCGGCACGCCTTTCTGCAACAACGGCTGCCCGGTCAACAACGTCATCCCGGACTTCAACGACCTGGTGTACCGGCAGGACTGGGCCGGCGCCATCGAGGTGCTGCACAGCACCAACAACTTCCCGGAGTTCACCGGCCGCATCTGCCCCGCGCCCTGCGAGGCGGCCTGCGTGCTGAACATCAACGACGACCCGATCGGCATCAAGTCGCTGGAGCACGCCATCATCGACCGCGCCTGGGAAGAGGGCTGGGTGGTGCCGCGACCGGCCCAGCACAAGACCGGCAGGAAGGTGGCCATCGTCGGCGGCGGCCCGGCCGGCCTGGCGGCGGCGCAGCAGCTGGCGCGCGCCGGCCACGAGGTGACGCTGTTCGAGAAGAACGACCGCGTCGGCGGCCTGCTGCGCTATGGCATCCCCGACTTCAAGATGGAGAAGTCGCACATCGACCGCCGCGTCGAGCAGATGAAGGCCGAAGGCGTGGTGTTCCGCACCGGCGTGGTGGTCGGCGCCGCCAAGGACCCGCTGGGCAAGGGCTCCAAGGTCACCAACCTGGCCAAGGAGACCGTCACGCCCGAGCAGCTCAAGCAGGAGTTCGACGCGGTGCTGCTGACCGGCGGCGCCGAGCAGTCGCGCGACCTGCCCGCGCCGGGCCGCGACCTGGGCGGCATCCATTTCGCCATGGAGTTCCTGCCGCAGCAGAACCGCGTGAACGCCGGCGACAAGGTCAAGGGCCAGTTGTCTGCCTCCGGCAAGCACGTCATCGTGATCGGCGGCGGCGACACCGGCTCCGACTGCGTGGGCACCAGCAACCGCCACGGCGCCGCCAGCGTCACCCAGTTCGAGCTGATGCCCATGCCGCCCGAGCAGGAGAACAAGCCGCTGGTGTGGCCCTACTGGCCCTACAAGCTGCGCACCAGTTCCAGCCACGAGGAGGGCTGCGAGCGCGAGTTCGCCATCTCGACCAAGGAGTTCATCGGCGAGAAGGGCAAGGTCACGGGCCTGAAGACGGTGCAGGTCGAGTTCAAGGACGGCAAGTTCGCCGAGGTGCCCGGCACCGAGAAGACTTACCCGGCCGACCTGGTGCTGCTGGCGATGGGCTTCGTCAGCCCGGTCGCGGCGGTGCTGGAGGCCTTCGGCGTCGAGAAGGACGCCCGGGGCAACGCCAAGGCGACGGTGGACTTCGTCGGCGGTTACGCGACCAGCGTGGACAAGGTCTTCGCGGCGGGCGACATGCGCCGCGGCCAGTCCCTGGTCGTCTGGGCGATCCGCGAGGGCCGGCAGGCGGCGCGGGCAGTCGACGAGTTCCTGATGGGGTTCAGCGATTTGCCCCGTTGAAGCAGGCGAAGCCCGCCGGGCCGCTCGCGCCGAGCGAGGGCCCGGCGCCAGCCGGTGGGGGGCTGTGGGGGTTTCTCCTATATCTTCCCTTATCATCCGGACCCATGCCCAAGCCGGGATGCCATCAGGTACCCCGGCTTTTCCGTTAGAAGGGGTCCCCTGCTTTTGAGTGCACCGCTGGTCGAGTTCCGTGACGTGCGTTTCGCCTACGGCGAGCGCGCCATCCTCGATGGCGTGTCTTTCGGCGTGCCGTGCGGCGGCGTGACGGCGTTGCTGGGCGCCTCCGGCGGCGGCAAGACCACCGTGCTGCGCCTGGTCGGCGGGCAGGAGCGCGCCCAGCGGGGCGAGGTGCTGTTCGACGGGCAGGACGTGGGTCGCCTCGATCCGTCCGGGCTGTTCGCCGCGCGGCGCCGCATGGGCATGCTGTTCCAGTTCGGGGCGCTGTTCACCGACATGAGCGTGTTCGAGAACGTTGCCTTCCCCCTGCGCGAGCACACCCCCCTGCCGGAGGTGCTGGTGCGCGACATCGTGCTGATGAAGCTGGAGGCGGTGGGCCTGCGCAATGCGCGCGACCTGATGCCCAGTGAAATCTCCGGCGGCATGGCGCGCCGCGTGGCGCTGGCGCGGGCCATCGCGCTCGACCCGGAACTGGTCATGTACGACGAGCCTTTCGCCGGGCTGGACCCGATCTCGCTGGGCACCGCCGCGCGCCTGATCCGCCAGCTCAACGACGCGCTGGGCCTGACCAGCATCATCGTCTCGCACGACCTGGACGAGACTTTCCGCATCGCCGACCACGTGGTCGTCCTCGCGAACGGCAAGGTGGCGGCGCAGGGCACGCCGCAGCAGGTGCGCGAGAGCGGCGATCCGTTGGTGCACCAGTTCGTCAACGCCCTGGCCGATGGGCCGGTGCGCTTCCACTACCCCGGCCCGGGCGTGCAAGAGGACTTCGGGCAGGGGGGCGGCGCATGAGCTGGTGGCGGCCTGCCGACATCGGATTCGCCGTGCGCGGCAAGCTGGCCGACCTCGGCGCGGGGGCGCGGCTGTTCGTGCAGCTGCTCGCGCAGCTTCCGGCCTGCCTGCGCCGCTTCGCCCTGGTGCGCGACCAGATCCACTTCCTGGGCAACTACTCGCTGGCGATCATCGGGGTCTCGGGCCTGTTCGTCGGCTTCGTGCTGGGCCTGCAGATCTACTACACCCTGCAGCAGTTCGGCTCCGCCAACACGCTCGGCCAGGTCGTGACGCTGGTGCTGGTGCGCGAGCTGGGGCCGGTCGTGACGGCGCTGCTGTTCGCCGGGCGCGCGGGCACCTCGCTGACGGCCGAGATCGGCCTGATGAAGGCCGGCGAGCAACTCGCGGCCATGGAGATGATGGCGGTGGATCCGGTGCGGCGCGTGCTGGCGCCGCGCTTCTGGGGGGGGGTGATCGCCATGCCGCTGCTGGCGGCGGTGTTCGGCGCGGTCGGCGTGGTCGGCGCGTACATCGTGGGCGTGCAGATGCTCGGGGTCGACGGCGGCATCTTCTGGAGCCGGATGAAGAACGGCGTGGACGTCTTCGCCGACCTGGGCAACGGCGTGATCAAGAGCATCGTGTTCGGCATCACCGTCACTTTTGTCGCGCTGCTGGAGGGCTACCAGGCCCGGGCCACGCCCGAAGGCGTCTCGCGCGCGACCACCCGCACCGTCGTCGTGGCTTCGCTGGCGGTGCTCGGGCTGGATTTCCTGCTGACCGCCATGATGTTCAGCAGCTAGAGAAAGAAGGATCGGATATGCAACGATCGAAGAACGACGTGTGGGTGGGCCTGTTCGTGCTGCTGGGTGCGGCGGCGCTGCTGTTCCTGGCGCTGCAGTCGGCCAACCTGCTCAACCTGAACTTCCAGAAAACCTATCAGGTCACGGCCCGCTTCGACAACATCGGCGGCCTGAAGCCGCAGACGGCGGTGCGCAGCGCCGGCGTGCTGGTCGGCCGGGTCGAGTCCATCGTCTTCAACGACAAGACCTTCCAAGCGGATGTCGTGCTCGCGCTGCAGAGCCGCTACAGCTTCCCGAAGGACAGTTCGCTGAAGGTCCTCACCAGCGGACTGCTGGGCGACCAGTACATCGGCATCGAGCCGGGTGCCGACGAGAAGAACCTGCAGGCGGGCGACGTGGTCACCGCCACGCAGTCGGCCGTGGTGTTGGAGAATCTGATCGGCCAGCTGCTCTACAGCAAGGCCGCCGACGGGGACGCGCCGCAGGGGGGGGCTGGCAAGAAATGAATTCGCGATCCATCCTGATGAAGGCGGCGATGAAGAGGCTGCGGCCCCGGGCCGCGATGGCGGGCTTCGCGGCCGCCTTGTGCCTGCTGGGCGCGGGCGCGGCGGCGCAGGAGTCGGCGCCCGCCGCCAACCGCGATCCCCTGGAGTCCTTCAACCGCGGGGTCTATCGCTTCAACGACGCGCTGGATCGCGCCGTGCTGCGCCCGGTGGCCACCGCCTACCGCGATGCGGTGCCGTCGCTGGTGCGCACCGGCGTGAGCAACTTCTTCGGCAACCTGGGCGACGTGTGGAACCTGGCGAACAACGTGCTGCAGCTCAAGCTGCAAGGCAGTGCCGAGACTTTCATGCGCCTGAACGTCAACACGATTTTCGGCCTGGGCGGGCTGCTGGACATCGCCTCCGAAGCCGGCATCGAGCGCCACAGCGAGGATTTCGGCCAGACGCTGGGCTACTGGGGCGTGCCGTCGGGCCCCTACCTCGTCCTGCCGCTGCTGGGGCCGTCGACCCTGCGTGATGCCGCGGCCTGGCCAGCGGATCACTGGGGCGACCCCGTGGGGCACGTGGACGACATCCCGGTGCGCAATTCACTGACGGCGCTGGAAGTGGTGGACAAGCGCACGGGCCTGCTGGGTGCCAGCCGCCTGCTGGAGGGGGCGGCGCTGGATCCGTATTCCTTCATGCGCGACGTCTATCTGCAAAGGCGCGACGCCGAAGTGCACGACGGCAAGGTGCCGGACGACGGGCCGTAGCTCCGTGGGAGCGCCATCCGCTTGCATCCGGTTGCAGGCCTGCGCCCGTCCAAGGGGAACCGCGCCGGTGCGGGCAGGCTCCAAGCCTGCCGAGCACCGTTCAACCGACAAGACAGAAGGGACCGATCGAATGAACCGCTTCATGCAACGCCGCGACCTGGGCCGCTGGGCAGTGGCCGGCCTGCTGGCGCTGGCCGCCGCCGTGGGCGCGCGCCCCGCCCTGGCGGCGGACGAGTCGCCCGATGCGCTGGTCAGGCGCCTGTCCACCGAGGTCCTCGAATCCATCAAGGCCGATTCGTCGATCCGGGCGGGCGACGTGGACAAGATCATGAAGCTGGTCGACAGCCAGATCATGCCGAACGTGAACTTCCAGCGCATGACGGCCGCCGCCGTGGGCCCCGCCTGGCGACAGGCCACGCCGGAGCAGAAGCAGCGCCTGCAGGACGAGTTCAAGCAGTTGCTGGTGCGCACCTATGCCGGCGCGCTCGACCAGGTGAGCGACCAGACCGTCAGCATCAAGCCCTTCCGCGGCTCCGCCGACGACCAGGAGGTGCTGGTGCGCTCCGAGGTCCGCGGCCACGGCGACCCGGTGCAGCTCGACTACCGCCTCGAAAAGACGCCGGGCCAGGGCTATGGCTGGAAGGTCTTCAACCTGAACGTGATGGGCGTGTGGCTGGTCGACACCTACCGCACCCAGTTCGCGCAGGAGATCAGCAGCAAGGGCATCGACGGACTGATCGCCGCCCTGGCGGCGCGCAACAAGTCGGGCGCCAGGTCCTGATCGCGGCATGGCCCACGCCGACGCTCTGATGCTGGTGCTGCCCGCGCGCCTGACGCAGGGAGAGGCCCCGGCCTGCATGCGCATGCTGCAACAGGGCCTGGCGGGCCATCGCGGCTCGTCGTCGGCCGTGGTCGACGCCAGCGCGCTGGCCCAGTTCGATTCCTCGGCCCTGGCCGTGCTGCTGGAATGCCGCCGCGAGGCGAGCGCCCGGGGCCGGGGCTTTGCCGTCCGGGGCCTGCCGCAGCGGCTGCGCGAACTGGCCACGCTCTACGGCATCGCTGGGCTGCTGCCGGCGGCGCCGTAGCCGCGCCCCGGCCGCCGCCAAAGCCCCGCGGGCGGCGCGGGGCCGGGGGCTTTCCTACAATGGCGGCCCCGCCATGCCCGCCGTCCGCTTCCAGTCGGTCTCCAAGACCTATGCCTCCGCCCCTGCTCCGGGCCCGGTGCGGGCCCTGGACGATGTCAGCTTCGACATCGATGAGGGCGAGTTCTTCGGCCTGCTGGGGCCCAACGGCGCGGGCAAGACCACGCTGATCAGCATCCTGGCCGGCCTGTCGCGCCCCACTGCCGGCCAGGTGAGCGTGCACGGCTTCGACGTGCAGACGCACTTCGCCGACGCCCGCCGCCAGCTCGGCATCGTGCCGCAGGAACTGGTGTTCGACCCTTTCTTCAACGTGCGCGAGACGCTGCGCATCCAGTCCGGCTACTTCGGCATCGCCCGCAACGACGACTGGATCGACGAACTGCTCCACAGCCTGGGGCTGGCCGACAAGGCCGAGGCCAATCCGCGCCAGCTTTCCGGCGGCATGAAGCGCCGCGTGCTGGTGGCACAGGCGCTGGTGCACAAGCCGCCCGTCATCGTGCTGGACGAGCCGACCGCGGGCGTGGACGTGGAACTGCGCCAGACGCTGTGGCAGTTCGTCGCGCGCCTGAACAGGCAGGGCAGCACGGTGCTGCTGACCACCCACTACCTGGAGGAGGCCGAGGCGCTGTGCAGCCGCATCGCCATGCTCAAGAAGGGCCGGGTGATCGCGCTGGACCGCACCAGCGCGCTGCTGGCATCGGCCGCCAGCAACGTGCTGCGCTTCAAGACCGACGCCAACCTGCCCTGGTCGCTGGCGCAGCATGCGCGCATCACCGGCCGCGTGGTGCAGTTGCCGGCGCAGGACGCGCGCGAGGTCGAGCAGGTGCTGGCCCAACTGCGCGAGGCGGGCGTGGCGATCGAGGACGTTGAGATGCGCAAGGCCGACCTGGAGGACGTGTTCATCGACCTGATGGCCGGCGAGCAGACGCCGCTGGAGGTGGCGCGGTGAGGGCCGTTCCCCTGGGCTGGCATGCCCTGCTCTACAAGGAGGTGCTGCGCTTCTGGAAAGTCGCGGCGCAGACCATCGGCGCGCCGGTGCTCACGGCGGTGCTGTACCTGATGGTCTTCGGCCACGTGCTGGAGGACCACGTCGAGGTCTACGGCACCGTCCGCTACACCGCCTTCCTGATCCCCGGCTTGGTGATGATGAGCGTGCTGCAGAACGCCTTCGCCAACAGCTCGTCCTCGATCATCCAGAGCAAGATCATGGGCAGCCTGGTGTTCGTGCTGCTCACGCCGCTGTCGCACTGGGGCTGGTTCTTCGCCTACGCCGGCTCCTCGGTGCTGCGCGGGCTGATCGTCGGGCTGGGCGTGCTGCTGGTCACGCTGCTGTTCGCCGTGCCGCCCTTCGCGCAGCCGCTGTGGATCCTGGTCTTCGCCTTCCTCGGCGCGGCGCTGCTGGGCACGCTGGGCCTGATCGCCGGCCTGTGGGCCGAGAAGTTCGACCAGATGGCGGTGTTCCAGAACTTCCTGATCATGCCCATGACCTTCCTGTCGGGCGTGTTCTATTCCATCCATTCGCTTCCCGCCTTCTGGCAGCAGGTGAGCCGCGCGAACCCGTTCTTCTACATGATCGACGGCTTCCGCCACGGCTTCTTCGGCGTCTCCGACGTCTCGCCCTGGATCAGCCTGGGCATCGTCGGCGGCGCCTGGCTGGTGGTGAGCGCGGTGGCCGCCCACCTGCTGAAGATCGGCTACAAGATCCGAGGCTGACCCCATGACCGCCGAAGAACTCCAGACCCTCATCCAGGCCGGCCTGCCCTGCGAGCACATCCAGCTCGAAGGCGACGGGCGCCACTGGTTCGCCACCATCGTCTCGCCCGAGTTCGAAGGCCGGCGCCCGATCCAGCGGCACCAGCGGGTGTACGCCACCCTGGGTGCGAAAATGCACACCGACGAGGTGCATGCGCTGTCGATGAAGACGTACACGCCCGCCGAGTGGGCCCGGCTGCAGGCCTGAACCTCCCCTGACCGGGCGGCGGGCGCCGCCGCCCCAAGGACTTTTCTCTGATGGACAAACTCCTCATCCGCGGCGGCCGCCGGCTGGCCGGCGAGGTGCGCATCTCCGGCGCCAAGAACGCGGCCCTGCCCGAGCTGTGCGCCGCCCTGCTGACCGATGAACCGGTGGTGCTGCACAACGTGCCGCGCCTGCAGGACGTGGCCACCATGCTCAAGCTGGTGCGCCACATGGGCGTGGCGGCCGAGCGCGACGACGATGGCACCGTGCGTCTGAACGCCGCCGACCTCACGAACCCGGAGGCGCCCTACGAGCTGGTGAAGACCATGCGTGCCTCGGTGCTGGCGCTGGGTCCGCTGGTGGCGCGCTTCGGGCACGCCAGGGTCTCGCTGCCCGGCGGCTGCGCCATCGGCTCGCGGCCGGTCGACCAGCACATCAAGGGCCTGGCCGCCATGGGCGCCGACATCCGCGTCGAGCATGGCTACATGGTGGCCGGCCTGCAGCCGGGCCTGTCGCGCCTGCGCGGCGCGCGCATCGCCACCGACATGGTGACGGTGACGGGCACCGAGAACTTCCTCATGGCTGCGGCCCTGGCCGAGGGCGAGACCATCCTGGAGAACGCCGCGCAGGAGCCCGAGATCGCCGACTTGGCCGAGATGCTGATCCGCATGGGCGCGAAGATCGAGGGCCACGGCACCAGCCGCATCCGCATCCATGGCGTGGAACGCCTGCACGGCTGCGAGCACACGGTGGTGGCCGACCGCATCGAGGCCGGCACCTTCCTGTGCGCGGCAGCGGCGGCCGGCGGCAGCGTGCTGCTGCGGGGCGCGCGGGCCGAGCACCTGGACGCGGTGATCGACAAGCTGCGCGATGCCGGCGCCGCCGTGGCCGAAGTGCCGGGCGGCCTGCGCATCGAGGCCGGCGGCCGGCTCAAGGCCCAGAGCTTCCGCACCACCGAGTACCCGGGCTTCCCGACCGACATGCAGGCGCAGTTCATGGCGCTGAACGTGATCGCCGAGGGCACCGCCACGGTGGCCGAGACGATCTTCGAGAACCGCTTCATGCACGTGAACGAACTGCTGCGCCTGGGGGCGCACATCCAGACCGACGGCAAGGTGGCGGTGATCGAGGGCGTGCCGCAACTCTCCGGCGCCACCGTGATGGCGACCGACCTGCGCGCCTCCGCCAGCCTGGTCATCGCCGGCCTGGTGGCCGAGGGCGAGACGCTGGTGGACCGCATCTACCACCTGGACCGCGGCTACGACCGGATGGAAGCCAAGCTGCGCGCCCTGGGCGCCGACATCGAACGCGTTTCGGGGGCCCGCGCGTGATCACCCTCGCCTTGTCCAAGGGACGCATCTTCGAGGAGACCATGCCCCTGCTGGCCGCGGCCGGCATCGAGGTCGCCGAGGACCCGGAGAAGTCGCGCAAGCTCATCCTGCCCACCAGCCGGCCCGACGTGCGCGTGGTGCTGGTGCGCGCCTCCGACGTGCCGACCTACGTGCAGTACGGCGGCGCCGACCTGGGCGTGACCGGGCTGGACGTGCTGCTGGAGCACGGCAGCCAGGGCCTGTACCAGCCGCTGGATCTGAAGATCGCCGCCTGCCGCCTCAGCGTGGCGGTGCGCGCCGACTACGACTACGCCAGCGCCGTGAAGCAGGGTGCGCGCCTCGCGGTGGCGACCAAGTACGTCGGCCTGGCGCGCGAGTTCTTCGCCCGCAAGGGCGTGCACGTGGACCTGATCAAGCTCTACGGCAGCATGGAGCTGGCGCCGCTCACCGGGCTGGCCGACGCCATCGTCGACCTGGTCTCCACCGGCAACACGCTCAAGGCCAACCACCTCGTGGAGGTGGAGCGCATCATGGACATCAGCGCCCGCCTCGTGGTCAACCAGGCCGCGCTCAAACTCAAGCGCGAGCCCATCCGCCGCATCATCGACGCCTTCGCGTCGGCCATTCCGAAAACCTAGTCCCATGAGCCTGCAAGCCGCCCCCGCCCGCCTGTCCACCGTCTCGGCCAGTTTCGAGGCCGACTTCCAGGCGCGGCTGCACTGGTCGGCCGACACCGACGCCGCCATCGAGCAGCGCGTGGCCGACATCCTGGCCGATGTGCAGCGGCGCGGCGACGTGGCGGTGCTGGAGTACACCCACCGCTTCGACGGCCTGCAGGCGGATGCCATGGCCGTGCTGGAACTCAAGGCCGACGAACTGAAGGCGGCCTTCGGCGCGCTGCCGCCCGCGCAGCGCCAGGCGCTGGAAGCCGCCGCGCGCCGCGTGCGCAGCTACCACGAGGCGCAGAAGAAGGCGTCCGGCGAAAGCTGGAGCTACCGCGACGAGGACGGCACCCTGCTCGGCCAGAAGGTCACGCCGCTGGACCGCGTGGGCATCTACGTGCCGGGCGGCAAGGCGGCCTATCCGAGCAGCGTGCTGATGAACGCCATCCCGGCGCAGGTGGCCGGCGTGGGCGAGATCGTCATGGTGGTGCCGACGCCCAGGGGCGAGAAGAACCCGCTGGTGCTGGCCGCCGCCCACGTCGCCGGCGTCACCCGCGCCTTCACCATCGGCGGCGCGCAGGCCGTGGCGGCGCTGGCCTACGGCACCGCCACCGTGCCCGCGGTGGACAAGGTCACCGGCCCCGGCAACGCCTACGTGGCGGCGGCCAAGCGGCGCGTCTTCGGCACCGTGGGCATCGACATGATCGCCGGCCCGAGCGAGATCCTGGTGCTGGCCGACGGCAGCACGCCGCCCGAGTGGGTGGCGATGGACCTGTTCAGCCAGGCCGAGCACGACGAGCTGGCGCAGAGCATCCTGCTCAGCCCCGACGCCGCCTACATCGACGCCGTGCAGCGCGAGATCGACCGGCTGCTGCCGGCCATGCCGCGCGCCGACATCATTGCCGCCAGCCTGAATGGCCGCGGCGCGCTGATCCACACCCGCGACATGGAAGAGGCCTGCGCCATCAGCAACCGCATCGCCCCCGAGCACCTGGAGGTGAGCAGCCGCGAGCCGCACCGGTGGGAGCCGCTGCTCAGGCACGCCGGCGCCATCTTCCTGGGCGCCTTCACCAGCGAATCGCTGGGCGACTACTGCGCCGGCCCCAACCACGTGCTGCCCACCAGCGGCACCGCGCGCTTTTCCTCGCCGCTGGGCGTGTACGACTTCCAGAAGCGCAGCAGCCTGATCGAGGTGAGCGAGCAGGGCGCGCAGGTGCTCGGCCCCATCGCGGCCGAACTGGCCCACGGCGAAGGGCTGCAGGCGCATGCCCGCGCCGCCGAGATGCGGCTGGACGGCCCGGTGCCATGAAGCTGTCGCGGCTCGGGGCGTGCGCGCTCGCGCTGGGCTGCGCCGCTGGCACCCAGGCCATGAGCATCCGCGAGCTGCGGACCCTGGAGGCCAGCGAGAAGGACGGCCGCGCCTACGCCGGCTACTACCTCGTCGGCGTGATGGAGGGGCTGCGCGAGGCCGCCGACGCGGCGCAGCGCGCCAGCGGCAGGCCGCTCTTCTGCGTCAACGGCCGCCGGCTCGAACCCGCCATGGCCCGCTCCCTCTACCAGGGCGAACTCGCCCGCCACGCCGGCCGGTACGAGGCCGACATGCCGGTGCAGCTGGTCCTCTCCGCCGCGCTGCAGAACGCCTACCGCTGCTCGCCCTGATCCGTCCGTTCCACATGCCTTCCTCTTCGACCGAACTCGTCTCCCGTGCCCTGGCGCGCCTGCGCCCCGACGTGCGCGACATGCACGCCTACGCCGTGCAGGACGCGCGCGGCCTGCTCAAGCTCGACGCGATGGAGAACCCCTACGGCCTGCCGCCCGAGCTGCAGGCCGCGCTGGGCCGGCGCCTGGGTGCGCTGGCGCTGAACCGCTACCCCGGCGAGCGCGGCGAGGACCTCAAGCACGCGCTGGCCGCGCATGCGGGCGTGCCCGAAGGCCACGCCATCATGCTGGGTAACGGCTCCGACGAGCTGATCTCGCTGGTCGCCATGGCCTGCGACCTGCCGGGCGCCGGCATCCTCGCGCCGCTGCCCGGCTTCGTCATGTACGCCGCCAGCGCCCAACTGCAGGGCCTGAAGTTCACCGGCGTGCCGCTGACCGCCGATTTCGAGCTGGACGAGCCGGCCATGCGCGCCGCCATCGAGCGCGAGCGCCCGGCCATCCTCTACCTCGCCTACCCGAACAACCCGACCGCCAACCTGTGGGACGCCGGCGCCATGCAGCGCCTGATCGACGCCCAGGGCGCGCAGGGCGGCCTGGTGGTGGTGGACGAGGCCTACCAGCCCTTCGCCGGCCGCACCTGGCTCGACGCGATCCGCCGCGAGCCGGCGCGCCACGGCCACGTGCTGCTGATGCGCACGCTCAGCAAGTTCGGCTTGGCGGGCGTGCGGCTGGGCTACCTGATCGGCCCGCAGGCGCTGGTGGCCGAGATCGACAAGGTGCGGCCGCCCTACAACGTGAGCGTGCTGAACTGCGAGTGCGCGCTCTTCGCCCTGGAGCATGCCGGGGTGTTCGCCCGGCAGGCCGAGGCGATCCGCCGCGACCGCGCCGCGCTGGCCGAGGCGCTGGCCCGGCTGCCCGGCGCGAAGGTCTGGCCCAGCGACGCGAACATGGTGCTGCTGCGCGTGCCGGACGCGGAAAAGGCCTTTGCGGGCATGAAGGCACGCGGGGTGCTGGTGAAGAACGTTTCTAAAATGCACCCGCTGCTGGCGAACTGCCTGCGCTTGACCGTCGGCACCGCCGACGAGAACGCGCGGATGCTCGCCGCGCTGGAAGCCTCCCTATGAACACCCCCACGGCCCCCGACGCCATCGTTGCCGCCGGCGCCGCCGCGCCTGCGCGCGTGGCCGACGTCACCCGCCACACCGCCGAGACGAAGATCCGCGTGCGCGTCGACCTCGACGGCACCGGCCGCGCCCGGCTCGCCACCGGCATCGGCTTCTTCGACCACATGCTCGACCAGATCGCCCGCCACGGGCTGATCGACCTGGACGTCGAATGCCAGGGCGACCTGCACATCGACGGCCACCACACGGTCGAGGACGTGGGCATCACGTTCGGCCAGGCGGTGGCCAGGGCGGTGGGCGACAAGAAGGGCATCCGCCGCTACGGCCACGCCTACGTGCCGCTGGACGAGGCGCTGTCGCGCGTGGTGATCGACTTCTCCGGCCGTCCCGGCCTGCACATGGACGTGCCCTTCACCAGCGGCATGGTCGGCGGCTTCGACACCCAGCTGGCCTTCGAGTTCTTCCAGGGCTTCGCCAACCACGCGCTGGCGACGCTGCACATCGACAACCTCAAGGGCGTCAACGCGCACCACCAGTGCGAGACGGTGTTCAAGGCTTTCGCCCGCGCGGTGCGCGCCGCGCTGGAACTGGACCCGCGTTCGGCCGGCGTGATTCCCTCGACCAAGGGCTCGCTCTGACCCTGCCTTTCCTCTTCTTCAGCCAGCCATGACCAATTCCGTCGCCGTCGTCGACTACGGCATGGGCAACCTCTGGTCCGTCTCGCAGGCCGTGCGCCATGCGGCCGGCCAGGCCGGGGTCGAGGTCTTCGTCACCGCCGACCCCGAGGTGGTGCGCCGCGCCACGCGCGTGGTGCTGCCGGGGCAGGGCGCCATGCCCGACTGCATGCGCGAGCTGCGCGAGTCCGGCCTGCTGGAGTCGGTGCTCGAAGCGGCCGCCGCCAAGCCGCTGTTCGGCGTGTGCGTGGGCATGCAGATGCTGCTCTCGCGCAGCGAGGAGGGGCCCTCGGACGGCCTGGGCCTGATTCCCGGCGAGGTCACGCGCTTCCGGCTCGAAGGCCGGCGCCAGCCCGACGGCAGCCTCTACAAGGTGCCGCAGATGGGCTGGAACCAGGTGGCGCAGGCCCGTGCGCACGCGCTGTGGGCGGGCGTGCCCGACGGTACGCATTTCTACTTCGTCCACAGCTTCTACGCCCGGCCGCGAGACGCGTCCCACAGCGTGGGAGAGGCCGAGTACGGCGCGCGCTTTACCGCCGCCGTGGCCCGCGATAATATTTTTGCGACCCAGTTCCACCCCGAGAAGAGCGCGGACCACGGGCTGCAGCTGTACCGAAACTTCCTCCACTGGAATCCCTGAAGCCTCCCTCGGAGCCCGTTCCGGGCGCGTTCTCCCGTTCGCGCGTCTTCCTCCTCCACCTGCCGCACCTCGCGACACCATGCTTCTCATTCCCGCGATCGACCTCAAGGATGGCCACTGCGTCCGTCTCAAGCAAGGCGACATGGATCAATCGACCGTGTTCGGCGAAGACCCGGCCGCCATGGCGCTGCGGTGGGTCGAGGCCGGCGCGCGCCGGCTGCACCTGGTCGACCTGAACGGCGCCTTCGCCGGCAAGCCGCAGAACCACGCGGCCATCAAGTCCATCCTGCGCGCGGTGGGCGACGAGATCCCGGTGCAGCTGGGCGGCGGCATCCGCGACCTGGACACGATCGAGCGCTACATCGACGACGGCCTGCGCTACGTGATCATCGGCACCGCGGCGGTGAAGAACCCCGGCTTCCTCAAGGACGCCTGCAGCGCCTTCGGCGGCCACATCATCGTCGGCCTGGACGCCAAGGACGGCAAGGTCGCCACCGACGGCTGGAGCAAGCTCACCGGCCACGAGGTGGCCGACCTGGGCCGCAAGTTCGAGGACTACGGCGTCGAATCCATCATCTATACGGACATCGGCCGCGACGGCATGCTCTCGGGCATCAACATCGACGCGACCGTCAAGCTGGCGCAAGCCCTCACCATCCCGGTCATCGCCTCGGGGGGGCTGTCGAACATCGCCGACATCGAGCAGTTGTGCGCGGTGGAGAACGAGGGCGTCGAAGGCGTGATCTGCGGGCGCGCCATTTATTCGGGCGACCTCGACTTCGCCGCGGCGCAGGCGCGGGCGGACGAACTGGCTGGCGGGACCTGATTCACTCCGACTTGAGCGCCATCGTCTCCAGGATCGCTTCCAGCTGCGCGCTCATGGGCAGGTCCAGGCTGGCGCCGGAGGGCAGCCGGTTCAGGAACCAGCGCTTGTACTGACGCTCGATCTCGCCGTCCGCCGCCAGGGCCTGGAAGCTGTCCTTGACCACCTGCGCGAACTGCGGGTCGTCCTTGCGGAACATCAGCCCGTAGGGGTCGTAAGAGAGATAGTCGCCCACCACCTGGAAGCTGCCCTTGGCGTTGTTCTCGGCGATCAGGCCGTACAGCAGCACGTCGTCCGTGGCGAAGGCGTCGGCCTCGCCGGAGGCCACTTTGGCGAAGCCCTCGGCATGGTCGCGCGTCACCGTCAGGCGGATGCCGAGGCCGAACTTCTCCGACAGGCGGCGCAGCACCTGCCCGTTGGTGGTGCCGGCCGTCACCGCCACCGCCTTGCCGGCCAGGGCGCGGAAGTCGCGGATCGGCGATCCCTTCTTCACCATCACCTTGGTGCCGGCCACGAAGACGATGGGCGAGAAGGCCACCTGCCTGCGGCGCTCCAGGTTGGCGGTGGTGGAGCCGCACTCCACGTCCACCCGGCCGCCGGCCACGGCCTCGATGCGGTTGTCGGAGGTGACGGGCACCCAGCGGATCGCGAGGCTGCGGTGGATCGCCGCCTCGATCGAGGTGACCAGCGCCTTGCACAGCTCCACCGAGTAGCCGATGGGCTCGCCGCGCGGGCCCTTGTACGAGAAGGGGATGGAGGATTCCCGGTAGCCCAGCGCGATGGCGCCCGACTGCCGGACCTTGGCCAGCGTGCCGCCGAGTTCGGCCGGGGCGCTGGGCACCGGCACGGTGTTTTCGTCCTGCGCCATGGCGCAGCACGCGATGCCTGCCAGCGCCAGCACGGCGGCGCGCGCGATGCGTTCCACGAGCCGCATGGCCGCGGCCTCAGGCATGCGCCGGCTGCGCCATGGGGGTGGCGGCCTCCGCCTCGATGCGGCGCGCATTCGCATCGGCCTCGGCTTCGGGCAGCAGCTCGCCTTCCCACTTGGCGACCACCGCGCTGGCGATGGAGTTGCCCACCGCATTGGTGGCCGAGCGGCCCATGTCGAGGAAGGTGTCCACGCCCAGGATCAGCAGCAGCCCCGCCTCCGGGATGTTGAACTGGTTGAGCGTGGCCGCGATCACCACCAGCGAGGCGCGCGGCACGCCCGCCATGCCCTTGGAGGTGAGCATCAGGATCAGCAGCATCGTGATCTGCGTGCCCAGCGGGAGATGGATGTCGTAGGCCTGCGCGATGAACAGCGACGCGAAGGTGCAGTACATCATCGAACCGTCGAGGTTGAAGGAGTAGCCCATCGGCATCACGAAGCTGGAGATCTTGCGCCTGACGCCGAAGCGGTCGAGCGCGTCCAGGATCTTCGGATAGGCCGCCTCGGAGCTGGCGGTGGCGAAGGAGAGCATGAAGGCCTCCTTGATCAGCGGCAGCAGCTTGAACATCCGCGGCCCCAGGAAGCCGAAGCCCGCCGCCACCAGCGTGGCCCACAGCACGATCAGCCCGATGTAGAAGTCGCCCATGAAGACGGCGAACTTCAGCAGGATGCCCAGCCCGTTGGTGGCGACCGTGGCGGCCATGGCGGCCAGCACCGCCACCGGGGCCAGCTTCATCACGTAGCCGGTGATCTTGAGCATCACGTGCGACAGCTCGTCGATGGCCGCCACCAGCGTGCTGCCCTTGTCGCCCAGCGCCGCCAGCGCCACGCCGAAGAACATCGAGAACACCACGATCTGCAGGATCTCGTTGTCGGCCATCGCCTCGGCGAAGGACTTGGGGATCATGTGGCTGACGAAGTCCTTGACGGTGAACTTGGAGGTCGCCAGGTTGGCCGAGGAGCCGATGTCCGGCAGCGGCAGGCCCAGGTTGTGGCCCGGCTGCAGCAGGTTGGCCAGGATCAGGCCCAGGATCAGCGACACCAGCGAGGCCGTGACGAACCAGCCCATCGCCTTGAGGAACACGCGCCCCACGGAGGCGGCGTCGCCCATGTGCGCGATGCCCACCACCAGCGTGGAGAACACCAGCGGCCCGATCAGCATCTTGATCAGCCGCAGGAAGATGTCGGAGAGGATCGAGATGTAGCCGGCGATCTGCGCTGCCGTCTTCTTGTCGGGGAAGTTGGAGAAGATCATGAAGCCGATCACGATCCCGATCGCCATCGCGATCAGAATCCATGCGGCCATGGGCAGCTTTTTCATGGAACCCCCTTGAGTGGCGTGGTTGCGGGTGTTGCGTCTCTTGCGCGATACACAGCCTAGGAGCAAGCCGGTGCCGACGCAATCCGTTGTGACGCTGTGTGCAGCGGAGACGTGTCCACGCAGGCCTAGCCAGTTGCGTGCCCAGCCGGGCAGGCGGTCATGCCGATCCGGCCTGCCGCCATGCGCGAGTGGCCTGGACCGGCCACTCCCTAGAATCGGGCCGTATGAGCGCTGAACCTGTCGAATTCCGTGGCCAGCCCGCGCTCAGGCGGGTGCTGCCCGAGGGGGATGGCGTCGTGGTGGCGCTGCATGGCGGCCACGCGCTGTCCTGGTGCACGGCCGACGGCACCGAGCGGCTGTACCTGAGTCCGTCGGCGCAGTTCGATGGCCGCAGTGCCATTCGCGGCGGCGTGCCGGTGTGCTTTCCCCAGTTCAACCAGCGCGGGCCGCTGCCCAAGCACGGCTTCGCGCGCAACCTGCCCTGGCAGGCGCAGCAAGAGGAGGGCGGGGCGCTGGTGATGGTGCTGCGCGACGGCCCGGCGACGCAGGCGTTCTGGCCTGAGCGCTTCGAACTGCGGCTGCGGGTGGCGCTCTCGCCCGGCCGGCTGCGCCTGGGCCTGGACGTGCACAACGGCGGTGCCGCGCCATGGTGCTTCACCGCTGCGCTGCACACCTACCTGCGGGTCGGCGATGCCGCCGAGGCCCGGCTCGAAGGCCTGCAGGGCGCCGCCCGCTGGGACGCGGTGCGTGACCGGCGCTTCGCCGAGCCCGCGCCGGCGCTGCGCTTCGGCGAGGAATTCGACAGCGTCTACGCCGCGCCCGGCCGGCCGCTGGAACTGGTGGACGGCGCCGCGCGCCTGGCCATCGCCCAGAGCGCCAGCTGCACCGAAACGGTGGTCTGGAACCCCGGCCCGGCGCTCAGCGCCCGGCTGGCCGACCTGCCCGACGACGGCTGGCGCCACATGCTGTGCGTGGAGGCCGCCTGCATCGATGCACCCGTCGTGCTGGCGCCCGGTGCGTGCTGGACCGGCTGGCAGGAACTGTCCGTCCTCTCCTGATTTCTTCTTTTTCGTCCACACGGCCATGCTCGCCAAACGCATCATCCCCTGCCTCGACGTCACCGGCGGCCGCGTCGTCAAGGGCGTCAACTTCGTCGAACTGCGCGACGCCGGCGATCCGGTCGAGATCGCCGCGCGCTACAACGCCCAGGGCGCCGACGAACTGACCTTCCTCGACATCACCGCCACCAGCGACGAGCGCGACCTGATCCTGCACCTGATCGAGGCGGTGGCCTCGCAGGTGTTCATTCCGCTGACGGTGGGCGGCGGCGTGCGCACGGTGGACGACGTGCGCCGCCTGCTCAACGCCGGCGCGGACAAGACCAGTTTCAATTCCGCCGCCATCGCCAACCCGCGGGTGATCGAGGAGGCCTCCGGCAAGTACGGCGCGCAGTGCATCGTGGTCGCTGTCGACGCCAAGCGCCGCACGCCCGCGGAGGCGGCGCTGCGTGGTCCCGGCTGGGACGTCTACAGCCACGGCGGCCGCAAGAACACGGGCCTGGACGCCGTGCAGTGGGCGGCGGAGATGGCGCGCCGCGGCGCCGGCGAGATCCTGCTCACCAGCATGGACCGCGACGGCACCCAGAGCGGCTTCGACCTCGCGCTCACCCGCGCCGTGGCCGACGCGGTGAGCGTGCCGGTGATCGCCTCCGGCGGCGTCGGGACCCTCGACCACCTGGCCGACGGCGTGCAGCAGGGCGGCGCCGACGCGGTGCTGGCCGCCAGCATCTTCCACTACGGGCAGCACACCGTGGGCGAGGCCAAGGCCCGCATGGCCGAGCGCGGCATTCCCGTGCGGCTGTGACGGGTGGCGCGCACGGCCGGCCTTCCTTCCCCTGAGTGGGGACAAGTAAAATTAAGAATGAAGTAGTAAAAATAGAATTTAAGTAGTACATTCTCCCCTGGCCGAAGCGCAATCTTCGGTTTCACGCAGCAGGGTGCAGCCGCCGGGAAGAGCCGATAGGGCCATTCACGGCATCGCGCGCGCACCGTCTGCTGTCAGGAACTTTTTGTTATTCCTGGCGGCTTGTCCAGGTGTAACGGAGCAGGGGAAACTTCATGCTGTTCGCGTCCGTCAACGACTGGACCAAGGCACCGAATCTCGCCGCCGGCGGCCCGAACGCCGTGCTGGGGCTGGCGCTGCGCGTGGGCGACGTCATGATCTTCGGGGCGGCGGGCGTGCTGGCCTTCGCCCTGCGCTTCGGCCCGGGCCCGATGGACGCGGCCTACGTGCAGGTGGTCACCCACGGCGTGCTGCTCGCCATGATCGTCCTCAACGGGGGGGCGCTCTACCGGAGCTGGCGCGGCCGCAGCATCGCCAGCGAGGCCATGCAGCTGGCCGCCATGTGGACGATCACGTTCTGCCTGCTGGCGGTCTACGCGCTGGCGTTCAAGGTGGGGCACGAACTGTCCCGCCTGTGGTGGGTCGGCTGGTTCGTGCTGGGCTTGGGCGGCACGGTGGTTTTTCGCGCCCTGGCCCGCGCAGCGGCCTGCTGGGTGCGGGTCCGGGGCAAGGACGCGCGCACGGCCGTCGTGGTGGGCGCCAACCCGGATGCGCAGCGCCTGGTCGACGTCCTGCGGCGCAACAAGTGGGCCGGCATTGAGGTGTGCGGCTGGTTTGCCACCGGTGCGGACCGCGGCCGGCTGACCGGAGCCTCCCTGCTGGGCCCGCTGGACCGCCTGGGCGAGTATGTGGAATCGCGGCAGATCGACCAGGTCTGGCTGGCCATGCCGCTGCAGGAGCAGGCCCGGATCGCGGAGGCCGTCGGCCAGCTGCGGCACTGCACGGCCGACATCCGGCTGGTCCCCGACCTGTTCGGCATCCACCTGCTGAACCATTCGGTCGAGGAGATCGCCGGCCTGCCGGTGATCACGCTGCAGCAGACGCCGCTGCAGGGCGCGGCCCGGGTCGTCAAGGCCGTGGAGGACCGGGTGCTGGCGTTCCTGATCCTGCTGCTGGTCTCGCCGCTGATGCTGCTGATCGCCATCGCCGTCAAGCTCAGTTCGCGCGGCCCGGTGTTCTACCGCCAGGAGCGCGTCAGCTGGAACAACCGGCGCTTCCAGATGCTCAAGTTCCGCTCCATGCCGGTCGATGCGGAGCGGCGCAGCGGCGCGGTGTGGGCCAGGGCGGGCGAGCAGCGCGCCACGCGCGTGGGGGCCTTCCTGCGCCAGACCAGCCTGGACGAACTGCCGCAGTTCATCAACGTGCTCAAGGGCGACATGTCGATCGTGGGCCCGCGTCCCGAGCGGCCGGTGTTCGTCGAGAAGTTCAAGAACGAGATCCCGGCCTACATGAAGAAGCACATGGTCAAGGCGGGCATCACCGGCTGGGCGCAGGTCAACGGCTGGCGCGGCTCGACCGACCTGGGCAAGCGCGTTGAGTGCGACATCTTCTATATCCAGAACTGGTCCCTGGGCTTCGATCTTTGGATCATCTTTTTGACCCTGTTCAAAGGGTTCATCCACAAAAATGCCTACTAGCTCCCTGCGCCCTTGGCGTCTAGACGAAGTCCGCGGCGGCGAGTCCCCCCGGGCGGTTGCCGCGCGGCCTGCCGCCGCGAACCGGCAGGCGAGGGTGGCGCTGGTCCACTACTGGCTGGTCGGCATGCGCGGCGGCGAGAAGGTGCTCGAAATCCTGAGCGACCTGTATCCCGACGCCGACATCTTCACCCTGGTCTGCGACCCGCAGGCCATCTCGCCCAAGCTGCGGCGGCACCGCATCCGAACCTCCTTCCTGCAAAGGATCGGCGGCGTGCACCACTACCAGAAGATGCTGCCGCTCATGCCCTTCGCCCTGGAGTCCTTCGACCTGACGGGCTACGACCTGATCATCTCCAGCGAGGCCGGGCCGGCCAAGGGCATCGTGCCGGGCCCCGACGCCACGCACATCTGCTACTGCCACTCGCCGATGCGTTACATCTGGGACCTGTATCCCCAGTACCGGGCCGCGTCCGGCGCGCTGACGCGCACCATGATGTCGCTGACGGTGCCCTGGCTGCGCCAATGGGACGTGAGCACGGCGCACCGCGTGGACCACTTCATCGCCAATTCGGCCTACGTGGCGCGCCGCATCGAGAAGTACTACCGGCGCGAGGCGCACGTCGTCCATCCGCCGGTGGAGCTGGCGCGCTTCACGCCATCGGCGGGGCCGGGTGACTACTACCTCTGCGCGGGGCAGATCACGCCCTACAAGAAGATCGAGATCGCGGTCGAGGCCTGCACGCGCCTGGGCCGGCGGCTGATTGTGATCGGCGCCGGCGCCGGCGCGCCGCTGAGGCGGATGGCCGGGCCCACGGTGGAATTCCTCGGCCCGGTGGACGACGGCGAGATGGCGCGCCACTTCGCCGGATGCCGGGCGCTGCTGTTCCCCGGGGTGGAGGACTTCGGCATCGTGCCGCTGGAAGTCATGGCCAGCGGGCGGCCCGTCATCGCCTATGCCCGCGGCGGGGCGCTGGAGACTGTCGTGGACGGCCGCACCGGCCTGCTGTTCCATGAGCAGACGGCCGACGCCCTGATCGACACCCTCCGGCGCTTCGAGGCGTCCGAGGAGGGCTTCAGCGCACAGGCCGCGCACGCGCACGCCGCCT
This sequence comes from Xenophilus sp., assembly GCA_047607325.1. Taxonomy (GTDB): domain Bacteria; phylum Pseudomonadota; class Gammaproteobacteria; order Burkholderiales; family Burkholderiaceae_C; genus Xenophilus. The sequence goes on along the minus strand of JASGDG010000398.1, from coordinate 11,909 downwards.
CCTTCGACACCACCGTCTTCAGGACGCGGATGGCCGAGCTCATCGGTCGGCTGGCTGCGCAGCCACGTCGCCTGTCCGTCGAGGAGGCGCCGGCGTGGACCTGATTCCCGTCGCCGTCTTCTGGGGTCTGGCCGTCTGGGCCTTCTTCGGCCGCGGCCGACGGCTGCTGTACCTGTTCTTCGCCACCATGCCCTTCGGCGCGTTCGCGGCCATCCCCACCGCGCTGACCGGCGGCTTCACCCTCACGCCGACCCCCCTGGTGGCGGTCCTGATGGTGGCGCGCCAGTTCGCCAGCCGGGCCGAGCGGGCCCAGGGCCTGGACCTCGTCCTGCGCCCTTCCCGGCTGTTGCTGCTCTTCCTCTTCTGGCTGCTGGCCATCGCCACCACTTTCGCGATGCCGCGCCTGTTCTCGGGCGCGGTGACCGTGGTGCCGGTCAAGATGACCGACTTCATGATGACGGCGCCGCTGGCGGTCACGCCGCAGAACCTGTCGCAGGCGCTCTATCTCACCATCTCGGTGCTGACCGTGCTGGCGTTCGCGAGGATGCTGCGCACCGTGCCCATGCGGCAGCATGCGCTCCAGGCGTTGTGCCTGGGCGCTGCGCTGACCGTCCTGACCGGGGTGCTGGATTTCGCGTCCCTCTTCCTGCCGCTGGACCCGGTGCTCGAACCCTTCCGCACGGCCACCTATGCCCTGCTCACCGGCGTGGAACTGCAGGACGGCAAGCGGATCGTGGGCCTGATGCCGGAGGCATCGTCGTTCGGCGGCGTGGCCCTGACCTTCCTGGTCTCGCTGTACTTCCTGCGCCGGGCGATGCCCGCCGGCATGCTGCGCCAGCGCGTCGTTCCCCCGCTGCTGCTGCTGCTGCTGCTGCTGGTGTGGCTGTCCACCTCCTCGGCCGCCTACATGGGCATGGCCGTGTTCGCCTGCACGGTGCTGGCGGAGTGGGCCTGGCGTGCCGTGCAGGCGCGCGGCAACGCCTGGCTGCACCGCGGCCTGTCGCGCGAGTTCGCCATCGGCGCGGGCGTGCTCTTCGCCATGCTGCTGGTGGCCGTCGCCTTCCCGCGGCTGCTGGACCCTGTGATGCGGCAGATCGACGAATTCGTGCTGCAGAAAAGCGCCAGCAGCTCCTTCGAGGAGCGCAGCATGTGGACGCGGGTGTCGTGGGAGGCGCTGGTGACGACCGGCGGCCTGGGCGTGGGGCTCGGCGGCACGCGCGCCTCCAATTTCGCCGTGGCCCTGGCCAGCAATACCGGCCTGGCGGCGGCATGCCTGTACTTCGCCTTCGCGGCCCAGAGCCTGCTGCGGCGCGCACCCGTCTGCGACGGCCAGGGCCAGGCCCTGGTGCTCGGCGTCCGCTGGGCCTACGCCGCGCCGTTCGTGACCAGCCTGATGGTCGGAACGACGCCGGATTTCGGCCTTTTCAATGCCTTCCTGTACGGCCTCCCGGCGGCCGTCGCGGGCACCGCCTTCGCGCTGCGCGCCGAAGTGCGCCGGGACTCGCCGCATTTCGCCGCTCTGCGCAACGCCCATGGCACATGAGCAGCGCAGCTTGGCCGCGCGGGTCGCGGGCGCCGGCGCATGGACGGTGGGCACACGCCTGGCCGCCAAGCTGATCGATCTGGCCATGCTGGTCTGCCTAGCCCGCTTTCTCGGGCCGGCGGATTTCGGGCTCGTCGCGATGGCCATGGCCGTCGTCTACATCGTCGAGGCGCTGCTCGAGATGCCGCTCGGGATCGTTCTGCTGCGCGAGCCCGGACTCGAAGCCCCGATGCTGGACACGGCCTTCACCCTGGGGGTGCTGCGCGGGCTGGCCATTGCCGTGCTGCTCCTGGTGCTGGCCTGGCCGCTGGCCTGGTTCAACGGCGAGCCGCGGCTGGCCGCACTGCTGGCCGTGCTGGCGCTGGCGCCGGCTGCGCGCAGCATGAGCAGCCCCCGCATGATCGAATACACGCGGGCCCTGAAGTTCAGGCCCGACGCCATGGTGGAGCTGTCCGGCAAGGCCGTTGCCTTCGCCGTCTCCGTCGCGCTGGCTGCCGCCGCCCGCAGCCACTGGGCCATCGCCGCGGCCACGGTTTGCGCGCCGCTGGTCGGCAGCGCCGTTTCGTACGCGATCGCACCGTTCCGGCCGCGCCTGACCTTGTGCGAATGGCGGCGCTTCTCGCACATGCTGGGCTGGAACTTCGTCTCCCAGTTCTGCGTGGCGCTGAGCTGGCAGATCGATCGCCTGCTGCTGCCGCGCTTCACGCCCATGGCGGCCTTCGGCCGCTACACCATGGCCAAGCAGCTCTCGGAGATCCCGATCCAGGCCCTGGCCACCCCCCTGATGCGGCCTGCCATGGCGGCACTCGCCGCCGCGGGGCCGGACATCCGGGCGCGCTACCTGCAGTTCCTGCGCGCCATCCTGCTGGTGATGATCCCCGTCATGGCGGTGCCGGCGCTGTGGCCCCAGCCGCTGATCCGCGTGGCGCTGGGGCCCGCCTGGCTGCCCGCCGCGCAGTGGCTTCAGTGGATCTGCGCCGTGGGCCTGCTGTCGCTGCCGACGCTGCTGGTGGGCGCGCTGGCCCAGATCCTGGACCGGACCCACTGGGCCGCCGTGCGCACCGTCATCGAACTGGCGGTGCGGCTGCCGCTGGTCTGGTGGGGCGCCGCGCACCACGGCATCCCCGGGGCCGTCGCCGCCAGCGCGGTGGTCTCCCTGCTGAACCTGATCGTTTCGCTCCACATCGTGCGCCGCCTCGTCGGTGCCGGCTTCGGCGAGCAGCTGAGGGCGCTCTGGATTCCGGTGGCGGCGGCCACGCCGGCGGGGGCCGTCCTCTGGGCCGCGCAACCCGTCGTCATGGGGGCGGCCGGTGTCGCCGGCCTGGTCGCCCGCGCCGTGGCCTTCGCCGCGCTCTGCGCGCTGGCCTACGGCCTGTTCGTCTTCGCCGCCTGGCGCCTGGCGGGCCGGCCCGCCGGCTTCGAGCGGTACGCCTTCGAACGCCTTGCCGCGCGCCTCGCATTCCTGTGGCATGGCCACGCCCCACCCCAGCCAGGGAGTCCTGCCCCATGACCGAACTCGTGATCAACGGCAAGTTTCTCCAGCGGGCGACCAGCCGCACGGGTGTGCAGCGCGTCGCGCTTGAACTGGTCGTCGCCCTGGATGCCGTGCTCGCCCGCGACGCCGACCTGGCCCGCGCCCATTCGTGCCGCCTCATCGTGCCGGGCGGCTGGCTGCCCGACCTCCCGCTCGCGCGCATCCGCATGCACGGCGTCGGCCGGTGGAGCGGCCTGCTCAAGGGCATCCCGTGGGAGCAGTTCGTGCTGCCGTGGCAGGCGCGCGGCGCGACTGTCCTGAACTTCTGCAACCTGGGGCCGGTGCTGCACCGCGATGCGTTCACGCTGATCCACGACGCGCAGGTTCACAGTTCGCCCCACTCGTATTCGCGCGCCTTCCGTGCCTGGTACCGGCTCCAGCAGTCGCGCCTGGGCCGGCACAACCGGGCCATCCTGACGGTGTCGCAGTACTCGCGCGACCAGCTTCACCGCTACGGCGTGGCCGACGCGTCGCGCAGCCTCGTCGTCCACAATGGCTGCGACCACGTCCTGCGGCTCACGCCGGACGCCGACGCGCCGCGCGCCTTCGGCCTGGACGGCCGGCGCTATGTCGTGGCGCTGGCGAACACCCAGGCGCACAAGAACATCGGCCTGCTGCTGCGGGCCTTCCAGTCCGCCCGCCTGGGCGACCTCACCCTGGCCCTGTTCGGAACGGCCACCCGCGAGGATTTCGAGCGCCAGGGCCACACGGTGCCGCCCAACGTCCGCTTCCTCGGGCGCATCGGCGACGAGCAGCTCGCCGGCTTGCTGCGCCAGGCCGCCGCGCTGGCCTTCCCCTCGCTGACCGAAGGCTTCGGCCTGCCGCCGCTGGAAGCCATGGCGCTGGGCTGTCCGGTCATCGCGGCACCCTGCGGCGCGCTGCCGGAGGCATGCGGCCAGGCGGCCCTGTGGGCGGACCCGCATGATCCGCAGGCCTGGGAAGAACACATCCTGCACCTGTGCAGCGATCCGGCCCTCGCCGAATCGCTGCGTGCGAGCGGAAGGCGCCGCGCCGCATGCTTCACCTGGGAGCGCGCCGCCCGCCGCCTGCTCGAGATCGTGTCGAGCGTGCGGGTGCCGTCCGCCCCGCGCCGGGAAGCATCCCCCGCCAGGGCGTCCCGCCCGCTCGGCGACCCGGAAACCACCTTCTAGCCGCCGGCGCTTCCTCTTCGAATCGAATGCGGCCGCTTCCTCCTCCACCGTCCATCTGCCCATGAGCCTCAAGCTTGCCGTCGCCATTGCCACTGCCGGCCGCCGGGACACGATCGCGGCGACCCTCGGGTTGCTGGCGCGCCAGCGCCGGCCACCCGATGAGCTGCTGATCTGCCCCGCCCGGCCGGAGGATTTCGACGCCGCGTGCCTGCGCGGCTTTCCGGCGCCGGCGCGCGTTCTGCCGGGGCCCGTGGGCCTGCCGGCCCAGCGCAACGTCCTGCTGGACGCCGTCGATGCCGACGTGGTGATCTTCTTCGATGACGACTTCCTGCCGGCGGACGACTACCTGCTCGAAGCCGAGCGCCTGTTCGCCACCCGGCCCGGGATCGTCGTTGCCACGGGCCGGGTGGTCGCCGACGGCGCCGTCGGGCCCGGCATCGAGTTCGAGGAAGGCGCGCGCATCCTGGAGGCCCTGGGCGGCAACACCGCCCCGGAGGAGACGCGCCCCACGTACAACGGCTACGGGTGCAACATGGCCATGAGGATGCAGCCGATCCGGGTCCGGCAGCTCCGCTTCGACGAGCGGCTTCCCCTCTATGCCTGGCTGGAGGACGTGGACTTCTCCCGCCAGCTTGCGGCCTATGGCGACATCGTCCAGGCCATGCGGCTGCGGGGCGTGCACCTGGGGACCAAGCGTTCCGGCCGCAGCCCCGGGCGGCGCCTGGGCTATTCGCAGATCGCCAATCCGCTGTACCTGGCCCGCAAGGGCACCATGGCCTGGGGCAAGGCCATGTCGCACATGGGCAGGAATCTCCTGGCCAATGCGTGGCACAGCATCTCGCCCGAGCCCTGGGTCGACCGCCGGGGGCGGCTGGCCGGCAACGCGCTCGCGCTGCTGGACGCGCTGTGCGGGCAGATGATGCCGGAGCGCGTGGCGCATCTGTAGAGTCCGGGCAGCCCGGCCGCGGGCGGCGCCCCGTAGACTTGCGCCCCATGCGAGTCCTCGGCATCGAATCCTCCTGCGACGAGACCGGCGTGGCCCTGGTCGAGAGCGGCGGCGCGGGCGTGCCGCGGCTGGTGGCGCATGCGCTGCACAGCCAGATCGACATGCACCAGGCCTACGGCGGCGTGGTGCCCGAGCTGGCCAGCCGCGACCACATCCGGCGCGTGCTGCCGCTCACCCAGACCGTGCTGGCGGAGGCGGGCGTTGCGCGCGAGGCCATCGACGTGGTGGCCTACACCCGCGGCCCCGGCCTGGCCGGCGCCTTGCTGGTGGGGGCCGGCGTGGCCTGCGCGCTGGGCGCGGCGCTGGGGCGGCCGGTCCTGGGCGTGCACCATCTCGAAGGGCACCTGCTTTCACCCTTCCTCGGCGCCGATCCGCCGGAATTCCCCTTCGTTGCCCTGCTGGTGTCGGGCGGCCACACCCAGCTCATGCGGGTGGAGGGCGTGGGGCGCTACGAGATCCTGGGCGAGACCATCGACGACGCGGCCGGCGAGGCCTTCGACAAGAGTGCCAAGCTCATGGGCCTGCCGTACCCGGGCGGGCCGTGGCTGTCGAAGCTGGCCGAAGGAGGCGACCCCGAGGCTTTCCGCCTGCCGCGCCCGCTGCTGCACAGCGGCGACCTGGACTTCTCCTTCGCCGGCCTGAAGACGGCGGTGCTGACGCAGGCCAGGAAGCTGGGCGACGCGCTGGAGTCGCGCAAAGCCGATCTCGCCGCGGCCACGCAGGCGGCCATCGTCGAGGTGCTGTGCGCCAAGTCCCTCGCCGCGCTGGACGGGACGGGCATGAAGCGCATGGTGGTGGCGGGCGGCGTCGGCGCCAACCGCCTGCTGCGCGCGCGGCTCGATGCCGCCTGCCGGCGCCGCGGCGTGCGCGTGCACTATCCCGAACCGGCCCTGTGCACCGACAACGGCGCCATGATCGCCCTGGCCGCTGCGATGCGCCTGGACGCCGGGCTGGAGGCGCCGACGACGCGCTATGCCTTCGACGTCAGGCCGCGATGGCCGCTGGATGCCCTGCCCCTGCCGATGCCTTGAACATCGGGGCGGAGGGCGAGCGCGAGGGCAGCGGCAGCACGCTCAGCATGCGCCGCCACAGGCGCGACCACTGCGGCCAGTCGTGGCCGCCCTCGGTGGTGAAGACGCGGTCCTGCGGCAGCACCTCCGCCAGCAGCGCGTGGTTGGCGGCGAAACGGTCGGCCAGGCCGAAGCCCAGGTACAGCGGCGGCAGCTCCCTGGCCGGCATCTGGTCGGCGTAGCGCTGCAGCCAGGGCCACAGGCGCCGGTCGACCTCCTCGTCGGGCAGGGGGCCATCGGGCGCCTTCCAGGCGCGCAGGCCCCCGGCCTGGCGGATTTCGGCCGCCAGCGGGCGCCGCCCCAGATAGGGGGCCAGCGCCACGATGCCTTGCACCGAGCCCGGCTGCGCCAGCTGGTGGATCAGCGCGCCGAAGCCGCCGATGGAGATGCCCACCAGCCAGATCGAGCCGTAGCCCAGGGCGCGCGCCGGATCGAGCACGTCCTGCTGCAGATGCGCGGTGAAGGTCTGGTCGTAGTAGTAGGAGACGTTGGCATCCACCAGCATCACATCGGCCGCCACGTCATGCTCTGCCATGGCGCTGATGAAACCCTCGCGCTCGAACTCCTCCGGCGCCAGGAAGGCGCCCGGAAGAAAGACCAGCAGCGCATCGGAACGCGTGCCGTCGCCCCGGGTGATTTTCAAGTGTGCTTCCATAGGTTCCCCCGACAGGGGCGAATGTCTTTTCGCCCGGGCATCGCAAAAGCGCAGGCCCTTCTTGCGCTGTCACGCTCCCAGCGGGAGTCGGGCCAATAGTGTGAATATTTCACACATCTTCTGTGAACGGGGAACAAAAAGGCCGCAACAGGGTTGTGGCTGACCTGAAAAAACGGTCCCGCCGGTGCCTGGCCGGCTCCGGCGGGAAAAATGCGAACTTGTGGGTTAATGAATCGCGATGGCCACGGCCTTGGCTGCCGGCGCCGGCTTGCCCAGGCGCAGCGTCAGCACGCCGTTCTCCAGGCGCGCCTCGGTCGCGGCGGCGTCGATCTCCTGCGGCAGCTCGTAGGCGGCCTTGAACTGGCGCGCGGCTTCGGCGCGCGTTTCGATGCGCACGATGGCGCCTTCCACCGAGACGTTCAGGTCTTCCCGCGCGACGCCGGGCAGATCGAGGCGGAGCGTCCAGTGGGTGTCGTCCTGCTGCACGTTCACGGGCCGGTGGAAGCCGGAGAAGGCCTCGTTGACGAAGCGCTCGAAGCCGCGGTCGAAGGCGCGCGGGGCAGCCACGAAGGCGCGGCCGCGATGGGTGGGGGCGAAAAACATGGTGTGATCTCCTGGCATGGACAAGGGAAGGGGGCGGGACAGGTGTGTCCCTTACACTGCGCGGCCCTTCATCCAGAGAGCGCCGCTCGCCCTCATCTAGGCGCGCGGCGCGGCCTTTCAAGGCAATGAATTCCCGCTTTATTTCGCGCCGCCGCCTCTTGAAAAACGGCGCGGCGGCGCTAGGCGCCGCGGCCCTCGCCGGCGGCGCGCGCGCCCAGTCCGGCCCGATCCGCATCGCCCTCGTCGAGAGCCTGAGCGGCCCCTTCGCCAACACGGGCGAGGCGGTGCACCGCAACCTGCTGTGGGCGGTGGAGCGCGTCAACCAGCGCGGCGGCGTGCGCGTGGGGCGCGACACGCGGCCGTTGCTGCTCACGCGCTACGACAGCAAGGGCCAGAACGAGGAGGCGCTGTCGGCGCTGCGCTCGGCCATCGACGACGGCGCGCTGGCGGTGCTGCAGGGCAACTCGTCGGCCACGGCGGCGGCGCTGCTCGACGCGGTGGACAAGCACAACGAGCGCGACGCGCGGCGGCAGCTGCTGTTCCTCAACTATTCGGCGGTGGACCCGGTGCTCACCAACGAGCGCTGCAGCTTCTGGCACTTCCGCTTCGATGCGCACGCCGACATGCGGGTGGCGGCGCTGATGGACGTGCTGCGCGACGACCGCGGCGTGCAGCGCGCCTACCTGATCGGGCAGGACTACAGCTTCGGCCAGGCCGTGCTGCGCGAGAGCCGCAGGGAAATCGCCCGCCTGCGCCCCGACGTGCAGGTCGTCGGCGAGGAGCTGCACCCGCTCGGCCGGGTGAAGGACTTCGTGCCCTACGCGGTGAAGATCAAGGCCAGCGGCGCGCAGGCGGTGATCACCGGCAACTGGGGCAACGACCTGACGCTGCTGGTCAAGGCGGCGCGCGAGGTCGGCTTCGACGGCAAGTTCTACACCTTCTACGGCAACGCCCTGGGCGCCCCCGCGGCGCTGGGCGAGGCCGGTGTCGGCAAGGTGCTCGCGGTGGCCGACTGGCTGCCCAACGTGCCCACGCCCGAGTCGGCCGCCTTCTACCGCGCCTTCCGCCAGCGCTTCCCCAGCCCGGCCGAGGACTACGTCCACCTGCGCATGCAGCTCCTGATCGAGGCGCTGGCCCAGTCGCTGGAGCGCGCCGGCGCGGCGCAGGCCCGGCCGGTGGCCGCCGCGATGGAGCAGGCGCGCGTGAGCCTGGCCGGCCGCAGCGGCTGGATGCGCGCCGAGGACCACCAGTTCCAGCAGCCGCTGGTGGTGGGCATGATGGAGCGCCAGGGCTCGCCCGGCGTGGCCTTCGACGTCGAGGGCTCGGGCTACGGCTTCCGCGTGGTCAAGGAGATCCCGGCCGAGCGCGCCCAGATGCCCACCACCTGCCGCATGGTGCGGCCGGCCTGACAACACACTGCTTCTTTTCCACCCATGCGCCACGCCGTCGAACAGCTCGAAGCCTCCCGGATCCGCGAAGTCGCCAACGCCGGACTCGGCCGCGAGGACGTGCTGGCCTTCTGGTTCGGCGAGAGCGACGAGGCCACGCCCGAGCCGATCCGCCGCGCCGCGGTCGAATCGATCGAGCGCGGCGAGACCTTCTACGCCCACAACCTCGGCCTGCCCGAACTGCGCGAGGCCATCGCCCGCTACCTGTCGGCGCTGCACCCGGCCGTGGACGCCGGGCGCATCGCCGTCACCTCCGGCGGCGTCAGCGCGCTGATGCTGGCGGTGCAGCTGCTGGTGGATGCGGGCGACGAGGTGGTGGCCGTCACGCCCGTGTGGCCCAACCTGACCGCGCAGCCGGCGATCCTGGGCGCGACGGTGCGCACCGTGCCGCTGCGGGCGGCGCAGGGCGCCTGGTCGCTCGACCTGGACGCGCTGCGCGCCGCGGTGACGCCGCGCACGCGCCTCCTGATCCTCAACGCGCCCAACAACCCGACCGGCTGGACGCTCACCCGCGCCGAGCAGCAGGCCATCCTCGAGCACTGCCGCAGCACCGGCACCTGGATCCTGGCCGACGAGGTGTACGAGCGCCTCTACTATGAGCCGACGCCGAAGGCCTGCGCGCCCAGCTTCCTCGACCTCGCCACGCCCGGCGACCGGCTGGTGGTGGCGCACAGCTTCTCCAAGAGCTTCCTGATGACCGGCTGGCGCCTGGGCTGGCTGGTGCTGCCGCCGGCCTGCGTGGACGCGATGGGCAAGCTGATCGAGTTCAACACCTCCTGCACCAGCGTGTTCACCCAGCGCGCTGGCCTGGCGGCGCTGGCGCACGAGGCCGAGATCACGCCGCGCGTGGTGGCCCATCTGAAGCACTGCCGCGACACCCTGCTGCCGCTGCTGGCCGGGGTGCCCGGCGTGCGGGTGCAGCCGCCGCGCGGCGGCATGTACGCCTTCTTCCAGCTCGACGGCTTCGCCGATTCGCTCGACGTCGCCAAGCGCCTGGTGACCGAGGCCGGCCTGGGCCTGGCGCCCGGCAGCGCCTTCGCCCCCGAGGCGCAGGGCTGGCTGCGCTGGTGCTTCGCCTCGAAGGAGCCGCAGCGCCTGGCCGAAGGCGTGCGGCGGCTGCGCGGCTGGCTGGACGGCGCCCCCTGAGCCGCGCGCCGGCGGCGGCCGGGCTATAATCCCTGGGTTCTGCGCTTCGCAGATACGCACGGCGCGTTCAGTTCCAGCGCGCGCCGCAAGTCAAATACCTTCGGAACGAGGACTTTTCACATGATTTCTTCCCAGGCCAAGGCCGAGATCGTCAAGGACAACGCGCGCGCCGCCAGCGACACCGGCAGCCCCGAGGTGCAGGTCGCCATCCTGACGGCCCGCATCAACGAACTCACCCCGCACTTCAAGACGCACGCCAAGGACCACCACGGCCGCCGCGGCCTGCTGCGCATGGTGAGCCGCCGCCGCAAGCTGCTGGACTACCTGAAGGCCAAGGACGCCGACCGCTACACGGCGCTGATCGCCAAGCTGGGCCTGCGCAAGTAAGCCGGATTCCATCGACGGAACGCCTGAGTTAGCCCGCTAGCTCAGGCGTTTTTCACTTCGGAGACTGCAGGACGGATCGAAGCTGTGTCATTCCAGGGGCGCCCGACAGGGGCTCCGCTGGAATGGCATCGTGTTCCGGATTGCGCTCCAACGCCCGCGGGCCTGTGCGGCCTGCTATCCATCAAGGAGCAAACATGAGCCTTTTCAACAAAGTCACCAAGACCTTCCAGTGGGGCGGCAGGACCGTCGTCATCGAAACCGGCGAGATCGCCCGCCAGGCCACCGGCGCCGTGCTGGTCGACATCGAGGGCACCGTGGTGCTGGCCACCGTGGTGGCGTCCAAGACCGCCAAGCCGGGCCAGGACTTCTTCCCGCTGACGGTCGACTACATCGAGAAGACCTACGCCGCCGGCAAGATCCCCGGCAGTTTCTTCAAGCGCGAGGCCAAGCCGAGCGAGCTGGAGACGCTGACCGCGCGCCTGATCGACCGCCCGATCCGACCGCTGTTCCCCGAGGGCTTCCTCAACGAGGTGCACGTGGTCATCCACACCGTCTCGCTGAACCCGGAGGTCGACGCCGACATCGCCGCCCTGATCGCCGTCAGCGCCGCGCTGTCGATCTCGGGCATCCCCTTCAACGGCCCGATCGGCGCCGCCCGCGTGGGCTACATCAACGGCGAGTACGTGCTGAACCCGGCCCGCTCCGTCCGTGCCGATTCGCAGCTGGACCTGGTCGTCGCCGGCACCGAGGCCGCCGTGCTGATGGTCGAATCCGAGGCCCTGCAGCTGCCCGAGGACGTGATGCTGGGCGCCGTGGTCTTCGGCCACGAGCAGGGCCGGATCGCCATCGAGGCCATCCATGAGCTGACCCGCGACGCCGGCAAGCCGCTGTGGATCGAGAACGGCACCTGGGCCCCGGCGGCCAAGGACGAGGACTTCATCGCCAAGGTGAACGCCGTCGCCGAGCCGAAACTGCGCGCCGCCTACCAGATCCGCAGTAAGCAGGCCCGCACCCAGGCCCTGCGCGAGGCCAGCGCGGCCGTGGCGCAGGAACTGGCGGCCCAGGGCGTCGAGTTCGACCAGGCCAAGCTGGGCGACCTGCTGTTCGAGGCCGAGGCGCGCATCGTGCGCAGCCAGATCCTCGAAGGCGAGCCGCGCATCGACGGCCGCGACACCCGCACCGTGCGCCCCATCGAGATCCGCAGCTCGGTGCTGCCGCGCACCCACGGCTCGGCCCTGTTCACGCGCGGCGAGACCCAGGCGCTGGTCGTGACCACGCTGGGCACCGAGCGCGACGCGCAGCGCATCGACGCGCTGGCCGGCGAGTTCGAGGACCGCTTCCTGTTCCACTACAACATGCCTCCCTT
>JASGDG010000397.1:0-3738 GCA_047607325.1 Xenophilus sp. | reverse complement strand
GCCTCACTGACCTTCTGGCAGCAGATGCCCGTGGCGCCCGCCTTGATCTGCGCCAGAGCGATCGCCGGGCACTTGTGCGCCTTGGCATGCGGACGCAATTGCACGCCTGCGCGACCTGCCAGTGCCTGCATGCGCGCGACGTTGCGTTCGAACGCGTCCAGATCGAGCAAGAGCGCCGGTGTGTCCACCTGCTCGACCGACATGCCAGGGGCCGCGATGGGCGGCAGACCTTCAATCATGCGAGCACCACCTCGACTTCTGAAGCCAGCTTGGTTCGCGCGAAGTACGACACCTCCGCCGAGCTGAGGCCTTCGCTGTCGACCGTGACGATCGACGAGGCAATGTCACGAAATCCCGCGCGGAAGTGATTGGCACCTTTGATTGCGACGATCTTGCGCTGAGTGACGTCGATCCCGTGCAGCAGGAACGGCTCTGCATCCCAGGTCTGATCGGGGCGCGAGGAGACGAGAACGTCGACCCCGGCGATGACGAGTCTGCACATCGTGCCGAGATCGACGGTCGCGCCTGCGAACACCGAGCCCGGACCGGCCTCAACTCGCCGCGCAATGTGCGAGCCACCAGATCGACTGCTTCAATACCGCGTTCCACGTAGTCGGTGTGCGGGTAGAGCTTGCAGGGCAGCGTGAAATCGCATGTCTTCTGCATTTGTTCCGTCAGGTTTCCGTGCAGGTCGAAAACCGCAGCGATGGGTGTCGTGGGGCCGACGAGGGACCGGACGCCAGCGATCAGATCGCCTTCGATATCGTCGACACCGACCGCGACTCCTGCGCCATGGAGCGCGAGCAGCACGCCGTCCACCGGGAGTGCAGCGCCGAGGCTGTCAAGCACCTTCCCTTTCATTTCGGCGTACGCCTCTGCCGCTATCGAGCCAGAAGGCGTCGCTTGGCTGACGTAGGTGTAGACAAGCTCGATGCCGTGATTTCGCGCGCCTTCGATGAAGCCGCCGACCGGATGGTTGGTGCCGGTGAATTTTTCTTCGATGTCGCCCGCTTGCAGCCGCTGAAAGTTCGCGGCCGGTGTCGCGCCTAGAAATTCGGTTGCATACGTGTTGGTCTCATGAGATATCCCTGCCACGGCCAAGCGGATTTTTGGGGGCTGATCGTTCATTGGAAGTTCCTTAGCGCCGGGGTGGCGTGGTTGGATCGAGGCGGAAAGAAGTCGTTGAGCGCGGCATCGGGACCGCACATGCGGCGGGCGATGGACTCGAAGCGTTCGTGTTCGGCCGGGGGCACCAGAGAGCCGCCGGTGGTCCAGATCACGTGCGTTGCGTTGTGCAGCTTGTCTTGCAGGCCACGGCGCACCACATAGTCGCGGCCAGCCGCCGTACGCAGCAGCGAGAGTGGCCCCATCACTCCGGCGCACGCCGAGGGCTCCAGATCGATCCCCTGTGCATGCTTCATCAACAGCAGCGCTGCGTAGAGTTGTTCGTCGCTGACCGTGATGACACCCGACACACGGTCGGCAATGCGCTCGCACACCAACAGCGATGCCTGGCCCACGGCAAGCCCATCCGCCTCGGTGCGGTTGTCGAGCCCCACGTCGTAGACCGATAGAGGCTCCGCGCCGCCCGACGCGAGTTGCACCAGTACGCAGGGCGAAGCGACAGGCTCCACAAAAAAGCAGTGCACGTGCTCGCCCAGCAAGGTTCGCAGACCGTAGCAGATGCCACCTGGCGCGCCTCCGACGCCGCACGGGAGGTAGACAAACAGCGGGTGCTCGGCGTCCACCGTGCGGCCGGCTTCGGCCAATTGCCCCACCAGTTCCTGGGCTGCTACCGCGTAACCGGCGAACAGCAGGTGCGAAGCTTCGTCATCGACAAAGTAGCTGTAGGGGTCCGACTCGGCGGCTTGTCGGCCCGCCTCCACCGCCGTCGCATAGTCGCCTGTGTGCTCGACCACTTCGACGCCGCGTGCACGCAGGCGCGCTTTCTTCCACTCCTTGGCGTCGGTCGACATGTGCACCACGGCCTTGAAGCCCAGCGCTGCGGAGATCAAACCAATCGCGAGCCCCAGATTGCCGGTGCTTCCCACAGTGACGGTGTAACGCGCGAGCAAGGCCCGCGCCTCGGGCGATATCAGGCGCACGACATTCGCGCCTTCGATGCCGTGTTCGGCGGCCAAAGCTTCCGCGAACGCGAGGACTTCGTGGAAGCCGCCACGTGCTTTGACGGAGCCGGCCACCGGCAAGGCGTGATCGGCCTTCAGGAACCAGTGCCCGTCCTGCGCTGCGTCTGCGTGGACGGTGTGTTGAAGACGGTTCGCACAAAGCAGCGGAGATTCGATCTCCCCCTGGGTTGCGGCCAATTCCGGAAAGAGCGCCGCAAGCACGCCCTTGTTGCGAAGCAGTCGGGATGCGGCCGCCTCCACTTCCGCGTCAATGGCCGGAAGCTTTGCCGGGTCGGCTTTCCAGCGCTCGTTCAGCCAGAACAGCGGCGTTCGGCCTTTAACCAATGCTAATGAGGACTCCCGTGCGCTGGCAGCTGAAGGCGGCATGATTCTTGTATCTGTGGGAGAGTGGTTTAGAAAATATATGTTCATTACCCGTTCTTAGAAAGCGATAATTTCTACGGGGTTGCATAAGGATGGCTAATGAGGCAGACGTTGGATTCACCCTTGCTCGGGGCACTCAGGTGCTTCGTTCCGGCTGGTCGCCTGTTGAGCTTTACCAAGGCCGCCAAGGCGCTGAACCTCACGCAAAGCGCGGTCAGCCAGCAGATTCGCTACCTCGAAGACCGGCTCGGCCATCGTCTTTTCCGCAGGGAGTCGCGGGGCCTTGCGTTGACCGGAGATGGGCTTGTCTTGCTGGAGTCCGTGGGCAACGCGTTCGCTGCCATCGAGGAGACGCTGGCTCGCCTGAATGTGGCCGAAGCCCCTTTGCAAGTCAGTTGTGTGCCGTCATTCGCCATGCACTGGCTGATGCCTCGGCTGGCCGAGTTTCAGCGACATCATCCTCACATCTCCATCCGCCTTCAGGCGGAGTTCCAGGCGCCGGAGGGCTTCGCGCAGGGCGCCGAGGCGGCCGACATATCCATCCGGTACGACACCTTGCAATGCGAAGTGCCGGGATCCGAACTTCTCATGGAGGAGTACATGCTTCCGGTTGCCAGCGTCGAGTATCTCGAGCGGCATCCGGACTTTGCCTCCGGGCAATCGATGGATGGCATCGTGTTCCTTCACGACTCATCGCCTTGGGTCGGGGCGACGAGTCACACGGAGTGGCGTTTGTGGCTGGAGGCCCACCGGCCGCAGTGGCTGGAGAAATTGTCTGGCGTGCAATACAACCTCTCGACCCTGGCGATCGGTGCCGCATTGGTTCATCAGGGTGTTGCCATGGCGCGGTCGGCATTGGTCATCGACGAAATTGTTTCGGGACGCTTGGCAACGGTCTTCGGCCGCCCTGTCAAGTCACCTGCCCGCTACATGCTGCTATGCCAGAACATGCATGACCAGCGTACGTCCGCTTTTGCGCGGTGGTTGAGTGCCGAGTGTGCGCTGTTCTCCGAGTCGCGCAGCGAGAAGCTGCAGCTGGCCTAGACATGATGGCCGCTCCGTGATGTCTAGGCTCTGTCAGGCCGCGGGCAGGATCAGGGTGTCTTCGCTGCGCACGCCCAGGCGGATGTTCTCACCGACGTCCGGCAGCGCGGTGCCGGCGCCCAGCCGCACGGCGATGTCCTGGCCGGAAGGGCTGCTGCACGTCAGCAGCCAGCCTTCGCCCTGG
>JASGDG010000396.1:0-42358 GCA_047607325.1 Xenophilus sp. | reverse complement strand
CTCCTGGTGCCGGTGCTGGGCGCGCACGCGCGAGATGACCTGGCCGTTGGCCACGTTCAGCGCCGCAAACAGCGTGGCCGTGCCATGGCGTACATGGTCGTGCGTGACGCCCTCCACGTAGCCCAGCCCCATGGGCAGCAACGGCTGGGTGCGCTCCGGCGCCTGGATCTGGCTTTTCTCATCCACGCACAGTCTACAGGCTGGCCGAGGATGCGGATGGCGGCTTTGCGCTCTACCTGTCCGTCGGCCTGGCCGGCAAGGCCCAGCCGCCGCATGACCACACGACCTGGGCCGTGACGCCGGCGCGGAAGGCAATGAACGCAACGTGCTGTATAGCCGCGAGAAGACCGATGACCCTGCGCGCGACGCACTGGTGCACCAGCGTACGGTCGACGTGGCCCCTGGAAGTGCGGTCGTGCTGCGGTCGGACGATGTGCACACCATCGAGCTGATCGACGGCCAGGACGGCCGTCACCTGCACTTCTACGGCCGCGCGCTCGAGCTCCTCGACAGCCGCGTGGTGTTCGAGGGGTCGCAGGGCGGCAGCTATCGCCATTTCGCGGCGCCGAAGAACACCCGCCACCCGGCGATCACGCCGCAGGCGCTGAAGGCCTCGCTCGCCGACGGCGAAGAGATTGCGCTGCTCGACGTGCGTGAAACCGGCGTCTTCGTGCGCAGCCACATCCTGCTCGCAGCCTCGGCGCCGCTGTGGCGGCTGGAAGCGCTGATCGACCGTCTCGTGCCGCGCCGCGGCACCCGCATCGTGCTGGCGGATGCCGACGAGTCGCTGGCGCACCAGGCGGCCGCCAAGCTCGTGCGCCTGGGCTGGCGCAACGTGTCGGTGCTCGCCGGTGGCACGCAAGGCTGGGCCGCAGCGGGCTACGAACTTTTCAGCGGCAGCAACGTGCCGAGCAAGGCCTTCGGCGAAGTCATCGAACACCGCAAGCACACCCCCTGGATCTCGGTCGACGAGCTGCACCAGCGCGTGGAGCGCGGCGACGACATCGTGGTGGTCGACAGTCGCACGCCGGAGGAGTTCGCCGACTTCAGCCTGCCGTTCGCGCACAGCCTGCCCGGCGCCGAACTGGTCTACCGCATCCAGGATGTTTGCGCCCCGGCCGGAGACGCTGGTGGTGGTCAACTGCGCGGGGCGTACGCGCAGCATCGTCGGCGCGCAGACGCTCATCGACGCGGGCATTCCCAATCCGGTGGTTTCGCTCAAGGACGGCACCATGGCCTGGCTGCTGGCGGGCCGCAAGCTCAGCCATGGCCGCGCGGCGCCGCTGCCCGAGCCGGGCGAGCGCACGCGGCTGGAGGCCCGCGCCCAGGACGTGGCTGCGCGCGCCGGTGTGCGCCGCATCGATGCGGCCACTTTCGCGCGCTTCGAGGCGGAGTCCGACGAGCGCTCGCTCTACCGCTTCGACGTGCGCACGCGCCAGAAGTACGAGGCCGGGCACCTCGAAGGCTGGCGCTGGGCGCCGGGCGGCCCGCTGGTGCAGGCCACCGACGAATACGTGGGCCCCCGTCGCGCCCGCATCGTGCTGGCCGACTGGGACGGCGTGCGCGCGCTGACCACCGGTGCATGGCTCGCACAACTGGGTGGCCACGAGGTGTTCGTGCTTTCGCCGTCGGCCTTGCCAGTGCTGGTGCTCGGGCCCGAACCGGTGCGCGTGCTGCCGCTGCGCGCGAGCGCAGCGGAGATCGCGCCGCGCGAGGCTGCGGCGGCGCTCGAAGCCGGCACGGCCGTGGTGTTCGACGTGGAGCGGCGGTCGGCTTACGAGCGCCGGCACGTCGCAGGTGCGCGCTTCTCGGTGCCCGACCGGCTGCAGGAGTTTGTCGCCGATCTGCCCGCGTCGCAGCGCATCGTGCTTACCTCATCGGATGGCGTGCTCGCGCGCATCGTGGCGGCGGAGCTGGGCGCGCGCATCGGGCGCGAGGTCCATGCGCTGGCGGGCGGCATGCAGGTCTGGGTGGCCGCGCGCCTTCCCACGGGCAACGAAGCAGACGGCGTGCTGACCGGCGACGACGACCATTGGTACAGCCCCTACGCACACGCCGACCTTGCGAGGCGCGATGCCGGCTTCAAGGAGTACCTCGACTGGGAAATCGGCCTGGTGGCGCAGCTCGAGCGCGAAGGTGACCTGAGCATCCGGCTCGTCGAGCCGGCCGCGTCCTGAACGACCAGGCGGTCCGCCTCAGAGCGGCGTCGTGGGCCGCCGAGCAGAGCGGCGCAGCTCCTGCATCAAGGCCCGCGCTTCGACGCCGGGCTGCCATTCCTCGCGGTAGACGAAGTAGCTCGTGGCCGGCGCCAGGTCGCGCGGGCGGTAGGCCTGCAGTTGGTAGGACCGGGCCTGGTTTTCCACCAGCCTGCGCGGCACCACCGCGATGCCCATGCCTGCCGCCGCGCAGCCTAGCACTGCGCCATAGGTGCTGAGCGACAGTACACGGGCGCAGGCGATGCGCCGCGATTCGAGCCAGCGCTGCGCCATGATTCGGTAGGGACAGCCTTCGCGAAAGGCGATCAGCGTCGGCGCGTACACGGGCGCCTGCGCCAGCAGTTCCTCCGGGTCTTCCTGCGCGACCACCACGAGCGGCTCGTCGAAGCCCGCCTCGTAGATCAGGCCCGCGCGCTCGTTCACGCGCGCGGTCACGGCGAAGTCCAGCCGGTGCTGCAGCAGCATCTGCGACAGCGCCGGTTCGGCTTCCACCTCCAGCTGCAGCTCCAGTTCGGGAAAAGCTCCACGCATGCCGGCCAGTGCTTGCGGCAGATGCATGGCGGCGGTGCTCTCCATGGTGCCCACGCGCAGTCGCTGCACCGCGGGGGCTTCGGCACGCGCGTTGGCGGCCGCTTCGTCGATGAGGTCGAGGATGCGCGTCACATAGGGCAGATAGCGCTCGCCCGCCTCGCTGAGCTGCAGCCGCTTGCCCTGGCGGTTGAACAGCGGCACGCCCAGGCGCTGCTCCATCTGCTTGAGCCGCGTCGTCACGTTGGACTGGGCGCAGCCGAGCACGTTGGCCGCTTTCAGGGCGCCGCCTTCGTCCACCACTGCCTTGAAGGTTTCGAGCAATACACGGTCCATGGGCGACCTCTTTTCTCCAGATTAAGCGGAAAGTAATAAATCTGATTATCAGATATATCATATAAAATGAATTCGTTTTTAAGATAAAAACTGCTCATAGCCTCACGTCAGCGTCAGCAGACCAACCGCTGTCCATCGTGACGCGCCTCGCAGCGCGCCTGTCGACACACTCAAGGAGTTTTCATGTCAGACCAAGGTTCGAGAGCCGAATTGAGCATCACCGCCAGCGAGGCCGAGCAGATCCGTCAGGTGCTCGGAGACCTCGACTACGACCCGGCCGGCGGTTCGGCCTACATCGGCGAGCTTCGCCGTCGTGTCTATTCCGGCTTTCCGGAACGCCTCGTGCGCGTGCTGGAAGTCATCAAGTCGTCCAATAGCGCGGCCTACGCCTACCTGGTGATCGACAACCTGCCGATCGACGGCGGCGTGGTGGGCAGCTCGCAGTTCGGCGAGACTGGACGCCAGTTCAAGGACGGCGTGCTCAGCGAGAACCTGCTCGCGGCGTTCGGCGCGGCCATCGAGCCCTATTCGATCTCGCACGAAGGACTGGAGCTGGTCAACAACCTCACGCCGCACAAGCACACGCGGCACGACTACACGGGCCTGGGCTCCGAGGTGGAACTGGACCTTCACATCGAGAACGCCGCCCAGGCCTTCATGCCTGAGGGCGACACCTCCCCGCTCGCGCTGCTGCTGCTCGGGCTGCGTGCCGCGCCGGAGGGCGAGGGCAAGGGGCCGTTCACACGGGTGGCCGACGCGCGGCTTGCGCTGGCGCGCCTGAGCGACGAGGACCTGGAGGTGCTCTACGGCCGCCACTTCATCATCCGCGTGCCGTACCGCTGGCGCGGCGCCACGCCCACGCCGCGCGACAACACCGACCTGAGCCCGGTGCTGTCTGGCCCGCTGGAGCTGCCACGCGTGACCGTGGTGTTCTATCCCGACATGGTGCTGCCGGTGAACCAGCGCGCCAAGGCGGCGCTGGAGAACTTCCACCGCGAGGTGAGGGCCGTCTCCGAGGCCATCGACATCAAGCCGGGCCGGCTGGTTTTCGTCAACAACCGCTTCGCGCTGCATTCACGCGACAGCTTCGTCCCCAGCTTCGACGCCAACGACCGGGCCCACCGGTGGGTGCAGCGCATCATGGTCACGACCAATCTGTGGAACTTCCGCTCCTTCGGCAAGCGTCACGAGCGGGTATTCGATCCGTTCCTGCAGCCGCACTCCACGGAGCCGGTGCGCGCGCGAAGTGCGCAAGTCCGAGAGCCCGTGTTGAGCGAGCAGGCCTGAGCGTATGTCCCGACCGCTTGCCATCCTGATCCGCAACGGCCCGAGCGTGCTAGCCGCTGGCGTTTTCGTCGGCCTGCTCGTGCCGGCGCTCGCCGATGCGGCGCGCCCGATGATGCCTGCGACCGTGTTCATCTTCGTTCTGGGTACCTTGCTGCGCGTTGATCCTGCCGCGGTGCTGGCTGTGGTCCGCCGGCCCGCAGTGTCGGTGGCGCTGCCATTGTGCGCGATCGTCGCCAGCCCTGTGTTGGCCGGGCTGATCTGCCGTGCGGCCGGCTTGCCGCCGGCTTGGACGCTCGCCGTGGTGCTCGCGTTCTGCGCGCCGCCGTCCAGCGGCACCTCGGCCGTGGCCCGCATGCTCGGGCTGGATGCCGCCGTCGCACTGGTCGCCACGCTGGCGGCGATGGCACTGGTACCGCTCACTGCGCCGCTGCTGGTGCAGTGGTTCGGGCGCGATACCGGTGTCTCGATCCAGCCTTCGACCCTGGCGCTGCGGCTGCTCGTGCTGGTCGGCACGGCCGAATGCGCCGCGCTCGTTCTGCGGCGGTTCGCGAAAGACCGTCTTGCGGCGCATGCAGGCGCGATCGACGCCATCGTGGTCGTCGCGCTGCTGGTCTTCGCCGTCGCCACGATGGCCGGCATGCAGAAGTCCATCGCCAACGATCCGCATGTCGCCGTCGCGGCCATCGCGCTGGCCTTCGCCGCCAATCTGGGGGCGCAGTGCATCGCCTACCTGCTCACGCCGGGCGGCGTGCGCACCCGTTTCAACGTCGCGCTGCTCATGGGAAACCGCAACGTAGGCCTGCTGTGGGCGGCGCTCGACTCGGCCATCACGCCCGCCGCGGCGCTGTTCTTCGCCTGCGCGCAATTGCCGATCTACCTGCTGCCGCGCCTGATCCAGAGCCTCCTGCCGCGTTTCGAGGCGCTCGGCGAGCGCATCGGGGCGGCCCGCGAACCGGGGAGGGCCTCCGAATGAGCACCGCCGAAAGCAGTTCGCTGGCCGATCTCGCACCAGCGCCCAGGCGCGTCGGGGGCATCGGCTGGACGCTGGCCGCGACGAGCTTCGGCTTCGTCGTGGTGCAGCTCGACGTGACCATCGTGAACGTCGCCATGCCGCAGATCGGCAAGGACCTGGGCGCCGGCGTGACCGGGCTGCAGTGGATCGTCGACGCCTACACGCTGGCCTTCGCAGCGCTGCTGCTCACGGCGGGTTCCTTCGCGGACCGCTTCGGCAGCCGTCGCGTCTTCAGCATCGGGCTGCTGCTGTTCGGGCTGGCCTCGCTGGCCTGCGCGCTGGCGCCTTCCATCGGCGTGCTGATCGCCGCGCGCGCGGCGCAGGGCGTCGGCGCCGCGTTGATCCTGCCGACTTCGCTGTCGCTTCTGTCGCATGCCTGCGCCGGCGACACCGTCGCGCGCACGAATGCCATCGGCTGGTGGAGCGCGATCGGCGGCGTGGTGAGCGCGGCGGGCCCCGTGTTCGGCGGCGCCCTGACCAGCGGCCTCGGCTGGCGGTCCATCTTCTTCGTGAACCTGCCTATCTGTGTACTCGGCCTGTGGGCCGTGCGCCGCCATGTCGCGGAGACGGTGCGCTCCAGCGCCGGACGGCTGGACGTCGGCGGGCAGTTGCTGGCCATCGTCGCGCTCTTCTTCCTCACGCACGCGGTCATCGAGGCCGGCGTGCTCGGCTGGACCGACTGGCTGGTGCTCTCGGGCTTCGCCGTCGCGGCGGTGGCCATCGCGGCCTTCGTGCGCAACGAGTCGCGCGTGGCCGTGCCGATGATCCCGCTCGCGCTGTTCCGCAGCCGCACCTTCTCGGCGGCGATCGTGCTGGGCGTGCTCATGAACATCACCTTCTACGGGTCGATCTTCGTGCTGAGCCTGTACTTCCAGCATGCGAAGGGCTACACGCCCACCGTGACGGGCTTGGCCTTGCTGCCCTTCACAGTGATCATGCTGGCGAACCTCGCGAGCGGCCGGCTGGCCAGGCGTTTCACGCCCCGCGTGCCGGTGGTGGCCGGCTTCCTTCTCTCGGCGCTGGGGTTCGCGCTGCTGCACGGCGTGGGCGCCGACACGCCGTACCTGCGCATCCTGCCCAGCTTGCTCCTGCTGGCCATCGGCGCCGGCATTGGCACGCCGGCCCTGACCTCGCTGGTGCTCGGCAGCGTGACGTCCTCGTTCTCGGCCACCGCCTCCGCGATCTTCGGTGCGGCGCGCCAGGTGGGCAGCGCCATCGGCGTGGCGCTCTTCGGCGCACTGCTGGTGGGCCTGCAGGAACAGGTCGCCTCGGGCGCGGTGTTCGCCTTCGACCTCTCGGCATTCCTGCGGCTGGCCGGCGCGCTGATCGCCTTGCTGTTTCTCCAGGCTTTTCCAAGGAGTAGCGAATGACCAGGCTCATCGTGATCGGCGCGCGCAAGACCGGCACCAGCCTCGCGCTGGTGCGTGCGGCGCTCGAGCGGTAACTGCAGGTGACCGTGATCAGCGGCCCGAACGACCTGCTGCACGGGGTGTTCGCGCCCGAGGTAGAGATCGTCAATCTCGAGACACGGGTCGAGGCGGTGGTCGCGTGGCTGCGAGACCGTTATCCCGACCCCAATCGCCGGCTTCGGGTGACGACTGCCAACGACGTCTATGCGCGGCTCGCCGCGCAGGTGGCCGCAGAACTCGGGCTGCCGGGGCCGGACGTCGCGGCCGTGGCGCGCAGCGTCTCCAAGGCGAACCAGAAGGCGCTGCTGGCGGACAGCGGCCTGCCGACCGCACGTTTCGTCGATGGTTCGCTGACCGATCTGCCTGCGTTGTGGGGCGCGCTGGGGGCGCTCTTCGAGGAGGGGTTGCATGGAGACCGTTGAACTCGGATGGCCGAATGGGTTCTGCTGCGCAGCCCCGAAATGGAAAGCGAATTTATCTGTGGGACAGGACACCGCGCAGCGCGGTGCCGCGTGCCCGGCGGGGCCGGTCAGGCCATGCCCCTGCGGGAGACGGGGCGCGCGGCGTCGGTCAGGTGCGGGTGCCGGGCGATCACCTCGTCCCGCGGGCCGCTGTCGGCCACGCGCCCGGCCTCCATGATCACCACCGTGTCGAAGTGCGCGAGCAGGCCGAGGCGGTGGATGGACGCCACGAGGCAGGCCCGGGGGAAAGCCTTCGCCATGCGTTCCAGCACGCGCAGTTCGGTGGCCGGATCGAGCGCGCTGGTGGGCTCGTCCAGCAGCAGCAGCGAACTGCCCTGCGCCGCCAGCGCGCCGCGCGCCAGGGCCAGGCGCTGGCGCTGGCCGCCCGAAAGATTGAAGCCCCGTTCCGTCAACGGACTCGCCAGGCCCTGGGGCAGGCGCTCCAGCACGTCGTCGAAGGCGCTGGCGTGCAGCGCGGCCTGCACGTCGTCCACCGCGCGGGGCTCGCCGAAGTCCAGGTTCTCCTGCACGCTGGCCTCGAAGACTTCGGCTTCCTGCGGGATGAGGGTGGCGATGCGGCGCAGCGTCTCCCAGGGATGGGGCTCGCCGTCCAGCCGCAGCGTGCCCTGCTGCGGCACGTACAGGCCGGCCAGCGCGCGCAGCAGCGTGCTCTTGCCGCCGCCGCTGGCCCCGATGAGCGCCACGCGCGCGCCGCGGCGCAGGGTCAGGCGCAGATCGTGCAGGCCGCCGCCGCGGCTGCTGTCGGCGTAGCCCCAGTTCACGTCTTGCAGCTCCAGCATCTGCCAGGCGGTCTGCGTGTCGATGGCGGGCACCGGCTCGGCCGGGGTGCCGGGCGTGGACCACAGCGGCTCGGCGCTGCCGTAGTCGGTGTGCATGCGCGCGAAGTTCTGGAAGTTGGCGGCCATCGAGCTGACGACCGAGGCCGCCTGCTGCGCGTATTGGTAGATCATGAACACGGTGCCCAGCATGACTGCGGCCGCGCTGCCACCGGCGCGCGTGGCCTGCCACACGTAAATCACCACCAGCACCCAGGTCAGGCCCATGCCCAGCAGGTCGACGGCGAACCACTTGCCCTCGTTGACGAGGGCCGTGCGCCTGAGCGGTGCGGAGACGGCCTGCATGCGCCGGCCCAGCAGCTTGCGCGAGGCGGCTTGCAGCCGCAGGCCGATCACCGTCGAGGCATTGCCGACGAAGTCCAGCAGCGTCGCCGCATAGCGCCGGTCGGCGTCGTTTTCCGCACGCGCCAGCACCATCAGCGCGCGGTCGAAGCGCAGGATCACCAGCGCGATCAGCACGTAGCCCACCAGCGCGATCAGCCCGCTGACGGGGGAGAGCAGCGCCAGCGCCACCAGCGGCCCGATGAAGCTCAGCGTGCTCTGCACGTAGACGAACTGGTTCTGCGCGAAGTCCGACAGCGCGCGGCTGGCCTGGTGGACGCGGTGCTGCAGTTCGCCGGAATGGTGGCCGTCGCGCCAGGCCAGGGGCGCGGCGGTGATGCGGGCATAGAGCTGGTCGGCCAGGCGCTCGCGCACACGCACGCCGACGTTGCGCTCCAGCACGCGGCCCGGTCCGTGCAGCAGCCACGACAGCAGATAGGTGGCCATCAGCACGGCGATCCAGCGGCCGGCGCCGCCGATCCGCCCGTGCTGCAACGCGTTGATGGCCTGGCCGGCCAGCCAGGGCATGGCCAGGCGCACCAGCTGTGAGCCGCCCAGCAAGGCGGCGGCGCCCAGCAGCGAGCCGCGCACGCCTTCGGCGTGGCGCCACAGCGCGCGGTACATGGCGAGCACCGCGTTGGCGCTCGATGCGGACGTCTTGGTGGCGGTGTCGCCGGCTGCGGCGTTCATCACTTGACCGGGATCGGCGTCGCGCGATCCACCGGCACGGCCGTCACGGCGTTCTGCGGCGAGCCGTCGATGAGCTTGTCGGAGTAGGTGAGGTAGACCAGCGTATTGCGCTTCGCGTCGACCATGCGCACCACGCGCAGCCGCTTGAAGAGGAGGGACTGCCGCTGCGCATACACCTCCTCGCGCTTCGGCAGCGGCTGCGCGATGCGGATCGGGCCGACCTGGCGGCAGGCGATGGAGGCCTCCGCCTTGTCCTCGGCCAGCCCGAGCGCGCCGGAAACGCCGCCGGTGCGGGCGCGCGAGACGTAGCAGGTCACGCCCTCCACATGCGGATCGTCGTAGGCGTCGACCACGATCTTGTGGTCCGGGCCGATCAGCTTGAAGGCCGTGTCCACCTCGCCTACCGGCTCGGCGGAGCCGTTGCAGGCCATGGCGCACAGCATGAGGAGCAGGGCGAGTTGCTTGTGCATGGGCGGTGCTTACTGGATGTCGACCGTGTGCACGCTGAATTGGCCTGCGCGCCGGTCCTCGAAGAAGCGCTGCAGCGCCTCGCGCACGGTGCGGAAGGCGATCTCGTCCCAGGGGATCTCCTCCTCGGCGAAGAGGCGCGCCTCAATGGTCTCGTGGCCTGGCGCGAAGATGTCGGACAGCAGCCGGGCGCGGTAGAACAGGTGGACCTGCCCGACGCGCACGACGTTCATCACGGCGAACAGCCCGCCCATCTCGTACTGCGCGCCGGCTTCCTCGTCGGTCTCGCGCGCGGCGCCCTCGGCGGTGGTCTCGCCCAGTTCCATGAAGCCGGCAGGCAGCGTCCACTTGCCCCGGCGCGGTTCGATGTTGCGCTTGCACAGCAGCACCTTGTCGCCCAGCACGGGGATGGTGCCGACCACGTTGAGCGGGTTCTCGTAGTGGATGGTGCCGCAGGCCGGGCAGACGGCACGCTCCTTGACGTCGCCGTCGTCCGGCACGCGGTAGACGACGGCGGTGCCGCAGCGCTTGCAGTGCTTGATGGGAACGTGGTTGAACATGGGCTGTGGCCGCCTCAGGCGGTGACCTGGACGGTCAGCGTCGGCAGGCCGTCCACCCCTCCTTCCAGCGTGTCGCCGGCCACCACCGCGGCCACGCCCTCGGGGGTGCCGGTGTAGATCAGGTCGCCGGGCTGCAGATCCCAGGCGGCCGACAGGTGCTCGATGGTCTCGGCGATGTTCCAGATCAGCTTGCCCAGGTCGCTCCTCTGGCGGTCGGCGCCGTTGACCTTGAGCCAGATGGCCGCATGCCCGATGTCGCCGGCCCCGGCCGCGGGCACGATCGCTCCGATGGGCGCGCTCTGCTCGAAGCTCTTGCCGATGTCCCAGGGGCGGCCCTGCTTCTTCATGTCGTTCTGCAGGTCGCGCCGGGTCATGTCCAGGCCCACGGCGTAGCCGAAGATGTGCTTGTGCGCGTCGGCCGCGGCAATGTTTCTGCCGCCGGTGCCGATGGCGACCACCAGTTCGATCTCGTGGTGCAGGTTCTTCGTCAGGCTGGGGTAGGCGATGCGGCCGGTCTGCCCGGCCTCCACGGCCACCACCGCGTCGGCCGGCTTCATGAAGAAGAAGGGCGGTTCGCGGCCGGTGAAGCCCATTTCCTTGGCGTGCTCCTCGTAGTTGCGGCCCACGCAGTAGATGCGGTGGACGGGAAAGCGCGCGCCGCTGCCCGCGACGGGAACCGACACCACCGGTGCCGGGCTGAAGACGTGATCGGATGCCATGGGAGTGCTCCGGAAAAGGGGATCGGAAGGTGGCAGTGTGCCAGACGCCGCCCGCGCGCGTATCCTCTGCGGCATGACGAAGCTGTACAGCTATTTCCGCTCCTCGGCCTCCTTCCGCGTGCGCATCGCGCTCAACCTCAAGGGGCTGGGCTACGAGTACATCCCGGTCCACATCGCGCGTGGCGACCACAAGACCGGCCCCTTCGCCCAGCTCTCGCCGGATCAGCTGGTGCCGCTGCTGGAGACCGACGAGGGCGGGCGCTTCACGCAGTCGATGGCCATCATCGAGTATCTTGACGAGACGCATCCCGAGCCGCCGCTGCTGCCCGCCGATCCGGCCGGCCGGGCCCGCGTGCGTGCGCTGGCGCAGTCGATCGCCTGCGAGCTCCATCCCCTCAACAACCTGCGCGTGCTCAAGTATCTGGTGCGCGAACTCAAGGTGCACGAGGACGCCAAGAACGCGTGGTACCGGCACTGGGTGAGAGAAGGTCTGATGGCCTTCGAGCGCCAACTGGCGCAATCTCCGGCGGCTGGCGCCTACTGCCATGGCGACGTGCCCACGCTGGCGGACTGCTGCCTGGTGCCGCAGATCTTCAATGCCCGCCGCTTCGACTGCGACCTCGATGGTCTGCCGCGCACCCTGGCCGCCTTTGACGCCTGCATGCAGTTGGATGCCTTTCAGCGCGCCCAGCCCTCGCAGTGCCCCGATGCCGAGGCCTGACGGCGCGCTGCATGCGGACTGGCTGGTGCCCGACTGGCCTGCGCCAGCCGGTGTGCATGCCTTCTGCACCACGCGCGCGGGCGGCGTGTCCGCGGGCGCCTATGCCAGTCTGAACCTGGGCCTGAAGTCGGGCGACGACCCCGGGCGTGTGGCGGTCAACCGCGCCCGCGTGCGCGAGGCGGCGTGCGGTGCGCACCTGGCCTTTCTCTCGCAGGTGCACGGCGCGCGCTGCGTCGCGCTGGACGCGGCCAGCCCCGAGGGGATGGAGGCCGACGCCTGCACCACCGCCGGGCCGGGCGTGGCCTGCGCGGTCATGGTGGCCGACTGCATGCCGGTGCTGCTGTGCGATGCGGCGGGCACACGGGTGGCGGCCGTGCACTGCGGCTGGCGCGGTCTGTCGGGTGGTGCGCTGGAGGCGGCGGCTGCCGCCTTCGACGGCGGTGCGCTGATCGCCTGGCTCGGCCCCTGCATCGGCCCGGCGGCGTTCGAGGTGGGGCCGGAGGTCAAGGCCGCCTTCGAGGCGCATGCGCCCGGGGCGGCGGCTTGCTTCCGGCCCGGCGCGCGCGAAGGCAAGTGGCTGGCCGACCTGCCGGCGCTGGCACGCCAGCGCCTGGCGGCCCTGGGCGTGCGCAGCGTGCACGGCAACGACGGCAGCGCCGCCTGGTGCACGGTCGGCAACGTTTCAAGGTTCTTTTCGTACCGGCGGGACGGCGGCGCCAGTGGACGCATGGCCGCGCTGATCTGGCTCGGCTGAACCGGTCTCGCGCGACGCAGCCGCCTGTGCTTCGGCCGCCTCGCGTCGGCACCGCGCCTTCCTGCGCGCCGGCGTGGCCAGCAGGTAGACCACGATGCCGATGGGCAGCAGCCCGTAGAGCACGAAGGTGATGGCGGCGCCGAGCACCGAGCCTGCCGGGCTGGCGGCCTCGGCCACCGCCATCATCACGGCCACGTACAGCCAGGCGATGACGATCAGGTGAATGAACATGGGTTTTCGATAACGGCTTGTGACGCTCAGGCTGGTGGACGGTGCGGAGAAATGCAGGATACTCAAACCCGCATGCCGGCAGGCGAGGATCCAGGAGACACCATGCAGCAGAACCCGACAGCGGCAGGCGACCTGTTCGCGTCGTTCCAGAAAGCCATCGACGGTAGCTGGAAGAAAGCCCTTTCGTCCTTCGGCGAACTCGGCCAGGGTGGCGGCACGAACTGGGAGGTGCCGACGTTCTCCTTCTCTCCCGACAAGCTCCAGGCCATCCAGCGCCAGTACGTGGAAGACGCTGGCGAGCTGTGGCGCCAGGGCATGAGCGTGCAGCCCGGCGACAAGCGCTTCGCCGGCGAGGCCTGGCACAGCAACCCCGTCTCGGCCTTCTCGGCCGCCGTTTACCTGCTCAACGCCCGCACGCTGCTGGCGATGGCCGAGGCCGTGGATGCGGACCCCAAGACGCAGGCGCGCCTGCGCTTCGCCGTCGAGCAGTGGATGGCCGCCTCTGCGCCGAGCAACTACCTGGCCTTCAACCCCGACGCGCAGAAGAAGGCGCTGGAGACGCAGGGCGAGAGTATCGCGCGCGGCATCCGGAACCTGGCGCAGGACATGCAGCAGGGTCACGTGAGCATGACCGACGAGCGCGCCTTCGAGGTCGGCCGCAACGTCGCCACCACCGAGGGTGCGGTGGTGTTCGAGAACGAGCTGTTCCAGCTCATCGAGTACAAGCCGCTGACCGCCAAGGTATACGAGCGTCCGCTGCTGCTGGTGCCGCCGTGCATCAACAAGTTCTACATCCTCGACCTGCAGCCCGGGAACTCGCTGATCCGCCATGCCGTCGCGCAGGGCCATCGCACCTTCGTGGTGAGCTGGCGCAACCCGGATGCCTCCCTGTCGGGCGTCACCTGGGACGACTACATCGAGCAGGCCGCCATCCGCGCCATCCGCGCCGTGCAGGAGATCACCGGCCAGGACAAGCGCGGCGGCCGGATCAACACCCTGGGCTTCTGCGTCGGCGGCACCATCCTGGCCACCGCGCTGGCGGTGCTGGCGGCGCGCGGCGAGCACCCGGCGGCGTCCGTCACCTTCCTGACCACGCTGCTGCGCTTCCAGGACACCGGCATCCTCGACATCTTCGTCGACGAGGCCTTCGTGCAGTTCCGCGAAATGCAAATGGGTCAGGGCGGCCTGCTGCCCGGCGCCGACCTGGCCACCACCTTCAGCTTCCTGCGGCCCAACGACCTGGTGTGGAACTACGTGGTGGGCAACTACCTCAAGGGCGAGACGCCGCCGCCCTTCGACCTGCTGTACTGGAACAGCGACGCCACCAACCTGCCGGGGCCCATGTACTGCTGGTACTTGCGCAACACCTACCTGGAAGACAAGCTGGCCGACAGCAACGCCGTGACCGTGTGCGGCGAGAAGGTCGATCTCGCCGCGATCGATGCACCGGTCTACATCTACGGCTCGCGCGAAGACCACATCGTGCCCATCGGCGGCGCCTATGCCTCGACGCAGATCTTTCCGGGCAAGAAGCGCTTCGTCATGGGCGCCTCCGGCCACATCGCCGGCGTGATCAATCCGCCGGAAAAGAAAAAGCGCAGCCACTGGCTGCGCGAGGACGGCAAGTTCCCGGCCGCGCATGCCGACTGGCTCCGTGGCGCGACCGAACACCCCGGCAGCTGGTGGACCGACTGGGACGCCTGGCTCAAGACCCAAGCGGGCAAGCAGATCCCCGCCCCGAGGGCCTACGGCAAAGGCACGGCCTACAAGGCCATCGAGCCTGCGCCTGGCCGCTACGTCAAGGCCAAAGCCTGACATCATCCATTCTTCGACGGACTGACTCTGGAGCGCATCATGGAAGACATCGTTATCGTATCGGCCGCCCGCACGGCGGTGGGCAAGTTCGGCGGCTCGCTGGCCAAGGTGCCGGCCACCGAATTGGGCAGCATCGCCATCCAGGCCGCGCTGGAGCGCGCCAAGGTCGACGGCGGGCAGGTGGGCGAGGTGATCATGGGCCAGGTTCTGGCCGCCGGTGCCGGCCAGAATCCGGCGCGCCAGGCGCTGCTCAAGGCCGGTCTGCCCAAGGCGGTGCCGGGCCTGACCATCAACGCCGTGTGCGGCTCGGGCCTCAAGTCCGTCATGCTGGCGCACCAGTCCATCGCCACCGGCGACAGCGAGATCGTGGTGGCCGGCGGCCAGGAGAACATGAGCGCCAGCCCGCACGTGCTGCTGGGCAGCCGCGACGGCCAGCGCATGGGCGACTGGAAGATGATCGATTCGATGATCGTCGATGGCCTGTGGGACGTGTACAACCAGTACCACATGGGCATCACCGCCGAGAACGTGGCCAGGCAGGAAGGCATCACCCGCGAGATGCAGGACACGCTGGCGCTCACCAGCCAGCAGCGCGCTGCCGCCGCGCAGGAGGCCGGCAAGTTCAAGGAGGAGATCACACCGGTCAGCATCCCGCAGCGCAAGGGTGACCCGGTGGTGTTCGAGGCCGACGAGTTCATCAACAAGAAGACCAGCGCCGAGGCACTGGCGGGCCTGCGCCCGGCGTTCGACAAGGCGGGCAGCGTGACGGCGGGCAACGCCTCGGGCATCAACGACGGTGCCGCCGCCGTGGTGGTGATGACCGCCAGGAAGGCGGCGGCGCTGGGCCTCACGCCGCTGGCGCGCATCGCCAGCTACGCCACCGTCGGCCTCGACCCGGCCACGATGGGCCTGGGCCCCGTGGGCGCCACGCAGAAGGCGCTGCAGCGCGCTGGCTGGAAGGTGGGCGACGTTGATCTGTTCGAGTTGAACGAAGCCTTCGCCGCGCAGGCCTGCGCGGTCAACAAGCTGCTGGGGGCCGATCCGGCCAAGGTCAACGTCAATGGGGGAGCCATCGCCATCGGCCACCCGATCGGGGCGTCGGGCTGCCGCATCCTGGTGACGCTGCTGCACGAGATGAAGCGCAGCGGCGCCAAGAAGGGGCTGGCGGGCCTGTGCATCGGCGGCGGCATGGGCGTGGCCCTGGCGCTCGAGCGCTGAGACAAGCTCCGTCCCCGCAGGGCTCCTGCGCGAAGGGCGCGACCGGGCCCGTCAGACGCGCTTGCGGTACTCGCCCGTGCGCGTGTCGATCTCGATGCGGTCGCCCTGGCCCACGAACAGGGGCACGGCCACCTCGAAGCCGGTGGCGATCTTGGCCGGCTTGAGCACCTTGCCGGAGGTGTCGCCCTTGACGGCGGGCTCGGTCCAGGTGATCTCGCGCTCCACGCTGGTGGGCAGTTCGACCGAGATGGCCTTGCCTTCGTAGAACACCACTTCCACCGGCATGCCGTCTTCCAGGTAGTGCAGGGCGTCGCCCATGTTCTCGGCCTCGACCTCGTACTGGTTGTACTCGGCGTCCATGCACACGTACATGGGGTCGGCGAAGTAGGAGTAGGTGCACTCCTTCTTGTCCAGCACGATCTGGTCCATTTTGTCGTCGGCCTTGAAGACGACCTCGGTCCCCATGTTGTTGAGCAGGGCCTTGAGCTTCATGCGCACGGTGGCGGCGTTGCGGCCGCCGCGGCTGTATTCGGTCTTGAGCACGACCATCGGATCCTTGCCGTGCATGATGACGTTGCCGGCGCGGATTTCTTGAGCGATTTTCATGGGTGTGGTCCTTGGCGGGACGTTGGCCGATCGGCACGGCAGGCGGTCCGGATGGAGGTGACGGTGCGCTGCAGACCCGCGGCGGGTTGGGCGGAAAGGAAAGAAGCAGGCGGCCCTGCCGGGCCGCGCCAATTTCCGCAAAACCCGCGATTTTACCCCGGCGCGGTGACGAAGCGCCGCAGCTGGGTGAGAAGGTCGTCCTGTGCCAGCAGACGCGTCCGGGCGGCCAGCACGGCGGCACGCCACTCGGCCAGGGCCGTGGTGTCCGGCGCCGCCGGCGGCAGGCCGGGCGCCGTGCCGTTCCAGGCGTGGTGGAAGGCGCGCAGCGAGGGCGGGGCCTGAATCCAGTCCAGCCAGGCGTCGAGCTTGGCGTGGTGCGCGCCGTCGTCCTGCGGATAGATCTGCCAGGCCATGGGCGCGCCGGCCCAGAGGGCGCGCACGAACGAGTCCTCGCCGCGCACGAGGTTGAGGTCGCAGCTCCACAGCAGGGGGTCGAATGCTTCCTGTGCCAGCCACGGCAGCCAGCTCACGCGCAGTTGGCCGGCGCCGTTGGCCAGGGCGGGCAGGGCGCGCACTGCCGCCGCGGCGCGGCCGTGCGTGACCAGCAGGCGGGTGGGCGTGCCGCCGCGGGCGATGCCTTCGAGCAGGTCGGCCAGCGCGGGCGGCTCGTAGCAGAAGAGCGAGACGAGGCGTTCACCGGGGCGCCAGCCAATGCGCTGCGCCTGCAGCCACGACCCGCGGTCGAACACGGTCTGGCGGGCCGCCAGCCCCGGTTCGCGCAGCAGCCCGCCCGTCCCGGCGGTGAAGCCGGGGTAGAAGAACCACTTGGTCAGCCCGGCGCCCGGCCCGTGGAGCACCGGCGAGGGCAGGGTGTGCAGCCGTTCCACCTGCGCTTCGGCGGAGAGGTATTCGAGATTGATCCAGGCGCGCGGCCGCGCCGCGCCCGGCCCGGCAGCGAAGCGCTCGATCAGCGCGGGCGAGGGGTCGCAGCCGAAGGCCTCGATCAGCACGTCCGGCGCCGGCTCCGCCGCCGCGGCCTGCCCGGCGGCCGGGTCGGACCAGTCGATCACCTGCACGCCCGCCGCTTCCCGCCGGGGCGCCATCCAGGCCAGGGCGGAGGCGTCGTCCACCCACAGCCGGGGCGCCTCGCCCGCCTCGGCCAGCTGGCGCGCGAGCCGCCAGCACACGCCCAGGTCGCCGTGGTTGTCGATGACTCGGCAGAAGATGTCCCAGCGCATGCGGCGATTGTCGACGCGCCACAATAGCCGCCATGTCGCAAGCGCATTCCGAACAACTGCTGGCCGAGGTGGCGGCGCTGCCCTCGATGCCGGGGGTGTACCGCTACTTCGACGCGGCCGGCGGCGTGCTCTATGTGGGCAAGGCGCGCAACCTGAAGAAGCGCGTGGCCAGCTACTTCCAGAAGAACCACGCCGGCACCCGCATCGGCCACATGGTGGGCAAGATCGCGCGCATGGAGACGACGGTGGTGCGCTCCGAGGCCGAGGCGCTGCTGCTGGAGAACAACCTCATCAAGACGCTCAAGCCGCGCTACAACATCCTGTTCCGCGACGACAAGAGCTACCCCTACCTCAAGATCGCCAGCCACGCCTTCCCGCGGCTGGCCTACTACCGCGGCGCGACGGACCGCAGGCACCGCTACTTCGGCCCCTACCCGAGCGCCTGGGCGGTCAAGGACACCATCCAGCTGCTGCAGAAGGTGTTCCGCATCCGCACCTGCGAGGACACCGTCTTCGCCAACCGCACGCGGCCCTGCCTGCTCTACCAGATCAAGCGCTGCAGCGGCCCCTGCGTGGGCCATGTCGCGCCCGAGTCCTATGCGGGCGACGTCTCGGACGCGGAGGCCTTCCTGCGTGGCGACACGCAGCAGGTGCTGGCGGAACTGGAGGCGCGCATGATGGCGCACGCCGGGAAACTGGAGTTCGAGCAGGCGGCCGAGCTACGCAACCGCATGTCGGCGCTGTCGAAGGTGCTGCACCAGCAGTCGGTGGAGATCGCCTCCGACAAGGACGTGGACATCCTGGCCGTCAAGGTGCACGGCGGCAAGGCCTGCGTGAACCTGGCGATGGTGCGCGGCGGCCGCCACCTGGGCGACCGGGCTTACTTCCCGGCGCATGTGGAGGATGCGGCGCTGGTGGTGCAGACGGAGGCAAAGACCGACGACGCGTTCGCCGGATCCATCGAACGCCAGGTGCTCGAGGCCTTCATCGCCCAGCACTACATCGATTCGCCCGCCCCGGCCACGCTGGTGCTGGGCGAAGTGGTGGGCCGCGAGCTGATCGAGGCGCTGGCGCAGCAGGGCGGCTCGCGCATCACCGCCGTCTTCCAGCCGCGCGCGCAGCGCCGCCTGTGGCTGGAGATGGCGCAGAAGAACGCCGGCATCCAGCTGGCCCGCCTGCTGGCGGAGGAGGGTTCGCAGCAGGCGCGCACGCGGGCGCTGGTCGATGCGCTGGAGCTGGCGCCGGACGACCTCGACACGGTCCGCATCGAGTGCTTCGACATCTCGCACACCGCGGGCGAGGCGACGCAGGCCTCGTGCGTGGTCTTCGAGCACCACGCGATGCAGAACCGCGAGTACCGCCGCTACAACATCGAGGGCATCACGCCCGGCGACGACTATGCCGCCATGCGGCAGGTGCTGCACCGCCGCTACGGCAGGATCGCCGAGGCGATGGCGGCCGAGTCCGACGCGCCCGCGCCCGGCGACGGCGGCAGCGCGGACGCCACGCCCGGCACGCTGGCCGCGCGCATGCCCGACCTGGTGCTGGTCGACGGCGGCAAGGGCCAGGTGAGCATGGCGCGCGAGGTCTTCACCGAGCTGGGCCTGCCGCTGTCGCTGATCGTCGGCGTCGAAAAGGGCGAGGGCCGCAAGGTGGGGCTGGAGGAGCTGGTCTTCGCCGACGGCCGCGACAAGGTGTCCCTGGGCCGCGACTCGGCGGCACTGATGTTGGTGGCGCAGATCCGCGACGAGGCGCACCGCTTCGCCATCACCGGCATGCGCGCGCGCCGGGCCAAGGTGCGGGTGGGCGGCAGCCAGCTGGAGGACATCCCCGGCATTGGTCCCAAGCGCCGCGCGCGCCTGCTGCAGCGCTTCGGCGGCATCCGGGGCGTGGCGGCGGCCAGCGTGGAGGACATCGCCTCGGTCGACGGCATCGCCTTCGAGCTGGCCGAAGAGATCTACCGCGCCCTGCACTGATGCCCTTCGCGGCCGCATGACACAATCACCGGGATGTTCTGGACGCTCCCCACTATCATGACCTGGACGCGCATCGTCGCGATCCCGCTGATCGTGGGGGTGTTCTACCTGCCGCTGGCCGAGCCGGTGCGCAACCTCATCGCGACGGTGATGTTCATCGTCTTCGCCGCCACCGACTGGCTCGACGGCTTCCTGGCGCGCAAGCTCAACCAGACCTCGGCCTTCGGCGCCTTCCTCGACCCGGTGGCCGACAAGTTCCTGGTCTGCGCCTCGCTGCTGGTGCTGGTGCACCTGAACCGCTGCGACGTGTTCGTGGCGCTCATCATCATCGGCCGCGAGATCGCCATCTCCGCCCTGCGCGAGTGGATGGCGACCATCGGCGCCGGCAAGAGCGTGGCGGTGCACATGATCGGCAAGGTCAAGACGACGGTGCAGATGGTGGCCATCCCCTTCCTGCTGTTCAACGGCCAGTTGTTCGGCGCGATCGACACCGGCTACTGGGGCCGCTGGCTGATCTGGATCTCGGCGGTGCTCACCGTCTGGTCGATGGTGTACTACCTGCAGAAGGCCATCCCCGAGATCCGGGCGCGCGCCCGATGAATCCTGGCCGGCACGACGGCTGGCTGCGCGCCATGCCGGTGGTCTTCGTGCTGATCTGGAGCACCGGCTTCATCGTGACGCGCTTCGTGACGCGCTACGCGATGCCGCATGCGCCGCCGCTCAAGTACCTCTCCGCGCGCTACGCCCTGTCGGCGCTGGCGCTGTGCGCCTGGGCTGCGGCCGGCACGGCGGCATGGCCGCGCTCGCGCTGCAGGCCGCACACCTGGCGGTCACCGGCGTGCTCATGCAGGCAGGCTACCTGGGCGGCGTCTGGGCGGCCGTCAAGGCGGGCATGGGCTCGGGGCTGGTGGCGCTGCTGGTGGGCATCCAGCCCGTGCTCACCGCGGTGTGGGTGGCGATGCATGGCGGGCGGGTCACGCCGCGCCAGTGGGTGGGCCTGCTGCTGGGCTTTGCCGGGCTGGCGCTGGTGGTGTGGCGCAAGCTGGGGCAGGGCGGCGAGGTGAACGCGCTGACCATGTCGCTGGCGGTGCTGGCCCTGCTGTCCATCACCGCCGGCACGCTCTACCAGAAACGCTTCGTCGCGCCCTGCGACGTGCGCACCGCCAGCGCCGTGCAGCAGATCGCCGCGCTGGTGGTCACGCTGCCGCTGGCGCTGCTGCTCGAGGCCGAGCCGATCGCCTGGAACATGGAGTCGGTCGGCGCCATGGCCTGGTCGGTGCTCGCCCTCACGCTCGGCGGCAACTCACTGCTGTACCTGCTGATCCAGCGCGGCACGGCCACGGCCGTCACGAGCCTGCTCTACCTGGTGCCGCCCTGCACGGCGGTGATGGCCTGGCTGCTCTTCGGCGAGCCGATCATCGCGCTGACGGTGGCGGGGATCGCACTCACCGCCGTGGGCGTGGGGCTGGTGGTGCGGCCGCAGCGCCGCTGAGGCCGGCCGCGGCCTTCCACGGCTCGCCCCGGAAGCACTCGGCCAGCGCCTCCACCTGCAGGCGCACGCGGCGCGGCGTCTTCGGCTGCCAGGGCGCGATCCAGAGGATGTCGGCGTCGGTCATCGCATGGCGCGGCAGCACGCGCACCAGGCGGCCCGCAGCCAGCAGCGGGGCGACGTCCCACAGGCTGCGCAGCATCAGCCCGTGCCCGGCCAAGCACCAGTCGCGCACCAGCTCGCCGGAATTGCTGGCCAGAGGGCCGTCGACGCGCACGCGGTGCAAGGTGCCATCGCGCTCGTGGCGCAAGGTCCAGTGGGTGGGCGCGAGCGCGGGCCGGCCGGCGTCGTCATGCTCCTGCACGCGCAGGCAGGCATAGTGCGCGAGCGATTCCGGCGTGTCGGGCATGCCGTGCGCCTCGAGGTAGGCGGGCGCCGCGACCACCACGCGCTGGTTGCGTGCCAGGCGGCGGGTCGTCCAGTCGGCCGCATGGCGCGACTGGACGGACCACAGCCACACCGCCCCGTCGAAGCCCTCGGCCGCCAGCTCGGGCAGCCGCTCGCTCAGCCGCAGATCGATGCGCAGCTGCGGATGCGCCTGCTGGAACCGCGCGATCGCCGGCCCCACCCACCGCCGGCCGAAGCCCAGCGTGGCGGCGATGCGCAGCGTGCCGGTGAGGTCCTGCTGGCGCTCCCGCAGTTCCGCCTCCAGTGCTGCGAAGCCGTCGAGCAGGCCGCGTGCGTGGGCACAGACGGCCTCGCCCTCGCGCGTGAGCGCCAGGCGGCGCGTGGTGCGCTCGAACAGGCGCTGGCCCAGCCGCGATTCGAGCGCGGCCAGCCGCTTGGTCACCGCCGACGGCGCGACGTCCAGCGCCTGCGCCGCAGCCGCGAGGCTGCCGCCGTCGCGCACGGCGAGCACCAGTTCGAGGTCCGGACGGTCCATTGGATTCATTCCGAATGGGAAAGAGTGGATTCGAGGATTGTTTCTTGATCCGAGAAGGAGCGCAACGCACAATCCCACCGTGCTCGACGACTTCGCTCCCTTCGATCTGTCCCGCGGCGACGTGCGCGTGCATGGCCGCATCGGCGGGCAGGGCCCCGTGCTGCTGCTGCTGCACGGCCATCCCCAGACGCACGTGATCTGGCACAAGGTCGCCCCGACGCTGGCCGGGCACTTCACGCTGGTGATGCCGGACCTGCGCGGCTACGGCGACTCGGGCCGACCCGAGGCCGACGCCGAACACCGCGCCTACAGCAAGCGCGAGATGGCGCTGGACGTGCTCGCGGCGATGCGCCATCACGGCTTCGCACGCTTCGGCGTGCTCGCGCACGACCGCGGGGCGCGCGTCGCGCACCGCCTGGCGGCCGATCATCCGGCGTCGGTGTCGCGCCTGATGCTGCTCGACATTGCGCCGACGCTGGCCATGTACGAGGGCACCGGCGAGGCCTTCGCTCGGGCCTACTGGCACTGGTTCTTCCTCATCCAGCCGCCCCCCTTGCCGGAGGCGCTGATCGAGGCGGACCCATCGCGCTACGTGCGCAGCGTGATGGGCGGTCGCCACGCCGGCCTGGCCCCGTTCGCGCCGGAGGCGCTGGCCGAATACGAGCGCTGCATGGCACTGCCCGGCGCGGCGCGCGGCATCTGCGAGGACTACCGCGCCAGCGCCGGCATCGACCTCGATCACGACCGCGAGGACGTCGCGGCCGGCCGGCGCTTGCCGCAGCCACTGCGCGTGCTCTGGGGCGCGCACGGCGTGGTCGGCCGCTGCTTCGACGTGCTGGCGCTGTGGCGCGAGCGCGCGGACAAGGTGGGCGGCGGGGCGCTGCCCTGCGGCCACTACATTCCGGAGGAAGCGCCCGACGCGCTGGCCTCCGAGGCCCTTTCATTCTTCAACGAGGACGAGACACCATGAGCAGCAAGAAGCGCATCGCCGTCATCGCCGGCGACGGCATCGGCAAGGAAACCATGCCCGAGGGCCTGCGCGTCGTCGACGCGGCCGCGCGCAGGTTCGGCATCGACCTGGCCTTCGACCACTTCGACTTCTCCAGCTGGGACTACTGCGAGAAGCACGGCAGGATGCTGCCCGACGACTGGAAAGAGCAGATCGGCGGCCACGATGCCATCTTCTTCGGCGCTGTCGGCTGGCCCGAGAAGATCCCCGACCACGTCTCGCTGTGGGGCTCGCTGCTGCTGTTCCGCCGCGAGTTCGACCAGTACATCAACCTGCGCCCGGCGCGGCTGATGCCCGGCATCACCGCGCCGGTGGTG
This sequence comes from Xenophilus sp., assembly GCA_047607325.1. GTDB lineage: Bacteria > Pseudomonadota > Gammaproteobacteria > Burkholderiales > Burkholderiaceae_C > Xenophilus. The sequence continues at coordinate 19,177 of JASGDG010000396.1, read as the reverse complement.
CGCCGCGACGGCAGTGCGCGCGCGCCCGGCGAGATCGACATGTACATCGTGCGCGAGAACACCGAGGGCGAGTACTCCAGCATCGGCGGGCGCATGTACGAGGGCACGCCGCGCGAGATCGTGGTGCAGGAGACCGTGATGTCGCGCCACGGCGTGGACCGCGTGCTGAAGTTCGCCTTCGAGCTGGCGCAGTCGCGCCCCAAGAGGCACCTGACCAGCGCCACCAAGAGCAACGGCATCTCCATCACCATGCCCTACTGGGACGAGCGCGTGGCCGAGATGGCAAAGACGTACCCCGATGTGAGGCTGGACAAGTTCCACATCGACATCCTCACGGCGCACTTCGTGCAGCGGCCCGACTTCTTCGACGTGGTGGTGGCGAGCAACCTGTTCGGCGACATCCTGTCGGACCTGGGGCCGGCCTGCACCGGCACCATCGGCATCGCGCCCAGCGCCAACCTCAACCCGGAGCGCACCACGCCCTCGCTCTTCGAGCCGGTGCACGGCTCGGCGCCCGACATCGCGGGCAAGGGCATCGCCAACCCCATCGGGCAGATCTGGTGCGGCGCGATGATGCTGGAGTTCCTCGGCCACAAGGACGCGCACGACGCCATCCTCGCGGCGATCGAGAAGGCGCTGGCGCCCGGCAGCGGCGCGCCGCGCACACCCGATATCGGCGGCAGCGCGCGCACGGCCGATCTCGGCCGGGCGATCGCCGAGGCGCTTTGAGCGCCGTCCGGCCATTCCGGGGACGCCTGCACCTGCAGTGCGCAGCAGTCCGGTGAGCGGGGAACTTGGACGAGGACTTCACGAAACATCCATAGAATGGCGCCCTCGTCGCGCCATCGGGCACCCGTCGTATTGACACCCCATGGTGGCGTGGCTTTAATGCCTGTCGGCAGTGCGCTGCCGAGCGTCGGAACTGCCTCCCACCCTTGCATGTCGTTCCCGGCACCGCCGGTCGCCGGTGGGCCGTTTTCGCTTCCGACACACCCGATCAACCTTCTTCCGAACAAGGGGTCCTTGTGAACAAGACCGAACTGATTGAGCACATTGCAAAGAACGCCGACATCTCCAAGGCTGCCGCCACCCGCGCGCTGGAGTCCACCCTGGGTGCCATCCGCACCACGCTGAAAAAGGGCGGTTCGGTCTCGCTCGTCGGCTTCGGCACCTTCGCGGTGGGCAAGCGTGCCGCACGCACCGGCCGCAATCCCCGCACCGGCGCGGCCATTAAAATCAAGGCCGCCAAGATTCCGAAGTTCCGTCCCGGCAAGGCGCTCAAGGATGCGCTGAACTGATGGCGGGCGGACGGTGGGGTGCTTAGCTCAGTTGGTAGAGCGGCGCCCTTACAAGGCGTAGGTCGGCGGTTCGAGACCGTCAGCACCCACCACCCGAAGAAAAGGCGAACGATGGTTCGCCTTTTTTGTTGTTAGCGCGCCTTGGCGCGCGGCCAGAGAGAGTGTCCAAGCATGTTTGATTTTTTCCGCAAGTACAACAAGTTCGTGATGATCTTCTTGTTCTTGCTGATCATCCCGTCCTTCGTGCTGTTCGGCGTGGAGCGCTACACGGAGATGGCGCGCGGCGGCGACAAGGTTGCCATGGTGGACGGGCAGCCGATCACGCGGCCCGAGTGGGAGGCCCAGCACCGCAACGAGGCGGATCGCCTGCGCCAGCAGATGCCCGGGGCCGATCCGTCGCTGCTGGATTCCGAGGCTGCGCGCTACGCTACGCTGGAGCGCATGGTGCGCGACCGCGTGCTGGCGGCGGCCGCGAACAGCGAGCACCTGGCCGTGACGGACGAGCGGCTCGCGCGCGTGTTCGCCGAGGATCCGGACCTGGCCGCCTTCCGTGGCGCCGATGGCAGGTTCGACCGCCAGCGCTTCACGCAGATCACCCATATGACGCCGGAGCAGTACGAGGCGGCGGTGCGTTTGGACCTGAGCCGTCGGCAGGTGTTGGCCGGCGTCGCCTCGACCGCGTCGGTGAGTCAGGCCCAGGCGGAGGTGGCACTCAATGCGGTCTACGACGGCCGCGAGGTCCAGGTGGCCCGCTTCGAGCCCGTGCAGTTCGCCTCGAAGGTGGCGGTGAGCGATGCGGACCTCGATGCCTACTACAAGGAACACGCGTCGCAGTTTCAGGCGCCGGAGCAGGCGAGCATCGAGTACATCGTGCTCGACCTGGCGGCGGCCAAGAAGGCGGTGAGCATCAACGAGGCCGACCTGAAGAGCTACTACGAGCAGAACCAGTCGCGCCTGGGTGCGCCCGAGGAGCGCCGCGCCAGCCACATCCTGATCACTGCGCCGAAGGATGCGCCGGCGGCGGACCGTGAAAAGGCCAGGGCGAAGGCCGGGCAGCTGCTGGTCGAGGTGCGCAAGAACCCCGCCGGCTTCGCGGAACTTGCGAAGAAGAACTCGCAGGATCCAGGCTCGGCGGAAAAGGGCGGCCAGCTCGACTTCGTCACGCGCGGCGCGATGGTCAAGCCCTTCGAGGACGCCCTGTTCGCGATGAAGAAGGGCGACGTCAGCGGCATCGTGGAGACGGAATTCGGCTACCACATCATCCGCCTGGACGACATCAAGCCGGCCGTGGTGCCGCCCTTCGAACAGGTCAAGGCCCGCATCGAGGATGAGGTGCGCACCCAGCAGGCGACGCAGGAGTTCGCCAAGCAGGCCGAGGTGTTCAGCGACGTGGTTTACCAGCAGGCCGACAGCCTGCAGCCGGCGGCCGACCAGCTCAAGCTGCCGATCCGGAAGGCCGATGGCGTGACGCGCACCCCCTTGCCCGGCGCGAAGGGCGCCTTGGCCAGCCGCAACTTCCTTGCGGCGCTGTTCGCGCCGGAGTCGCTGGAGCGCAAGCACAACACGGAGGCCATCGAGATCGGTGCCAACCAGCTGGCCGCCGGACGGGTCGCCAAGTACGCTGCCGCGCGGACGCTGCCGTTCGACGAGGTGAAACCACAGGTGCGCGAGCGTCTGGTGAACGAGCGCGCCGCGGCGCTGGCCAAGGCCGAAGGCGAGGCGAAGCTCAAGGCATGGCAGGCGAACGCCGCCGGCGCCAGCCTCGGGGCGGCCACTGCCGTGTCCCGCGGTGCCGCGCAGTCGCAGCCGGCGGCGCTGGTCGAGGCGGCGCTGCGCACCGACGCCTCGAAGCTGCCCGCCTGGCTCGGGGTCGACCTGGGTGCCGAAGGCTACGCTGTCGTCCGCGTGAACAAGGAGGTCGTGCGCCCTGCGCCCGCCGATGCGCAGAAGTTGCAGGAGCGCACCCAACTGGCGCAGGCCGTGGCCGGTGCCGAGGCGCAGGCGTACTACGAACTGCTCAGGCAGCGCCTCAAGGCGCAGATCCTCGTGCCACCGCCCGCCGGTGGCACGTTCTCCGGTTCCTGAGCGTTTTCACGCTACAATCGACGATTCTGCGGTGGCTGTAGCTCAGTTGGTAGAGTCCCAGATTGTGATTCTGGTCGTCGTGGGTTCGAGTCCCATCAGCCACCCCAAGAACCCATCTCAAGCGGTTGCGTAAATTCTCAGGGCTGCTCAAGCATCCAGTGCTTGGGGGATGCCTTGAAGGTGTGCAAATCGCTCCTCCTTGCGATCTGTACTGCGCCTGAGCGCCTGGAGGGCGCCCTTGCGGTCCGTCACCTCGGCCGTGGTCACCGCCCCACCGCATGCGCCCACCCCTGGGTGTCCACTGCGATGTGGAGCTTGATCCCCGGACCTTCTTGCCCGTGTCATAGCCCTTCAAGGCCGCCGTGTCCGTGCTCTTCACGCTCTGTGTGTCCACCATCAGGACGCAGCAGGTACAACACCGCGCAGAATACTCGTACAGATCCACTGTCGGGGGCTTGGTGCGCCTGCCTGCGCACGCTGCTCAGCCGCGGCTCCATCTGCGCAAACTTCGCTCGGCTTGTGTCGCTGGCGTACGGCTTTCTCTTCAGAGGCTGGCCAACTGGGCATTGCGCTGATCGGTGACCAACAGGCACCCTGGTGCATGGGTAATGCAAAAAGGCAATTGGGCTGCTACCGCGACTGCCTGGGGAGTGACGCCGCAAGCCCAGAAGACGGGCAGTTCATCGTCGTGGATGTCGATCGGATCACCATAGTCCACCTGGCTGAGATCCCCGATGCCAATCAACTCTGGCTTGCCGATATGTACCGGTGCGCCATGCACGGCGGGGAAGCGCGAGGTGATTTGGATCGCCCGGATGGCATCGGCGGGCCGCAGCGGTCGCATCGAGACTACCAGGGGGCCGTGGAACGGCCCTGCCGGCCGTGTCGCAACGTTCGTGCGGTACATGGCGACGTTGCGGCCCTGCTGCACATGGCGTAGAGCGATGCCGCCCTCGGCCAGCGCGTCCTCGAATGAGAACGAGCAGCCGATCAGAAAGCTCACGAGGTCGTCGCGCCAGAGTGCGCCGATGTCAGTGCGCTCCTCCACCAGTTCGCCGTCGCGCCAGACGCGGTAGCGCGGCACATCGGTGCGGATGTCGATGTCCGCACCGAGTGAAGGAAGGGTCGGGTCGCCCGGCTCCGAGACGGCCAGCAGCGGGCAGGCCTGCGGATTGCGTTGGCAGAAGCGCAGGAAATCCGCCGCATACCGTTCTGGAAGGATGGCCAGGTTGCCCTGCACATGGCCGGGCGCAACGCCGCCAGTATGGCCAGTGTGCTCGCCGCGCCGTATGCGCAGACGCGCCTCGATGGCAGGCGTGCTCATTGGGCAACCTTTGTCTCGGCGCTGCCGAAGCCGCCGCCGCCCGGCGTGTCGATCTCGAAGGTTTCGCCAGCCAGAAGTTCGGCGCGGTCCGCGTGGCCGAGCGGGTCGATACGGCCATCGGTACGAATGACCCGAGCCCTTCCCGGCGCACCGGGCTGGCCGCCGTCCAATCCGAAGGCCGGATGCCGCCAGCCGTTGGCCAGCAGCGAGACGGTCATCGGCTCCAGGAAGCGCAGCGTGCGTGTGCCCCCGTTGCCGCCGTGCCAGTGGCCCGCGCCGCCCGAGCCTTCGCGGATCTCGTAGCGTTCCAGCCGCACCGGGAAGCGCAGTTCCAGCACTTCGGGGTCGGTCAGCCGCGAATTGGTCATGTGCGTCTGCACGACCGAGGTGCCGTCGAAGCCGTCGACCAGCGCACCGGTGGCGTCGAAGCGGCCGCCCGCGCCCGAGCCGCCGGAGATGGTCTCGTAATACTGGTAGTGCGCATTGCCGAACGTGAGGTTGTTCATCGTCGGCTGGCTGCCCGCCAGCACGCCGAGCGCACCGTAGATCGCGTTGGTCACGCAGGTCGAGGTCTCGACGTTGCCGGCCACCACGGCGGCCGGATGGCGCGGGTTGAGCATCGAGCCCTCGGGCACGATGAGCGTGAGCGGCTTTAGGCCGCCGGCGTTCATCGGGATGTCGTCGTCCAGCAGCGTGCGGAACACATACAGAACCGCAGCGGTGGTCACGGCGCGCGGCGCGTTGAAATTGTTCGGCAACTGGGCCGAAGTGCCTGTGAAGTCGAGCGTGGCACTGCGGGCCGCAGGGTCCACGGTGAGGGCGACCGACACCTGCGCGCCGTTGTCGAGCGAGACGGTGAAGCGGCCGTCGCGCAGCCGGCCGATAGCGCGGCGCACCGATTCCTCGGCGTTGTCCTGCACGTGGCGCATGTAGGCCCGCACCACGTCGAGGCCGAAGTAGCGGACCATCGCCAGAAGTTCCTCGCGGCCCTTTTCGTTGGCGGCGATCTGGGCCTGCAGGTCGGCGATGTTCTGGTCGATGTTGCGCGCCGGATGGCGGGCGCCGCCGAGCAGGGTGCGCAGCGCGTCTTCTCGGAACTGGCCGTTGTCGACCAGCACGAAGTCGGTGATCAGCACGCCCTCGTCGTCGATGGTGCGTGAGTCCGGCGGCATGGAGCCCGGCGTGAGGCCACCGATGTCGGCGTGGTGGCCGCGCGAACCGGCGTAGAACAGCACCTGTTTGCCCGTGTCGTCGAAGACGGGCGTGATGACGGTGACGTCCGGCAGGTGCGTGCCGCCTGCATACGGGTCGTTGAGTGCATAGACGTTGCCGGGCCGCATCTCGGTGGCGAAGCGGTCGATCACCGCGCGCACGCTGGCGCCCATGGAGCCGAGGTGTACCGGGATGTGCGGCGCATTGGCGACCAGTTCGCCATCGGTGTCGAAGATGGCGCAGGAGAAGTCCAGCCGCTCCTTGATGTTGACCGAGTGCGCCGTGTTCTGCAGTCGCCATCCCATCTGTTCGGCGATGGACATGAACAGGTTGTTGAAGATTTCCAGCATGACCGGGTCGGCCTCGGTGCCGATGGCGCGGCGCTGCGGGCGCGGCAGGTGGCGTTCCAGCACCAGGTCGCCATTGGCCGCGGCCGTGGCGCGCCAGCCCGGGTCGACCACGGTCGTCGCGTTGGCATCGGTGATGATGGCCGGGCCGTCGATCACGTCGCCGGTGCGCAGATGCTCACCGGAGTACAGCGGCGCAGCCAGCGTTTCCTGGTGGCCCTGGAAGGATACGGTCGTGATGGCTTTCAGCGCCGTGCCGGCTCCGCGGGCGCTGCGCTGGAAATGCGAGGCCACGGTGGCGCGGCCGTCGCCTGCCGTGGCTTCGGCCACGGCCGAGTCGATGACCAGGGGGCGGCCCGGCATCAGGAAGGCGAAGCGCTGGCGGTAGGCGGCCTCGAAGGCGGCGACCATGCCGGCCGTGTCGCCCAGCGGCACCGGCAGCGGTGTATCAGTGCCTTCGTAGCGCAGGTAGAGCCGCTCGGCCACGGTGATGGCGTCGTGCGCGCTGCCTTGCGATTGCAACTCGGCCCGGGCGGACGAGGCCAGTTCGGCCAGCACGCCGCGCGCGGCGATCTCTCCCTGGGCGTCGAGCCGGCGTTCCACCGAGCGCTCGCGCACCGCGGTCGAGACGGCCAGGCCCATGCCGTAGGCCGACAGCACGCCCGCCAGCGGATGGACCAGCACGCGCGGCATGGCCAGCGCATCGGCCACGGCGCAGGCGTGCTGGCCGCCGGCGCCGCCGAAGGTGGTGAGGGTGTAGCGGGTGATGTCGTAGCCGCGCTGCACCGAGATGCGCTTGATGGCGTTGGCCATGTTGGCGACGGCGATCTCCAGGAAGCCCTGGGCCAGCGCCTCCGGCGTGGTGACGCGGCCGGTGGATAGCGCCACCTCGGCGGCCAGCGCGGCAAATCGCGCTCGCACCACACCGGCATCGAGCGGCTGGTCGCCGTTCGGGCCGAATACGGTGGGGAAGTACGCCGGCTGGATACGGCCGAGCAGCACGTTGGCATCGGTCACCGTGAGCGGGCCGCCGCGGCGGTAGCAGGCCGGGCCCGGATCGGCACCGGCCGATTCGGGCCCGACGCGCAGCCGCGTGCCGTCGAAGCGCAGGATCGATCCGCCGCCGGCAGCCACGGTGTGGATGCTCATCATCGGCGCGCGCAGTCGCACGCCGGCGACGAGCGTGTCGAATGCGCGCTCGTATTCGCCCGCATAGTGCGACACGTCGGTCGAGGTGCCGCCCATGTCGAATCCGATCACGTGGTCGTAGCCCGCAGCGGCGGACACGCCGGCCATGCCGACGATGCCGCCGGCCGGGCCGGACAGCACCGAGTCCTTGCCCTGGAAGGCCTGGGCGCCGGTCAGCCCGCCGCTCGATTGCATGAATTGCAGGCGCACGCCGGGCAGGGCGGAGGCCACGCGGTCGACATAGCGGCGCAGCACCGGCGAGAGGTAGGCATCGACCACGGTGGTGTCGCCGCGCGCGACGAAGCGGATCAGCGGCGAGACGCGGTGCGATACCGACACCTGGGTGTAGCCCTGCTCGTGCGCGATGGCTGCCAGCCGCTCCTCGTGGTCCGGGTTGCGGTAGCCGTGCATCAGCGCGATGGCGATCGCGGTGAAGCCGTCGGCGCGCCCTTCGGCCAGCGCGGCACGGGCCTGGGCTTCGTCGAACGGCGTGACCACGCCGCCGTCGGCACCGACGCGCTCGTCGATCTCGACCACGCGGCTCGCCAACTGCTCGGGCAGCACGATCTCGCGGTCGAAAAGGCGCGGGCGATTCTGGTAGGCGATGCGCAGCGCGTCGCGGAAGCCGCGCGTCACGGCCAGCAGCACGCGCTCGCCCTTGCGTTCCAGCAGCGCGTTGGTCGCGACCGTCGTACCCATGCGCACGACCGCGATGCGCTCGGCCGGCACCGGCTCAGCCGGCGCCACGCCGAGCAGGCGGCGGATGCCTTCGACGGCCGCGTCATCGTAGCGGCCGGGGTTTTCGGACAGCAGCTTGGCCGTGGCCAGCGTGCCGTCGGGCCGCTGGCCGATCACGTCGGTGAAGGTGCCGCCGCGGTCGATCCAGAATTCCCAGCGTCCGCCGGTGGTGTCGTCCGTCGTTCGGGTGATGGCGGTCATAGCGAGGAGGCCGCGCGCGCGGCCTGGTCATAGAGTCCGGAGAGCATGCGCAGGCGGCGCGCGACCTTGGAATGGGATTGGCCGTCGGCCAGGTCGCCCTCGATGCCGGCCAGCAGGCAGCGGCCGCGGATGGTGCGGAAGCGGTCGATCAGTGCGGCGCCTTTGTCGGTGCTGGCATAGAAGACCTCCTTGCCGGTCTTCTCGCCGCGCACCAGGCCCATGCCAGCGAGCTTCTTGAGCGCGTAGTTGATGACGTGCGTGTCTTCGTAGTTGAGCGTGAAGCAGATGTCGGCCAGCTTCTTGCCGCGCTCGCGGTGGTGCACGTGGTGCAGCACGAGGATGTCGTTGAACGCCAGGTCGGACTCGCCGGCAGCTGCCATGCAGCGCATGACCCATCGGCTGAAGGCGTTGTGGGCAATGATCAGGCCGAACTCCAGCTCGGACAGTTCGGCATGCGGGCCGTTGGCCAGGTGGGCAGAGGAGAGGATGCGGACCGGTTCGTGGTCTGCCGGCTCGGTGGTGGTCGGGGAAGTCTTCGGAGGGGTCATGGTGCAGCAGGGCCGTCGCCGGCAGGACAGAGTTTGTGGTACTGCGCGACCAGCGAGGCCGTTCCCTGCTCGGCCACGTAGAGGTTGCCGGCCGCATCGCCCGCCAGGCCGTGGGCATAGATGCCGAAGGCGCGGGCGCGGCCCAGCACGCGGCCGTCGCGCGTGTCGAGCCGCGCGATGCGCGGCACCTGCTCGGTCACGTAGACCGTGCGGCCATCGGCCGGCGCCCACAGCGCCATCGGCCGCACCAGGCCGTCCCAGATCGCCAGCAGCGTGCCGGCGTCGTCGAACACTTGGATGCGGTCGTTGTCGCGGTCGGCGCAGAGCACGCGGCCGTCCGGCAGTGCCCAGATGGCGTGCGGCGTGTTGAACTCGCCCGGCGCGCGGCCCGGGCGGCCCCAGCTGTAGAGCAGGCCGCCGTCCGGCGCGAAGTGGTGGATGCGGGCGTTGCCGTAGCCATCGCTCACGAAGATGTGGCCGTGCGGCGTGACGTGCACGCCGGTCGGGTGGTTGAACGGCCGCTCCCACGATGGCAGGTTGTGGGTGCCGAGCGCTTGCACCAGTTGCAGGTCGGCATCGAACGCCAGCACCTGGTGCGCGTCATAGGTCGTGATCCAGAGCCGGTCCTGCGCATCCACATGCAGGCCGTGGCCACTGGTCAGCAGCGGATGGTGGAAGCTGCGCTCCAGCGTGCCGTCCGGCGCGTAGATGCGCAGCGCGGGCGCCGTGCGTTGCAGCACGAAGACGCGGCCGCGGCTGTCGAGCGTGAGCTGGCTGATCGCCTGCACGTCGCTGCCATCGGCGCCCGGGCGCTGCCAGGGGCGCATCACGGCGAAGCGGTCGGTACCGTCGGTCACGACGAAGCCGCTGTCGGTAGGTACATCAATCGCCATCGGTCTCGTCTCCGGCAAACAGGTGCTCCTTGGCGGGCGCGATTTCGGTGACCAGGTCGCGCACCAGCGGCTTGTTGGGCAGGGGGGCGACCTCGTAGGTGCGGCCGGGCTCCAGCCGCGCGGTGCAGGCATAGACCGTCTTGCCGTCGAGCCGCACCATGCATTCCTTGCAGGCGTTGGCATTGATGCAGGCATAGCGGAAGGCGAGGGTGCCGTCCCGGTGCACGCGCACCCAGCGCAGGCCGTCGAGCAGCGATGCGGCTGCCTCTGAAGGTACGGAGTATTGCTCCACCGCCGGCGCCGTGTGCCGGCCTGCGCGGTGTACCCGGAGCTGTATCGTGGTGTCTTGCGTGGTCATGCGAGGTCTTCCGCGGGCAGCCGGTCGACCGGCTGGGTGGCGAGCGTCCAGTGGCCGTCGCGCCAGGCGATGGTCTGGTTGAGCGTCCAGGCGGCGTCGTTCTGGGCCGGATGGTCCTCGCGCTGGTGGGCACCGCGGCTTTCGGTGCGGGCCAATGCGCTGCGGGCGACCGATTCGGCCACCAGCAGCATGTTGTGCAGGTCCAGTGCATCGAGCCGCACGGGGTCCTGCGGGCCGCCGCCCGGCAGCGTGGTGCCAGCCTCGGCGCGCAATGCCTCGATCGCGGCCAGCGCCTGGCGGATGCCGGCATCGGTGCGGAAGGGGCCGACGTGCTGCTGCATCGCGGCCTGCAATTGTTCGATCAGCGCGGCGTAGTTCGGTATGCCGGGCTGCGCCGGTGCGGGCGCCAGGCGGTCGAGCAGCGGTGCGGCCAGCGTGCGCAACGCATGGTCGGCAGGCGCATCGGCGCCGTGGGCTGCGGCATCGGCCGCCGCCGAGCGGCCGGCCCGCAGGCCGAAGGCCACGGCCTCGGTGATCGCGTTGCCCGACAGCCGGTTGGCGCCGTTGGCGCCGCCCACCGCCTCGCCGGCTGCATAGAGGCCGGGCACGTCGGTGGCCAGGTCGGTATCCACCCGGATGCCGCCCATGTGGTAGTGGGCGATGGGCGCGACCTCGACCATCTGCTGCGTCAGGTCGATGCCGGCGGCCGCGAGCTTGTCGATGATCGGGCCGAAGGCCGCGCGCAGCGTGGCCTCGGGCACGTGGCGGAAGCTCAGGTACGCGCCACCGGCGGGGCTGCCGCGGCCGGCCTCGACCTCCTTGAGGATGGCGTAGGTGGCGGCATCGCGCGTGGTGGTGTAGCCGCCGGCCTCCCTGGCATTGCCGTAGCGCTCGACGAATTCCTCGCCGTCGCGGTTGAGCAGCCTGCCGCCGAGCTTGTAGCGGAATGGGTCCCACATGATCGGATCGAAGCCGACCAGCCGCGGTGCCAGGTGGCCGATCGGGAAGAACTGCACGAACTCCATGTCCAGCAGCCGTGCGCCGGCCCGCAGCGCGAGCGCGAAGCCGTCGCCGCCCATGTTGAGCGAGGCGCTGTTGCGCCGGTAGAGCCGCGTGAGCCCGCCGGTCGCGATGACGGTCGCGCCGGCACGGACCAGCACCGCATCGCCGGTCGCCAGGTGCAGCGCGACGGCTCCCACCACGCGGCTTTCGTGCAGCAGCAGATCGACGATGGCCAGGTCGCCCACGCGCTGCACGCCGGCGGTGTGCGCGACCTGGGCGCGCAGCGTCTTGGCGACGGCCGGGCCGGTGTTGAGAAAGTCCACGTACACGCAGCGCGGCCGGTCATGGCCCGGCGCCTGGGCCTGTGTGAGGTGGCCGTCGGCGCGGGCCCAGCCCACGCCCCAGCGGTCGAGCAGGCGGATCGCGTCCACGCCTTCCTCGCAGAGGATGCGCGCGAGCGGCTCGCTGCACAGGCCGCGTCCTGCGGCCAGTGTGTCGGCATAGTGGTGGCGCCAGTGGTCGTCGGTCTGTTCGCCGAGCGCGGCGGCCACCGTCATCTGCGCCATGATGGTCGCGCCGCCGCGGCCGATCAGGCTGCGGTCGGCCAGCAGCACGCGGGCGCCGGCATCGGCGGCGGCGATGGCCGCGCTCATGCCGGCGCCGCCCGCGCCGATGACCAGCACGTTGGTGTCGAGGATGCAGGGAGTGGGGTAGGTCATGCGGGGATGCTGTCGTTTTGTTTTTTGTGCTTCTTCGGTCGCGCGGCGTCAGCGACCGTCGTCGATGCGCGCCTGCAGTCGCGCCAGTGCGCTTTCGCGGGCTGGCTGGCCTTGCGCCAGATGGCCGATCAGGTCCACCGTGGTCGAGCGCCGGGTCGCCATCAGGCAGGTGACCTCGTCGCTGTCCACGCGCGTGGTGTGCCAGCAGCCGAGCCGCATGCAGATGCCCAGGCCGACCGGCACGCGGAAGGCGCGCAGGGCCTCGGGCGCGGGCTGATCGCCCGGTGCGGCGCCGAGCGCGACGATCTGGAGGATGCCGCCCGTCAACGGCACGATGGCCTGCTCGGTCAGGTGGTGCACCTCCAGCGTGCCGATGTCGGTGCTGTTGTCGCGGTAGCGCACCCAGAGGAACTCCGGCTCGCCGCCGGCGCCGGTATCGAACAGGTGCGTCCGCCAGAAGTCGGTGGCCGGGTGGAGGAAGGCCGGCACCGCGGCGCCTGGCGCGGGCGGGGCGCCGAGCACCCAACCGTAGGGCGCGAACGCCTCGGGCGTCAGCGCGACGATGGGAATGAGGAAAGGCGCGGCCATGGCATATTGCCGCTCAGGCGGCGCCCAGGTAGGCCTTCTGCACCGCTGGGTCGGCGGCCAAGTCGGCCGCACGACCTTGCAGCACCACATGGCCATGCTGCAGCACGTAGGCGCGGTCGGCCAGTTCCAGCGCGATGCGTGCGTTCTGCTCGACCAGCAGGATGGTCTGGCCGGCGGCCTTCCAGCGGAACAGCACCTCGTAGACCGCATCGACGAAGCGCGGCGACAGGCCCATCGACGGCTCGTCGATGCAGACCAGCCGGCCGCGCCGCAGCCAGGCGCGGCCGAGTGCCAGCATCTGCTGCTCGCCGCCCGACAGCGTGCCGGCCGGCTGGCTGCGGCGCTCGGCCAGGCGCGGGAAGGCGGCGAAGACCTCGTCCAGGTCCTGGGCGATGGCGGCCTTTTCCTTGCGGCGCGGATAGGCGCCGAGCAGCAGGTTCTCGTGCACCGACATCTCGGGGAACACCCGCCGGCCTTCGGGCACGCTGGCCACGCCGAGGTCGATCACGTCGGCCGGCGCACGGCCCTGGATCTCACGGCCGTCGAGCAGGATGCGCCCGCGCGTCGGCGCGACGAGGCCGAGCACCGACTTCAGCGTGGTGGATTTGCCCGAGGCATTGCCGCCGAGCACCGAGACGACCTCGCCGGCCCGCACCTCCAGGCTCACACCGTAGAGCGCCTGCACCGCGCCGTAGTGCACGTCGATCGCGTCGATGGAAAGCAGGGGGGCGGTATCAGCCATGGTGCGCGTCGGAATCGGTGGGGCGGGTGCGCGAGCGGCCGAGGTAGGCCTCGACCACCTCGGGATGGTCCAGCGCCTCGTTCGGCGTGCCGGTGGCGAGCACGCGGCCCTGGTTGAGCACGACCACGCGGTCGGCGATGCGGCGCACCAGCGAGAGCTTGTGCTCCACGACGAGGATGCCGAGCGCGGGCTGCTCGGCGCGCAGCGCCAGCAGCAGCTCGGTCAGCTCGGCCGTCTCGCTCGGGTTCATGCCGGCAGCGGGCTCGTCGAGCAGCACGAAGCGCGGCTGTGACGCGAGCACGCGGGCGATCTCCAGCCGCCGCCGGTTGGCGTATGACAGGCTGAAGGCCGGCTGGCCGCGGCGCGGCCAGAGCCGGTCGCCGAAGCGGCGCAGGGCGGCTTCGGCGCGCGCATCGGCCTCGGCCTGGCGCTGTCGCCAGCCCGGCAGGCCGAGCAGTTCGCCCAGCACTTCGGTGACCGGGTTGGCCAGTCGGTCGCCGGCGCGCCGCAGCAGCCCGGCCTGGGTGCCGAGCCGCACGCTGTCCCACACGGTGAGCGCGGGGAACACGCGCGAGGTCTGGAAGCTGCGGCCCAGGCCGAGCCGCGCGATGCGCTCGGGCGCCAGGCCGTCGATGCGCCGGCCGTCGAGCAGGATGCGGCCGGCCGTGGGCTTCTCCACGCCGCTCAGCAGCTGGATCAGCGTGGACTTGCCCGCGCCGTTGGGACCGACGAGCGCGACCGCCTCGCCCGGCGCGAGTTCGAAGCTCACGCCATCGACCGCCTTCACACCGCTGAAGTGCCGGCTCAGGTCATCGACGTACAGCCCCCGCGTCTGGATACTGGTGGGAGTGGTCATGGCTAGCGGGCTCCCAGCAGCCCGTGTGGGCGTCTACGGAGCATGATCAGCAGCGCTATGCCGTAGGCGATCATGCGCCACTCGGCGAACGGCCGCAGCAACTCCGGCAGCAGTGTGAGCGCGAAGCCGGCGAGCGCCGCGCCTGTCAGGTTGCCCAGGCCGCCGAGCACGGCCAGGGTCAGCAGCAGGATCGAGGCGCTGACGGTGAAGCTCTCGGGGCTCACCACGTTCTGCACATAGGCGAAGAGGCCGCCGGCCAAGCCCGCGAGCATGCCTGACAGCGCGAAGCCCAGCAGGATGTAGCGCCGCACCGGCAGCCCGGCCGCATGAGCCGCGAGCCGGTCCTCGCGGATGCCGCGCCAGGCGCGACCGATGTCCGAGCCCAGCAGCCGCTGCGCGACCGCGAACGCCACCGCCGCGACGGCGGCGATCAGCCAGAACTTCTGCGCGATGGAGGACAGCGTGAGCCCTCCGAGCAGCACCAGCTTGGGCGCAGGAACGCCAATGAAGCCCATGGGCCCGCGCGTCACGTCCAGCCAGGTCATGAAGATGAGGTAGCCGATCTGCCCCACGGCCAGCGTGCCGAGCGCGGCGGTGTGGCCGCTGAGCTTGAGCAGCGGCAGAGCGGCGACCACGGCCACGGCGGCTGTCACCAGCGCGGCGCCGATCAGCGCGGCCTCGGCCGGCCAGCCGTGGTCGCGCGCGAGGATGCCGGCCGCGTAGGCGCCCACGCCGTAGAACGCCATGTGGCCGATCGACAGGATGCCCAGCGAGCCCGAGACCAGCGTGACGCTGGCCACCAGCAGCGCGAAGATCACCGCGTAGGCCACGGCCTGCAGCAGGTAGGCGCTCTGCGTCGCCAGAGGCAGCAGCGCCAGCGCCGCGCCTGCGGCGAGAAAGCCCCAGGGCGGCAATTCCAGCGCGCGCACCGCGCCGCGCTGGCTCGACGACGAGGCGAGCACGCTGGTGCTGGGCATGGCGCCGGCCGCGCCGCTCGCGCCGCCCAGCGCATCGAGCCGGCGATCGCCCAGCAGGCCCTGTGGGCGGAACACCAGGAACACCAGCACCAGCGTGTAGGCCACGAGGTCGCGGTAGCCCTCGCCCACGTAGGCGCTGGCCAGGGTCTCGACGATGCCGAGCAGCAGGCCGCCGAGCACTGCGCCCGGCGTGCTGGTCAGCCCGCCGAGCAGTGCGGCGGAGAAGCCCTTGAGCCCGTAAGGCAGGCCCATCTGCGGGAACACGCTCTTGAAGTACAGCGCGACGAGGACGCCGCTCAAGGCCCCCAGCGCGCCCGCGAGGCCGAAGGCCATGCGCTTGACGTTCGCCGTGCGCACGCCGAGCTGCGCGGCGGCGTCGCGGTCCTGCGCCGTGGCGCGCAGCGTGCGGCCCAGCCAGGAGCGCGAGAGGAACAGCGTGAGCGCCACCGTGGCTGCGGCGCCGAAGCCGAAGATCAGCAGGTCGGTGCTGGTGACGTAGGCCGAGCCGAAGAACCAGGTGATCTCCTCGAACGGCACTGGAAAGGCCTGGCCCTCGGGCGACCAGATGATCTCGGCCAGCTGGTCGATGATGAGGCTGATGGCCAGCGTGGAGAGCACCGGCGCGATGTAGGGCGCGTTCTCCAGCGGGCGCAGCGCGAGCCGCTCCAGCAGCATGCCGAGCAGCGCGACCGCGGCCACCGACAGCACGGCGGCCGCGGCCAGCGGCAGGTGCAGCACCGTCACGCCGGTGAACGCGACGAACGCGCCCAGCATGAACAGCGCGCCCTGCGCGAAGTTGATGAGGTTGGAGACGCCGAAGACCAGCGTGAAGCCCAGCGCGATCAGCGCATAGACCTGGCCGATGGCCAGGCCGTTGACGATCTGGCTGGCGAAGAGTTCGAGCATGGCGTGGGGAAATGGCTGCGCCGGACACGCTGCGACAGCGTGCCCGGCGCGATCGGCAGGGAGCCGGGATCAGTCCTTCAGGACCTGGAAGGCGCCGTCGCGCACCACGAGGAAGGTCGGGTCCTTCTTGACGTTGCCGTTCTCGAACTTCGAGGTGCCGGTCACGCCCTGGTAGGCCGGGCCGCTGGCCAGTTCGTCGCGCACGGCCTGGCCGGTCAGCGGCTTGCCGGACTGCACCACGCGGCGGATCGCGGCGGTGCCCACGCCGGCGGCGTCATAGGCGAGGGCGGCGAACTGGTCCGGCAGCTTGTTGTACTTGGCCTTGTAGGCATCGACGAAGGCCTTCTTCGACGGGTCGCCGGCGAAGAAGATGCTGTGCACCACGGTGCCTTCGGCCGCCTTGCCGGCCAGCTCGATGAACTTGGGCGAGGTCAGCGGAATGCCGCCGCCGGCCGGGATGTCCACGCCGGCCTGGCGCAGTTGCTGCAGGAAGATCGATGCCTCCTGGTAGGGCAGGGCGACGAACACGCCGTCGGGCTTGGCCGCCTTGATCTTGCTGATCAGCGGGCGGAAGTCCTTCGAGCCGGGGATGACGGCCTCGGTCAGCAGCACCTTGCCGCCGTCCTTCTCGATCGCGGCCGAGGTGGCCTTGACGGTGAAAACGCCCCAGTCGTCCTGCGAGTACGGGATGACGATGCGGTTGGCCTTGAGCTTCTTGTGGATGGTGTCGGCGTTGTACTGCGCCAGGATGTCGTCGGTGTTGTTCTGGCGGAACTGGTAGGGGCTCTGGCGGCTGAAGTCCGGGTGCGACGAGGTCGGGCTGATCTGCGGGATCCTGGCCTCGGTGAAGATCGGCGCGGCCGCGAGCGACGCGGTGGTGGACCAGGAGCCGATGGCCAGCACCACGCCCGGCGTGGCGACGATCTTGCGGGCAACGGTGGCGGCTTCCTGCGGCGAGTTGCGGTCGTCCTCGACGATCAGCTTGACCGGGCGGCCGTTGATGCCGCCGTCGGCGTTGAGCTTGTCGACGTACAGCTCCACCGCGTTCTTGAAGCTCGCGCCGTACTCGGCGAAGCTGCCCGACAGGTGTGAGAAGAAGCCGACGTTGATCGGCTCGGCCGCGAATGCGGGTGCTGACAGCGCAGCGGAAACGGTGGCTGCCGCCAGGAGACGAGAGGAACGGATTCGCATGGGCACAACGGTTCGGGGCATGGGAAAGGGCTGCATCGCAGCCCCGGCGAAGACTGGAACGTTATGCTTTCATCGATAAAACATCAACGTAATGTTATTAATAAGCTAAATTGCCCTGCACATATACCGACGCAGGCCTGTTGCGGCGCAGACGTCGACGTTGATGATGCTGGTCGCCCGACGTGCCCAAACCTTACTGCACACAAGATGCACCGCGCCATGGATGAACAGCGCGGTCGGCTCGACGCGGTGGCGGCCGGCCAACACCTGGCCGCGCACGTCGATGAGCACGATATCGCCGGGGCCGATCTCGCTCCAGTGCAGGCCGCGCGGATTGATGAGGTAGCGGTCCCGCGCCACCGGCGCCTGGGGGGGCTGTGGCGCGCGGTGGGAAGCATCACGCTGAAATGGTTGCACATGCCCTCTTCCAGGCCATGGTGCGCGGCGGCGCGCAGGGCCAGCGTCAGATCCTCGCGCAGGCGGCGCGCGCTGGGGCTGGCGTATTCGGCATCGGGGAGGGGGCGGACATGGCTTGCTTTTCGCTTTTCTTCTCAGGGTGACAGAGGATGGGCCTTGACAGCGATGTCTGGGTCTTCCGCCCGACGCGCACTGCTGTGCGGCGCACGCGCGCTCAGGTCCGGCGCCAGCGCTTCGCGGCCGTCGAAGACGAAGCAGTCACCGCGGTAGTGCGCACCGCCGACCTCCTCGAAGTACTTGAGGATGCCGCCTTCCAGCTGCAGCACGTGGGGCAGGCCGATGTCGTGCATGTAGATGGCCGCCTTCTCGCAGCGGATGCCGCCGGTGCAGAAGCTCACCACCGTCTTGCCTTCCAGTTCGGCGCGGTGCGCCTGCACGGCGGCGGGGAACTCGCTGAACTTGCGCAGGCGCCAGTCGATCGCGTGCTCGAAGCTGCCGCAGTCCACCTCGAAGGCATTGCGCGTGTCCAGCATCACCACCGGCCGGCCGGCGTCGTCGTGCCCCTGGTCCAGCCAGCGCCGCAGCGTGCGGGCCTGCACCGCCGGCGCGCGGCCCGCGGCAGGGCGGATGGCCGGGTGGTCCATGCGGATGATCTCGCGCTTGAGCTTGACCAGCATGCGGCGGAAGGGCTGTTGTACGGACCAGCTTTCCTTGGGCGCGAGCGGGGAGAAGCGCTCGTCTGCCTCGCGCAGCGCATCGATGAAGCCGCGCACCGCCTGCGGCTCGCCGGCCAGGAAGAGGTTGATGCCTTCCTCGGCCAGCAGGATACTGCCCTTCAGGCCCGCCGCCTGGCATTGGGCCAGCAGGCGCGGCCGCAGATCGGCCCTGTCGGGCAGCGGGACGAAGAGGTAGGCGGAGATGTTGAGCACGGCGTCTGGCACGGCAGGGATTGTAGGAAGCGCCCTGTGGCGCATGCTGCTCAGGCCGGTCGTCGCGGGCGTTGCCTGGCATGGCGGCATGAGGCTGCAGGGGCTGTGTGGCTGCCGCTGCCGCCGGGCGTCACTGCCATGCGTCTGGCGCGGTTGCCGCAGGGGGGCGGAAGACGAGCGGGCGGCTTCCTAAAATCCTGCGCCATGTTCGTCCACCTGCGCCTGCACACCGAGTTCTCCGTCGTCGACGGCACCACCCGCATCGACGAGGCCGTCAAGGCCGCCGCCCGGGACGGCCAGCCCGCGCTGGCCATCACCGACCTCAACAACCTCTTCGGCGGCGTCAAGTTCTACAAGCAGGCGCGGGGCAAGGGCGTCAAGCCGCTGCTGGGCTGCGAGGTGATCGTCGAGGGGCTGGATGCCGATGCTGCGCCCAGCCGCATCGTGCTGCTGGTGCAGAACCATGCCGGCTACCTGAACCTGTGCGAGCTGCTGGCGCGCGCCTGGACGCAGAACGTCGGCCGCGGCGAGGCGCAGGCCCGGGCGAAGTGGGCGTGGGTCGAGGAACTGAACGAGGGGCTGATCGCGCTGTCGGGCGCGCAGGCCGGGCCGCTCGGCGCGCCGCTGGCGGCCGGCAACGCCGAGCGCGCGCGCGAGG
>JASGDG010000395.1:0-2554 GCA_047607325.1 Xenophilus sp. | reverse complement strand
GGCCAGCTGCCACGCGCCGCGGCGCACCGCCGGCGGCACGGCGTCGGCGTGGCCGGCCGCGGCGGAAGCCAGGATGGGGGTGCAGGCGGTGGCGCTGGTCATGGCGGACTCCTCGGGGTGTGGGTGAATTCGCGAACATCGCGATTCGGGAATGAATGATCCCGGCGCGCCCGATCGCAGTCCAATGAAAACGCGCTAGGCTACTGATTCCGGTTCCGCATCAATCGCGTCATCGGCCCGTCATGCAGCACTCCCAGACCCACCTGCGCACCCGCCCCATCGGCGCCGGCCACCTGCGCGCCTTCGAGGCCGTCGCGCGGCACCTGAACTTCCGCGCCGCGGCCGAGGAGATGGCGCTGACCCAGTCGGCCGTCAGCCGGCAGATCCAGTCGCTGGAGGAGGACGTGGGCGTGCCCCTCTTCCTGCGCCACACGCGCGCCGTCGAGCTGACCAGCGCCGGCGCGCTGCTGCTGCTGGCGGTGCAGCAGGCGCTGCCGCGCGTCGACGGCGCGGTGCGGCAGATCCGCGCCAGCGCCGGGCGCAAGAGCGTGGCGCTCACCACCTTCGCCTCCTTCGCCTCGATGTGGCTGATCCCGCGGATGGAGGCCTTCCAGCACGACAACCCGGAGATCGACATCCGCATCGACGCCAGCGATGCGGCGGTGGACCTGGAGGTGGCCGACGTCGACCTGGCGCTGCGCTACGGACCGGCCGAGAACATGCCCGCCGGCGCCGTGCGGCTGTTCGGCGAAACGCTGATGCCGGTGGCCAGCCCCTGGCTGCTCAAGAGCGGCCCGGCCATCCGCAAGCCGCAGGACATCGCCGCCTACACCCTCATCGAGGCCGGCGATGCGCACCGCACGCACCTGGAGTGGCTGACCTGGCGGCGCTGGTTCGACGCGGCCGGCCTGACGCGGGTGCAGCCGCGCCGCTGGCTGTACTTCAACTATGCCTCCCAGATGGTGCAGGCCGCCCTCGCCGGCCAGGGCGTGGTGCTGGCGCGCAGCCCGCTGATCGCCGAGAACCTGCGCAGCGGCGACCTGGTCGAGGTGCTGCCCATCGGCCACCGCGTCGATTCGCCACTGGCCTACTGGCTGCTGGTGGCGCCACGCAGCACCGCCCGGCCCGAGATCGCCGCCTTCTGCGCCTGGCTGCGCGACCAGGCCGCCGCCACGCGCGAGGCCATCGGCGACGGGCCCGACCCGGACACGGTGGACGATCTGGATTGAAGGGGAAAGGGCGCAAGCCCCGCTCGGCCTCTCAGCCCACCGGCCAGACGACGCCGTGGTCGTTGAGGATCGCGTCCAGCGGCACGTCGTGCGCCTCGGGTTCGAAGTCCTCGATGAAGCCGTTGGCGAAGCCCAGCCCCACGGTGAAGGGCCGGGGCACCATCGCCGCCAGCGTGCGGTCGTAGAAGCCGCCGCCGTAGCCCAGCCGGTAGCCGCCGGCGCCGTAGCCCAGGCAGGGCACGAACAGCAGCGTGGGCACGATCAGTTCGGTGTCCTTGGGCTTGGGGATGTCGTAGGCGTCGTTCTCCATCGGGCAGCCCGGGTACCACGCATGGAAGCTCAGCGTCTTGTGCACCCGGTCGACCACCGGCAGGCCGATGCGGCGGCGCAGGGGCTCGTCCATCAGTTCGCCGTCTTCCTTCCAGCGGTGCAGCGCGGGCAGCGGGTCGAACTCGCCCTTGATCGGCCAGTAGGCCCCGATCACCGTGTCGGGCCGCCTCACCAGCCAGATGCGCAGCACCTGCTGCAAGGCGGCGGCGCGCTGCTGGCGGTCCGGCATGGCCAGGCGCTGCCCGATCAGCGCCTGGCGGACCTGCGTCTTGAGAAATTCGCCCGCCGCGGACGCCGGCGCACCCGTGCGCGAGCGGTTTCCATCGTGTGCCTTGTCCATAATCCCTTGATGCAGTTTCGAAGCATTTTGGCAGCCCTGCTGCTGGGGTCCGCCGTGCTGGCGCAACCCGCCTGCGCCCAGGACGCCGGCAGCGACGACGTGATCCTGCAGATGAGGCAGGCTTTCCAGCGCGGCGACAAGGCGCGTCTCACGGCCCTGCTGCCCGCCGCCCGCGGCCACGTGCTGGAGCCCTGGGCCGCCTACTGGGAGCTGAAGGCCCGCCTGCAGGAGGCCGGCAGCGACGAGGTGCAGGCGTTCCTGGCCCGCTATGCCGGCACCTACCAGGAAGACCGCCTGCGCAACGACTGGCTGCTGCTGCTCGGCCAGCGCCGCCAGTGGGACGAGTTCTCGGCGCTGTACCCGGCCTACCGCATGCGGGACGACCGCGAGGTGCAGTGCTACGCCATCCTGGTGGACACGCTCGCCAGCGGCCAGGCCACCGCCGCGCAGGCCGAGACGGTGCGGCGCAACTGGCTGGCCCAGCGCGAGCTGGACGACGGCTGCCTCACGGCCGCGGACCGCCTGATCGCCGCGCGCCTGATGTCGCCCGGCGACGCCTGGCGCAAGGCGCGCCTGGCGATGGAGGCCAATCGCCCCGGCGCCGCGCGCGCCGCCGTCGCCCTGGCCGACCCGGACGCGCTGCCGGCCTTCGCGC
>JASGDG010000394.1:0-4356 GCA_047607325.1 Xenophilus sp. | reverse complement strand
GGCTGCCCACACACCGCCATCCGCGAGGACTGCTCCATCAACCTCGAAGCCATCGACCGCATGCTGGGCGAGTTCCCGGACGCCGACGTGGTCTTCGTCGAAAGCGGCGGCGACAACCTCGCCGCGACCTTCAGCCCCGAGCTCTCCGACCTGACGATCTACGTGATCGACGTCGCCGCCGGCGAGAAGATCCCGCGCAAGGGCGGCCCCGGCATCACCAAGAGCGACCTGTTCGTCATCAACAAGACCGACCTGGCGCCGCACGTCGGCGCCGACCTGGGCGTGATGGCGCAGGACACCCAGCGCATGCGCAAGGGCAGGCCCTACGTGATGACCAACCTCAAGACCCGCGAAGGGCTGGATGCGGTGGTGCGCTTCATCGAGGAGCGCGGGCTGCTGGCGGCGGCCTGACGCGGGCTCAACGCTGCTGCTCCTTGCGCAGCCGCAGCGCCAGCAGCAGCAGCAGCACGCCGTAGACGAAGGCGAAGCTGCCGATCAGCCAGGCCAGCGCCACGGCGCCCGCGCCCGGCACGGCGACCACCGCCACACCGAACACCACCGACAGCAGGCCCGAGAGGACATAGAACCACTCGCCCTCGATCGCCTTGCGCAACCGTATGGCGGTGATGATCTGGAACA
The DNA here is from genome assembly GCA_047607325.1 of Xenophilus sp. Taxonomy (GTDB): domain Bacteria; phylum Pseudomonadota; class Gammaproteobacteria; order Burkholderiales; family Burkholderiaceae_C; genus Xenophilus. Next base: position 3,717 of record JASGDG010000394.1, on the reverse strand, counting down.
CGCCGCCCGCGATCGCCCAGAACCCGATGATCAGCACCAGCGTGAGCGCCGTCAGCCCCGGCCAGACGAAGGTGGCGATGCCTGCGGCGATGCCCAGCAGGCCCAGCACGACCACCGCCCACAGCGGCCTGCCGTTGTCGCGGATGCGCAGGCCCGCCACCAGCGCCAGCACGCCGTCGATCAGCGCGTAGGCGCCCCAGACGGCGACCATGACCGCCACCGTGAGCCCCGGCAGCGCCCAGGCCAGCAGGCCGAACGCGATCGCCGCCGCGCCGCGCAGGGCAAGCCAGCCCCAGTGCGGCGCGAAGGCGGCCAGAAAGGAAAGGCCCGGATCGGTGCGGCGCGGCGAATCGGTGTCGGGTGTGCTCACGAGGACTCCTTCATGAATGCAAGGACACAGGCCCGCATCTTCGCACCCCCAGGTGCCGGCCGGTGTCGGCCAACGGCACGACCGCTCAGTGCGGCACCTCCGCCGGCCCGGCGGCAACGCGGCGCGGCTTGCGGATCAGCAGCAGCAGCGGGATCGACAGCGCCGTGACGGCCATCATGATCCAGAAATCGTCGAGGTAGGCGATCATGGTGGCCTGGCGGGTGAGTTCGGCGTTGAGCACGGTCAGGCCGACCGGGTTGCCGGGGTTCATCGCCGCAGGCAGGCCGGCGGCGAGCGCCGCGCTGCCCGGCCCGACCAGCGCGGCCAGGTTGGCATGCGCGCTGCCGGCACCCTCGGTCAGCAGCGCCTGCACGATCGAGATGCCCACGCTGCTGCCGATGTTGCGCAGCAGGCTGAAGATGGGCGTGCCCTGGTGGCGCAGACGGGGCGCCAGCGTGGCGAAGGTGGCCGCGGACAGCGGCACGAAGGTGAATCCGATGCCCAGCCCCTGAATGAAGCCGGAGACAACCACCAGCGTGCTGTCCATGTCGGGCGTGAGGCGCGTCATCTGCCACAGCGCAAAGGCCGTCAAGCCGAAGCCCAGCGCCATGATGGCGCGCACGTCCACCCGCTGCACCAGCCGGCCGACCAGAATCATCGCGATCATCGTGCCCACCCCGCGCGGCGCGGTGACCATGCCGGTATAGACCACCGGGTAGCCCATCAGCCCCTGCAGGAAGGTGGGCAGCAGCGACATGGTGGCGAACAGGATCATGCCGACGATGAAGGCGAACAGCAGGCCGGTGACGAAGTTGCGGTCCTTGAGCAGTTCGCGGTCGAAAAAGCTCTCGCCCTGCACCGTCCAGGTGTGGGCCACGAAGAACACAAAGGACACCAGCGCCGCGGCGGCCTCCAGGCGGATCTCCCACGAATCGAACCAGTCGAGCTGCTCGCCCCGGTCGAGGAACAGCTGCAGCATGCCGATGGCGATGCTCAGCGAGACGAAGCCGAAGACGTCCAGTTTCTCCGCCCCGGGCCGGCTTTCGGGCAGATAGCGCGCGATGCCCCACAGCGCGACCAGGCCCACCGGCAGGTTGATGAAGAACACCCAGCGCCAGTTGAGCTGGTCGGTGAGCCAGCCGCCCAGCAGCGGGCCCAGGATGGGGCCGACCATGATGCCGGCGCCCCAGACCGCCATCGCCTGGCCGACCTTGTGCGGCGGGTTGATGTCCAGCAGCACCGCCTGAGACAGCGGTACCAGCGCCGCCCCGAAAATGCCCTGCAGCAGCCGAGCACCGACGATCTCCACCATCGATCCCGCCAGCCCGCACAGGGCCGACGCGACGGTGAAGCCGGCCACCGAGACGAGGAACACGCGCCGCCGGCCCCAGTGCCCGCACAGCCAGCCCGTCAGCGGCAGCGCGATCGCCGAGGCGACGATGTACGAGGTCAGCACCCAGGTGATCTGGTCCTGCGAGGCCTGCAGGCTGCCTTGCATGTGCGGCAGCGCGACGTTGGCGATGGTGGTGTCCAGCGCCTGCATGATCGTCGCGAGCATGATCGACAGGGTGATCAGGCCCTTGTGCGGCACGGTTGGCGGCGCGCTCATGCCTGCTCCCCCGTCAGGGCCGTGCCCGGCGCCCAGGCCAGCAGCCCGTCGCTCGCCTTGCGCAGCAGGACGATGAGCTGCCTGCGCTCCGCCGCGCTGAGATGGCTCAGGCCGTGCGCCTGCACCTCGTCGCCGAGGCGCAGCGCCTCCTCGAAGGCCGCCAGTGCGCGCGGCTCGGGATGGACCCACTTCACGCGGCGGTCCGTGGTGGAGGCCTCGCGGCGAATCCAGCCCGCCGCTTCCATGCGATCACACAGCGCGGCCACGCCCATGGCACTGAGCTCCAGCCGCTGCGCCAGTTCGGCCTGCGACAGCGGCGCCTGGTGCTGGACCAGCGCCCCGATCAGCCGGCACTGCGCCAGCGACAGCCCCAGCCGCTCCCGCGCCAGCCGGTCGAAATGCGCGCCATGCAGCCGCGCCACCTGGTTGACCAGGAAGCCGAAGCGCTGCGTGTGGTCGTAAGTCATAAACCCATTGATGATAAATGAGTTTACCAACCACCGCTCGCCTGCGAGTGTGGGACTCTTAAATCTGGCTGCAACTCGCATGGATACTAGGTTTTCGTCTGATGGACCCGAAAGGTACCGACAAAAGTACCGACAAATTTCAAAGTGTCCCATCTGCGCGACAGCCGCGGCGGCATGCCCAGAGGTCGCGCAGCGAGGGATGATCAGCCGCTTCGGTGCCGCCGGCCGTGGTGCTGGTGGTCGACGACCAAACCGGCGCCGTGACGGTTGGCAAAACCCCAGGACACGCACTGACGAAACTGACGAAACCCGGCGCGTCGCCCGGCTGCGTAGCGGTTGCGCGCAGGTGCGGGTCGCGATCTACCCCGCTGCGTGGCACCATCAGCGCATGGCAACCCTTCCCGGCCAACAGCCCAGCCCGAGCCCTGACGCGCCGGATGACGGCGCCCCTGGCCAGCCCACCCTGCCGCCGCAACCCCTCGATCCGGACGACGCCGGCTTCCCCGCTCCGAACTGATGCCGCCCGCAGTTTGAAGGGGGTAACGTTTTGCGACCCCCTTGCAGCAGCGGCGGCGCCCATGTTTGCCGTGACTTGGGCAAGGCGATACCGGGTTTCCGGCATCGCCCCTTGCTCAGGGCGCCAGCGCGAGCATCCTGGACAGGGCAGCCTCGGAGCGCGCCGCGCCCCCGCTGCGCCAGGCCTGCGCGGCCGCCCGATCCCCTTCCATCGTCTCGGCCACCCAGTAGCACGCGCAAAGCCGCTCCATGTCAGTGCCGGCGATTGCATTCCAGACGGGCCGCAGCGCCATCTCGCGGATCAGCAAGCCGTCGCGCTCCATCGCCGCCAGCGCCTTGGCGGTGTTGGACAGATCCAGCCCCAGGTGTTCCGCCACTTCGGAGGCGCTGTAGGGTGGCGCGCCCCTCTCCAAGTACTCGCCGGGATCGCGCTCACCCAGGCATGCCAGGATGGCGCGCTTCTTCGATGTCATTCGCATATTGACCAGTTGCGCAAGTGGTAGATAAGCGAGTGTGCCACCAGCCCGAGGGGGGTGAACGATTCGTTCACCCCCTTGTTGGGCGCGGGGGCAGTGGGCTCTGATCGGCGGCCGGCCCGAAAGGGTGGGATTTGAAATTCCACCCTTGCCCAGAAAGCACAAGGCCCGCACACCGTCGCCAGCGTGCAGGCCTTCGGGGCGGAAGCGGTGGGCGCCCCGTTTCCATGGATACCAGCGTGGATACCACGGCTGGATACCTGCCGCCGTGCCGCGGCT
>JASGDG010000393.1:0-2548 GCA_047607325.1 Xenophilus sp. | reverse complement strand
CTGGCGGGCGCGGCCTTCGCCGGCGCGGCGATGGTGGCGATGGCCCTGCGCGCCAGCGGCCGCACGCCGGCCGCCACCACGGCGCGGCTGGAGGAGTTGCAGCAGCGCATCCGCCCGCACTTCCTCTTCAACACGCTCAACAGCGCCATCGCCCTGGTGCGCGCGGAGCCGGCCCAGGCCGAGACGATGCTGGAGGACCTGGCCGAGCTGTTTCGCTGCGCGCTGGCCGACCCGGACCAGCCGGCCACGCTGGACGACGAGATCGCGCTGGCGCAGCGCTACCTGGCGATCGAGCAGGTGCGCTTCGGCCGCCGGATGCGGGTGCGCTGGGCCATCGACCCGCGCGCCGGCGGCGCGCGCCTGCCGCGCCTGCTGCTGCAGCCGCTGGTGGAGAACGCCGTCAAGCACGGCGTGGAGCCCAGCCCGCAGGGCGGCCGGCTGCGCATCCGCACCGAGCGGCGCGGCGCCAAGGTGGTGATCGAGGTGGTCAACAGCCTGCCGCCGCTGCGCTGGGCCGACGCGCCGCTGCCGCGCGGCCACGGCATCGCGCTGGACAACGTGCGCGACCGGCTCCGGCTGCTGCACGACGTGCAGGCGGGCTTCCGCGCCGGGGTGGACGGGGACCGCTACCGGGTGCGCATCGACATTCCCGCAGAAGAAGCACCATGAGCCTGCCTCCCGCCCCCCTCGCCCACGCCCTGCGCACCCTGGTGGTGGACGACGAAGACCTGGCCCGCGCCCGCCTGCGCACGCTGCTGGGCGGCTGCAAGGCGCCGGCCGCCGTGGTCGGCGGCGAGGCGGCGCAGGGCGCCGAGGCCCTGGCCCTGCTGGACGCCCGGCCCTTCGACCTGATGCTGCTGGACATCCACATGCCCGGCCTCGACGGCGTGGCGCTGGCCCGGCTGCTGCGCCAGCGTGCCGACGCGCCGGCGGTGGTCTTCGTCACCGCCCATGCGGAGCACGCCGTCACCGCCTTCGAACTGGAGGCGGTCGACTACCTGACCAAGCCCGTGCGCGCCGAGCGGCTGCAGCAGGCGCTGGCCAAGGCCGAGCGCGCCCTGAAGGAGCGCCGCGCCGCGCCGGACGCCGCGGCCGGCGCCTCGCCGCACCTGCTGATCACCGACCGCGGCCGCACCGAGCGCATCCCGCTGGCCGAGGTGATCTACCTGCGCGCGGAGCTGAAGTACATCACCGTGCGCACCGCCGCCCGCTCGCTGGTGATGGACGGCACCCTGGGCGACCTGGAGGAGCGCTACCCCGGGCGCTTCGTGCGCGCGCACCGCAGCACGCTGGTGGCGCGCGGCGCCATCCGTGCGCTGGAGCGCCACCACGACCAGGAGGAAGACACCGAGGGCTGGGCCCTGCGCCTGGCCGGCGTGCCCGAGCTGGTGATGGTGTCGCGCCGCATGCTCACCGGCGTGCGCGAAGCCGTGAGGACGCCATGAACGACGATCCGCCCCGCAGCACGCCGCCGCCCGTCCTGCACACCCGGGTGGACGTGCGCAGCGTCTCGCTGGCGGTGCTGGCCGTGCTGGGCTGCGTGTTCGCGCTGCGCTGGGCCGCGGCCGTGTTCATCCCGCTGATGTTCAGCCTGATGCTGACCTACGCGCTCTCGCCGGTGGTCGACCGGCTGGAGCGCCGGCGCCTGCCGCGCTGGCTGGGCGCCGCGCTGCTGCTGCTGGCCCTGGGCGGCGGCATCGGCTGGACGGGCTATTCGCTTTCCGGCAGCGCCGCCGAGGTGATCGACGCCCTGCCCGTGGCCGCGCAGAAGCTGCGTGCCGCCGTGCGCCAGCGCAGCACCAGGGCCGGCCCGCTGGACACCGTGCAGGCGGCGGCCGCCCAGCTGGAACGCGCCGCCCAGGACAACGCCGGTCCCACCGCGCCGCCGCGCCGGGGCGTGCAGCGCGTGATCATCGAACGTCCCCCCTTCAACGTGAGCGACTACCTCGTGAGCGGCACCGTCGGCCTGCTCGGCGCCGCCAGCCAGCTGACGCTGGTGGTCTTCCTCACCTACTTCGCGCTGTGCTCGGGCGACACCTTCCGCCGCAAGCTGATCCGCATCACCGGCCACGGCCTGCAGAAGAAGAAGATCACCATCCGCGTGCTGGACGACATCACGCGGCAGATCGAGCGCTACCTGCTGGTGCAGATCCTCAACAGCGCCGTCGTCGGCGTCGCCACCGGCCTGGCCTTCTGGACGCTGGGGCTGGCCAACGCGGCGGTGTGGGGCATCATCGCCGGCGTCACCAACCTGATCCCCTACGTCGGCTCGGTGATCGTGCTGGCCGCCGCCGGGCTGGTGGCCTTCCTGCAGTTCAGCAGCATCGAGATGGCGCTGGCCGTGGCCGGCAGCTCGCTGCTCATCCACACCCTGGTCGGCAACCTGCTGGCGCCCTGGCTGACCAGCCGCACCGCGCGCATGAACCCCGTGGCCGTGTTCGTCGGCGTGATCTTCTGGGGCTGGCTGTGGGGCGTGTGGGGGCTGCTGCTGGGCATCCCCATCCTGATGGTCGTCAAGGCGGTGTGCGACCGGGTGGAGGATTTGCAG
>JASGDG010000392.1:0-4116 GCA_047607325.1 Xenophilus sp. | reverse complement strand
TCGTGAAACGAAAAAACCGCCCGAAGGCGGTTTTTCTTTTCCTGCTGCAGCGCACCCGATCAAACGGCGGACCGCGTTGGCGGCGATCCGGGCTGACCTGAAAAACGTCAGGCGGCGGCTTGGGGTGCGGCCAGGGCTTTCACCTTGGCGGCCAGGCGGCTCTTGTCGCGAGCGGCCTTGTTCTTGTGGAAGATGCCCTTGTCGGCGATCGTGTCGATCACGCTCTGGGCCTTGGCGAACAGCTCGGTGGCCTTGGTCTTGTCGCCGGCGGCGACGGCCTTGTCCACGTTCTTCACCGCGGTGCGGTACTTGGAGCGCAGCGAGCTGTTGGCGGCATTGATGTGGGTGTCCTGGCGGACGCGCTTGCGGCCCGACGCGAGGCGCGGGTTCTTCTTCTTGGGCTTGGCGGATGCCATGTTCTGGGTTCCTTAAAAGGTCTGTGGATGTTGCAGCAAAGCCCACGATTATATGCCGGATGTCGCCGGCCAGCAATTGATCCGGGTAAAAGCGCCGCCGGCGGCCCCTACACTTGCGCGCCGTGTCCCTGTTCCGCTCCGCCTCCACCGTCTCGCTGCTCACGCTGGCCTCGCGCATCACGGGACTGGTCCGCGATGTGCTGTTCGCCTCGGTGTTCGGCGTCAGCGCGCTGACCGACGCCTTCAACGTCGCCTTCCGCATCCCCAACCTGTTCCGCCGCGTCTTCGGCGAGGGCGCCTTCAGCCAGGCCTTCGTGCCGGTGCTGGCGGCGCGGCGCGAGGCGCAGGGCGACGCCGGCGTGCGGCAGATGGTCGATCACGTCGCCACCGTGCTGGCGTGGGTGCTGGCGCTGCTGTGCGCGGCCGGCGTGGCGGCGGCGCCGGCGATGGTCTGGGCGATGGCCAGCGGCCTGCAGCGCAGCGGCCACGGCTTCGACGCGGCGGTCGTCATGACGCGCTGGATGTTCCCCTACATCGGCTTCATGTCGATGGTGGCGCTGGCGGGCGGCATCCTCAACACCTGGAAGAAGTTCGCCGTGCCGGCGGCCTCGCCGGTGCTGCTGAACCTGGCGCTGATCGGCGCCATCGTCCTGGGCGCGCCGCTGTTCCGCCGCTGGGGCATCGAGCCGATCTACGCGCAGTGCGTCGGGGTGATGGTGGGCGGCATGCTGCAGCTGGCGATCCAGCTGCCGGCGCTGGCGCGGCTGGGGATGCTGCCGCGCATCGGCGCCGGCATCGGCGCGCTGCGCGCCGCCTGGGCCGACCCGAGCACGCGCCAAGTGGCCCGCCTGATGCTGCCGGCGCTGGTCGGCGTGAGCGTGGCGCAGCTGTCGCTGCTGATCAACACGCAGATCGCCTCGCACCTCGCGCCCGGCAGCGTGACCTGGGTGACGAACTCCGACCGGCTGATGGAATTCCCCACCGCGATGCTGGGCGTCGCGCTCGGCGTGGTGCTGATGCCGCAGCTGGCCGCGGCGCGCGCGGCGGCCGACGACGCCCGCTATTCCGCCATGCTCGACTGGGGCCTGCGGCTGGTCGTGCTGCTGTCGGTGCCCTGCGCGGTGGCGCTGCTGACCTTCGCGCAGCCGCTGGTGGCGGTGCTGTTCCACTACGGCGCCTACAAGGCCGTGGACGTGCAGCGCACCACGGCGGCGCTGGCCGGCTACGGCGTCGGGCTGGTCGGCATCGTGGCCATCAAGGTGCTGGCGCCGGGCTACTACGCGCGGCACGACATGAAGACGCCGGCGCTCATCGCCGTCGGCGTGCTGGTGTTCACCCAGGCGCTGAACCTGCTGCTGGTGCCGCTGCTGCAGCACGCGGCGCTCACGCTCACCATCGCCATCGGCGCCGTGGTCAACGCGCTGTGGCTGCTGGCGGGCCTGATCCGCCGCGGCAGCTACCGGCCGCTGCCCGGCTGGGGGCGCTTCGTGCTGCAGGTGCTGCTGGCCTCGGCCGCCATGGGGGCGCTGCTGTGGTGGGGCGGCCGGCACTTCGACTGGGTGGCGCTGCGCGAGCAGCGGCTGCTGCGCATCGGGCTGCTGGCCGGCTTCATCGCCGGCGCCGCCGCGCTCTACTTCGGCGCGCTGGCGCTGGCCGGCGTGCGCCTGCGCGGCTTCGTGCGCCGCTGAACCCGGCACGCGGGGCGCCTTGACGCTCCCCGGTGCCTCCACTACAACAAAGCCCCATGCCCCTGAGCTTCGAGCCGCCCACCCCGCTGGCCTATTTCTCGGCGCTCGTCCAGAGCGACGAGCAGTTCCCGCTGCTCGAGGCAGCCACCAGCATCGCCCAGGACGAATACCCCGACCTCGACGTGCAGCAGGTGCTGGGCGACGTGGACCAGCTGCTGGCCCGCCTGTGCCGCCGCCTGCCGGCCGACGCGGCGCCGCTGGCGCGGCTGCGGGCGCTGAACCAGTTCTTCTTCCACGACCTGAACTTCGGCGGCAACGTCAACGACTACTACGACCCCGACAACAGCTACCTGAACGCGGTGCTGCGCACGCGGCGTGGCATCCCGATCTCGCTGGCGGTGCTGTGGATCGAGCTGGCGCAGGGGCTGGGCCTGCATGCCCGCGGCATCGGCTTCCCGGGGCACTTCATGCTCAAGGTCTCGCTGCCCAAGGGGCAGGTGGTGATCGACCCCTTCACCGGCAAGTCGCTCTCGCGCGAGGAGCTGTCGGAGCGGCTGGAGCCCTACAAGCGCAGCAACGGCCTGGTCGGCGAGTTCGACGTGCCGCTCGGGCTGTACCTGCAGCCGGCCACGCCGCGCGAGATCGTGGCGCGCATGCTGCGCAACCTCAAGGAGATCCACCGTACGCAGGAAGACTGGGTGCGCCTCATCGCGGTGCAGGACCGGCTGGTCGTCCTGCTGCCGGAGGCCTGGGGCGAGTGGCGCGACCGCGGCCTGGCGCACGCGGAGCAGGGCCACCCGCGGCAGGCGGTGAGCGACCTGGAGGTCTACCTGGCGCACGCCGAGGACGCGCTCGACGTCGATGCCGTCACCGAGCGCGTGGCCGCCCTGCGGCGCGCCCTGAACTGAAGCCCGACGGCCCCACATCCTGCGCTTCTGCGGATACCTCTGAGGCCGGTGGGCGCCGGCCCGATGGCGTAGATTCGGCGCATGGCTTCCACCCCGCAAGACCTGCCTTTCCTCAGCCCCTACCGCCACGGCTTCGCCCGGGTGGCGGTCGCGGTGCCGCGCAACCGCGTGGCCGACCCGGCCTTCAACGCGGCCGAGACGGTCCGCCTCTACCGGGAGGCGGCCGGGCAGGGCGCGGTGGTGGTGGCGTTTCCCGAGCTGGGCCTGTCGGCCTACACCTGCGACGACCTGTTCCACCAGGCGGCGCTGCTGGCCGCCTGCGAGGACGCGCTGGCGCAGGTGGTGGAGGCCTCGCGCACGCTGGGCTGCGTGGCTATCGTCGGCCTGCCGCTGCGGGTCGACCACCTGCTGTTCAACTGCGCGGCGGTGGTGGCCGGCGGGCGCATCCTCGGCGTGCAGCCCAAGACCTACCTGCCCAACTACGCCGAGTTCTACGAGGCCCGGCAGTTCGCCGGCGCGGATGCGGCGGTGGCCGCGTCGATCACGCTGTGCGGGCAGGAGGGCGTGCCCTTCGGCAGCCGGATCGTGTTCCGCTCGCGCCAGATGCCGCTGCTGGCGCTGCACTGCGAGATCTGCGAGGACGTGTGGGTGCCCATTCCGCCGTCCAGCTACGCGGCGCTGGCCGGCGCGACGGTGCTGGTCAACCTCTCGGCCTCCAACGTCACCATCGGCAAGTCGGCCTACCGGCATCAGCTGGTCGCGCTGCAGTCGGCGCGCTGCCAGGCGGCGTACCTGTACTCGTCGGCCGGCATCGGCGAATCGACCACCGACCTGGCCTGGGACGGCCAGGCGCTGATCTGCGAGGCCGGCGAGATGCTGGCCGAGAGCGAGCGCTTCGCCAACGCCTCGCACATCGTGTATGCCGACGTCGACCTGGAACGCCTGTCGCGCGAGCGCATGCGGCAGAACAGCTTCGGCACCTCCATGCAGCGCCACAAGACGCAGCTGGCCGAGTGGCGCAGCGTCGCGTTCGACCTGGCCCCGCCGGCGCAGGCACCCGGCGGCCTGAGGCGGGTGGTGGAGCGCTTCCCCTACGTGCCGTCC
>JASGDG010000391.1:0-10681 GCA_047607325.1 Xenophilus sp. | reverse complement strand
TCGGCCGATGGCCGCTTCGCGCGGGCGGCCGTGCAGCCCGTGCCGCGCGGCGTGCCGGACGCGCTGCCCGACGGCGCGCAGGTGCTGGTGGCCCAGCCGATGTGGGACGCGCTGGACACGCCCGCGCCGGCCGGCTGGCCGCACGGGCTGCAGTGGGTGCAGCTGGCGGCGGTGGGGCTGGACGGCTATCCCTCCTGGCTGCTGCGCTCCACGCCCGTCAGCGCCGCCCGCGGCACCGCCTCGCCGGTGATCGCCGAGTACGTGCTGGCCGCCGTCCTCGCCGCCGCCAAGGACCTGCCGGGGCTGTGGATCCGCGATCCCGCGCAGTGGCGCCTGCGCCCCACCGGCAGCGTGGCCGGCGCCACGCTGGGCCTGTACGGCTGGGGCAGCATCGCGCAGGCCATCGCGCCGCGCGCGCTGGCGCTGGGCCTCTCGGTGCTCGCCCTGCGGCGCAGCGAGGCGCCCTTCGGCGTGCCCGGCGTGCGCCGCGCCGCCAGCCTGCAGGAACTGCTGCGCGAGAGCGACCACCTGGTGCTGGCCGCGCCCGCCACGCCCGAGACGCGGCACGTCATCGACCACGCGGCGCTGGCGCACGCGCGGCCCGGCCTGCACCTGATCAACGTGGCGCGCGGCAGCCTGGTCGACCAGGCCGCGCTGCTGGAGGCGCTGGACGCCGGACGGCTGTCGCGCGCCACGCTGGACGTCACCGAACCCGAGCCGCTGCCGGCCGGGCACCCGCTGTACGCGCATCCCCGGGTGTTCATCTCGCCGCACACCAGCGCCATCTCGCCCTCCACCCGCGAGGCGCTGGCCGACCTGCTGCTGGACAACCTGCGGCGGCGCTCGCGCGGCGAGCCGCTGGCGCACGTCCCCGACCCCGGGCTCGGCTACTGAGCGCCTCCCCCATCCCCACGACCCGGAAGCACCCCGCCATGTCCGCCATTCCCTTCCCCCTGCCCGTCGCCTACCCGCCCAGCATCGAGAAGGCGCGCAACCGCGTCCCGGCGCGGCGCGACTGGTTCGACGACCTGCCCGCCCCCGCCAGCGCGGAAGAAGAGCGCCTGCACCGCAAGCAGCGCCTGGCCGTCGCCTTCCGCCTGTTCGCGCAGCGCGGCTTCGACCAGGGCTTGGCCGGCCACATCACCGCGCGCGACCCGGAGCTGCACGACCACTTCTGGGTCAACCCCTTCGGCGTGCACTTCTCGCGCATCCGCGTCTCGGACCTGCTGCTGGTCAACGCCGCCGGCGAGATCGTGGTGGGCGACGGGCCGCTGAACCGCGCCGCCTTCGCCATCCATGCCGCGCTGCACGAGGCGCGGCCCGACATCGTGGCCGCCGCCCACACGCACTCGACCTACGGCAAGGCCTGGTCGGCGCTGGGCCGCACGCTCGACCCGCTCTCGCAGGACGCCTGCGCCTTCTACGAGGACCACGCCCTGTTCGACGACTTCCGGGGCGTGGTGCTGGAGACCGACGAGGGCTTCCGCATCGCCGGGGCGCTGGGCCAGCGCAAGGCGGTGATCCTGAAGAACCACGGCATCCTGACCGCCGGCCCCACGGTGCAGGCCGCCGCCTGGTGGTACATCGCGCTGGACAACGCCTGCCGCACGCAGCTGCTGGCCGAGGCGGCCGGCACGCCGCAGCCGATTCCGCACGAAGTCGCGGCGCTGACGCACCAGCAGGTGGGCCGCCCGGGCGGCGCGTACCACGCCTTCGAGGTGCTGTACGCCGCCCTGGTGCGCGCCGAGCCCGACGTGCTGGACTGACCGGCCGCCGCCGGCCTTTTCCCGATCCGCCCGCCGCCCCGATGCGCGGCGCGGGTTCCTTTTTTCTTCCGATCCTGCAAAGAGAACCGTCCATGTCCCTCCTTCCCTCGCCGAACCGGCGCGCGCTGCTGCAAGGCGGCCTGGCGCTGGGCACCCTGCCGCTGACCGCGCCGTGGGCGCTCGCGCAATCCGCGGGCGGCACGCCGCAGCGCGGCGGCACGCTGGTGATCTCGCTGGCGCCCGAGCCGCAGATCATCTCGGCCGCCTTCCTCACCACCATGCAGACCACCATGGTGGCCGGCAAGATCAGCGAGGGGCTGGTGTGGTTCGACGAACAGCTGCGCCCGCAGCCCGAGCTGGCCGAATCCTGGGCCTTCTCGCCCGACGGCCTCTCGCTCACGCTGAACCTGCGCCGCGGCGTGAAATGGCACGATGGCCAGCCCTTCACCTCGGCCGACGTGGCCTTCTCGCTGCTGAACGTGTGGCAGAAATACCATCCGGGCGGGCGGCTGGCCTATGCCTCCGTCACCGGCGTGGACACGCCCGACGCCCACACCGCCGTGCTGCGCTTCTCGCGCCCCACGCCCTATCTGCTGAGCTTCCTGAACGTGTACGGCGCGCAGGTGGTGCCCAAGCACCTCTACGAAGGCACCGACCTGCAGAAGAACCCGGCCAACAACGCACCGGTCGGCACCGGGCCGTTCCGCTTCAAGGAGTGGGTCAAAGGCAGCCACATCGCGCTGGAGCGCAACCCCGACTACTGGAAGCCCGGCCTGCCCTACCTGGACGGCGTGGTGTTCAAGTTCATCCCCGAGGCGGCGGCGCGCAGCGTGGCGCTGGCCAGCGGCGAGGCGCACGTCGCGCTGGCCTCGAACATCCCGATCTCCAATCTGACGCAGTTCGCCGACGCGAAGAAGTGGCGCATCAACACCACGGACGGCAACTACCTGGCCTCGATCCAGCTCATCCAGGTGAACACGCGCCGCCCCTACCTGGCCGACAAGCGGGTGCGCCAGGCGCTGCTGTACGCGCTGGACCGCGACGCCCTGCTGCGGGTGGTCTACCGCAACTACGGCCGCATCGCCACCAGCCCGATCCCCTCGACCGTGCCGGCCTTCCACAGCGCCAAGGGGCGCCAGTACGGGCATGACCCGAAGCAGGCCGAGGCACTGCTCGACGCCGCCGGCTTCCCGCGCAGGGAAGGCGGCCGGCGCCTGAAGCTCACCCTGGACCTGGGCCCCGGTTCGCTCGAATCCACGCGCACGGCGGAATTCTTCAAGCAGTACCTCGGGCGCGTCGGCGTGGAGGTGGAGCTGCGTGTCACCGACGCGGGCGTGCACCTCAAGCGCGTGTTCGGCGACGCCGACTTCGACCTGTTCCTCACCAGCCTGCACAACCTGCCCGACCCCACCCTGGGCGTGCAGCGCTGGTACTGGAGCAAGAACATCGTCAAGGGCGTGCCGTGGAGCAACGGCTCCGGCTACAGCAGCCCGGCGCTGGACCGGATCATGGAAGCCGCCGCCGTCGAGGCCGACCCCGCGAAGCGCCGCGCGCTGATCGACGAGTGGCAGGCCTTCGCCCAGGAGGAGGTGCCGATCCTCGACCTGATCGAGCTCGACTGGACCACCGTCTCCACCACCCGCTACCGCAAGGTCACGGCGCAGGGCGACGGCCTGTACGCCTCGCTCGCCGACGCCTGGCTGGCGCCCGCCTGAAGGCGCCCTTTCCGCCCCCGCTCCCGACTTCCCCGAGGCTTCCCATGAAACGGCGCGACCTGCTCACCTCGACCTCCTCCCTCGGCACCCTGTTCTCGCTGGGCATTCCGCTGGCCCCTTGCGCCTACGCCCAGACGGTGGGCAGGACGCCGGTGCGCGGCGGCGTGCTCAACGTGGCGGTGGCGCCCGAGCCGACGCAGCTCACCTCCGCCAACCTGACGACCATGAACGTGGGCATGGTCTCCAGCAAGGTGCTCGAAGGGCTGGTGAGCTACGACCTGGACCTCAAGCCCGTGCCGGCCCTGGCCGAGTCGTGGCAGGCCGCGCCCGACGGCCGGACGCTCACCTTCAGGCTGCGGCCGAACGTGAAATGGCACGACGGCAAGCCCTTCACCTCGGCCGACGTGGCCTGGACGCTCTCGGAGGTGTGGAAGAAGCTGCACCCCTTCGGCCGCGCCGCCTTCGCCAACGTGGAGAAGGTCGAGACGCCGGACGCGCTGACGGTGGTCGTGCGCCTGTCCTCGCCCGCGCCGTACATCCTCAACTACATCGACACCTACGGCGCGCAGATCCTGCCCAGGCACGTCTACGAAGGCACCGACGTGCTCAAGAACCCGGCCAACAACGCCCCCATCGGCACCGGCCCCTTCGTCTTCAAGGAGTGGGTGCGCGGCAGCCACGTGCGGCTGGAGCGCAACCCGGACTACTGGGGCCGCGGCCCCGGCGGCGAGCAGCAGCCCTACCTGGACGGGCTGCTCATCAGGTTCATCCCCGACGCGGCCGCGCGCACGGTGGCCATCGAGGCCGGCGAGATCGACGTGGCGCTGGGCTCGATCATCCCGCTGACCAACCTGAACCATTTCACCGACAAGAAGAAGTACACCATCAACCTGGACGACGGGCGCTACCTTTCGACCATCTTCCTGCTGCAGTTCAACGTGCGGCGCCCGCAGTTCCAGGACAAGCGCGTGCGCCAGGCCTTCGCGCACGCCATCGACAAGAACGCGCTGCTCAAGGTGGTGTTCCTCAACTACGGCAAGGTCGCCACCGGGCCGATCCCCTCCTCGGTCGTCAACTACTACAGCGACGAGGTGCGCAAGTACCCCCACGACCCGAAGCGCGCCGAGGCGCTGCTGGAGGAAGCCGGTTTCAAGAAGGGCCCCGACGGCAAGCGCCTGAAGGTGACGCTGGACTACGACAGCTCCGGCGGCCCGCACTCGGCCGAGTTCCTCAAACAGTCGCTGGCGCGCGTGGGGGTGGGCCTGGAACTGCGCGCCGGCGACACCGCCACCTACCTGCGCCGCATCTTCACCGACCAGGACTACGACCTGATGACCTCCAGCCTGCACCGCCTGCCCGACCCGACGCTGGGCGTGCAGCGCCTGTACTGGACCAAGAACATCATCAAGGGCGCGCCCTGGACCAACGGCTCCGGCTATTCCAACCCCGAGCTGGACAAGGTGATGGAAGCCGCCGCCGCCGAGCCCGACGAGGCCAGGCGCAAGGCGCTGATCACGCAGTGGCAGCAGATCGTGCAGGAGGACGTGCCGCTGATCGAGCTGATCGAGCAGACCTGGGTCACCGTCTCCACCGCGCGGCTGCACAAGCTCGCGCTGCAGGGCGACGGCCTGTTCGCCTCCTACGGCGACGCCTGGCTGGAGCGGAAATGAATCCATCCCCGGCCGCTTCCGCGGGGGCTCCGGCATCACCTTGCGCCTTCCCGTCCCTGGAGGACTTCATCGGGGACGCCCGCGATTCCGGCCTGGCTCCGTGGCTTTCCTGGGCGCCATGGGAGATCACCGGCCGGTCGGAATTCATCGTCCGCCAGCTTCTTCAGGCGATACGCGCCGACGAGTTCCACGTTGCCGATGAAGTCGCCGTCCACCGCTCGGCCACGGTCGAACGCGGGGCCGTGCTCAAGGGGCCGCTGATCGTGGGCGCCAATGCCTTCGTGGCCGCGGGGGCCTATCTGCGCGGCGGCAGCTGGATCGGCGGCGACTGCATCCTCGGCCCCGGCACAGAATTGAAGTCTTCCTTCGTGTTTCACCGCAGCAAGCTCGCGCACTTCAACTTCGTCGGCGATTCCATCCTCGGTTCCGGCGTGAACCTGGAGGCCGGCAGCATCATCTGCAACTACCGCAACGAGCGGCCGGACAAGGAAATTCTCGTGCGCGTCGCCGGTGCCCTCCAGCGCACGGGCTGCGAGAAGTTCGGCGCCCTGGTGGGCGACCACAGCCGCATCGGCGCCAACGCGGTCCTCGCGCCCGGCGCCTTGCTGGCATCAGGCACGGTCGTCGGGCGGACGGCACTTCGGGACGACGAAGCATGACCGCCGGGCCCCTGCTGCGCTTCCTGCGCCGCCGCCTGCTGCAGGTGATTCCCGTGGTGTTCGGCATCGCGCTGCTGAACTTCCTGATCCTGCAGGCCGCGCCGGGCGACATCGTCGACGTGCTGGCCGGCGAGGCCGGCGCCGCCACGCCCGAATACATGGCGCAGCTGCGCGAGAGTTTCGGGCTGAACCAGCCGCTGGCGGTGCAGTTCAAGAACTACATCGTCAGCGTCGCCACGCTGAACCTGGGCTGGTCCTTCCGCCAGAACATGCCGGTGTTCGACCTGATCATGGAGCGCGTGCCGGCCACGCTGCTGCTGATGGGCGCGGCCATCGTGTTCGCGCTGGCGCTGGGCGTGGTGCTGGGCGTGCTCTCGGCCGTGCGGGTGCACGGCTGGCTGGACGACGTGCTTTCGGTGTTCGTGCTGGTCATCTACGCCATGCCGACCTTCTGGCTCGGGCTGATGGCGATCGTGCTGTTCTCGGCCCGGCTGGGCTGGCTGCCCTCGGGCGGCATGGTGGATCTGAGCGCCAGCCACACCGGGCTGGCGCTGGCCTGGGACGTGGCGCGACACGCCCTGCTGCCGGCGCTGACGCTGTCCACCTTCTACCTGGCGGTCTACACCAAGCTGGTGCGCACCGCCATGCTGGAGCTGTACGGCGCGGACTTCATCCGCACCGCGCGCGCCAAGGGCGCGGGCGAATGGCGCATCACGCTGGCGCACGCGCTGCGCAACGCGCTGCTGCCGCTGGTCACGATGGTGGGCTACCAGGTGGCCTCGCTGCTCTCGGGCGCGGTGCTGGTGGAGTCGGTCTTCAACTGGCCCGGCATCGGCCGCCTGGCCTTCGAGTCCGTGATGGCGCGCGACTTCAACCTGCTGCTGGGCATCCTGCTGCTCAGCTCGATCCTGGTGACGCTCATCAACGTGCTGCTGGACCTGGCCTACGCATGGCTCGACCCGCGCGTGCAGCTTTCGGGCGGGAGTCCCGCATGAGCCCCCGCCCGGCCGTTCCGAAGGGGGCTCGCACCGCAGTGCGAAGCACGGAGGTTACCGCGTGAGCCATGTCTGGAAACGCGGCGATGTTCAGGCCGGCGGGCTGCGGCGCGGAACCGCGCGGACCCTGGAGTTCGGTCGCCTCGTGCTGCGCAGCCGCTCCGCCGTGCTGGGGCTGGCGCTGCTGCTGCTGGTGATCGCCACGGCCACGCTGGGGCGCCTGTGGTTCCCCGGCGATCCGTGGGAGATGGCGGGCTCGCCCATGCTCTGGCCCGGCGAAGACCCGGCCTTCCCGCTGGGCACCGACTCATGGGCCGCGACCTGGCCACCGGCCTGGTCTCCGGCGCGGGCGTGTCGCTGCTCATCGGCCTGGTCAGCACCCTGCTCTCGGCCTCGGTGGGCGTCGCCGTCGGCGCGCTGGCGGGCTACTTCCGGGGCTGGGTCGACGCGGTGCTGCTGCGCGTGATCGAGCTGTTCCAGACGGTGCCGAACTTCGTGCTCGCGGTGGTGCTGGTGGCGCTGTTCAAGCCCTCGGTGGCCACCGCCGTGTTCGCCATCGGCATCGTCTCGTGGCCGCCCACGGCACGGCTGGTGCGCTCGGAGTTCCTGCAGCTGCGCGAGCGCGAGTTCGTGCTGGCCGGGCGCACCATCGGCATGGGCCACGCGCGGCTGATCCTCACGCAGATCCTGCCCAACGCGCTGCCGCCGGTGGTGGTGGTGTCCACCCTGTCGGTGGCGCACGCCATCCAGACCGAGGCGGCGCTGGCCTTCCTGGGCCTGGGCGACCCGAACGTGATGAGCTGGGGCACCATCATCGGCATCGGCCGCGAGCAGGTGGTGGACGCCTGGTACATCTGCGGCCTGCCAGGGCTGGCGATCATCGTCACGGTGCTGGCCTTCAGCCTGCTGGGCGAGGGGCTGAACGACGCGCTCAACCCGCACCTGCGCAAGAGGTAGCCGGCCATGCCACTGCTCGACATCCAGCACCTGCAGACCACCTTCGACACGCGCGCCGGCCCGGTGCGGGCGGTGGACGGCGTCTCGCTGCGCGTGGAGCGCGGCGAGACCGTCGCCCTGGTGGGCGAAAGCGGCAGCGGCAAGTCCGTCACCGCGTATTCCGTGCTGCGGCTGCTGCCGCGCGGCCAGGGCCGCGTCACCGGCGGGCGCATCCTGTTCGACGGGCAGGACCTCGCCACGCTGCCCGAGCCGGCGATGCGCGCGCTGCGCGGCAACCGCATCTCGATGATCTTCCAGGAGCCGCTGTCGGCGCTCAACCCGGTGCTGTCCATCGGCTGGCAGATCGCCGAGGCGATCCGGCTGCACCGCAGCGCTACCCGCCGCGAGGCCTGGGCGCGGGCGGTGGAGCTGCTGGCGCAGGTGGGCATCCCCTCGCCGGCGCAGCGGGTGCACGACGTCCCGCACCAGCTCTCCGGCGGCATGCGCCAGCGCGCGGTGATCGCCATCGCCCTGGCCTGCGAGCCCGACCTGCTGATCGCCGACGAGCCCACCACTGCGCTGGACGTGACCACGCAGGCGCAGATCCTCGACCTGCTGCGCACGCTGCAGGCCGAGCGCGGCATGGGCCTGCTGCTCATCACCCACGACCTGGGCGTGGTGGCCGAGGTGGCCGACCGCGCGGCGGTGATGTACGCCGGGCGCGTGGTGGAGCAGGCGCCGGTGCGCGCGCTGTTCGAGGCGCCCGCGCACCCCTACACCGAGGGGCTGCTGGCCTCGCTGGCGATCGAGCACCTGCGGCCCGGCGCGCGGCTGCCCGAGATCGCCGGCACCGTGCCCTCGCTGCTGGACATGCCGCCGGGGTGCGCCTTCGCGCCCCGCTGCGGCCGCGCCGAGGCGCAATGCCACGCCGCGCGGCCCGCGCTGTCCGATGAGGAAGACGGCGCGCGCAAGGTGGCCTGCCACTTCCCGCTCGGCGCCGCCGAGCGGCTGGAGCTGCTGGGAGAAGCCGCATGAACGCGGTGGCGGAGCGCTTCACCGAGGCCGCCGCTCCCGAACGGCCGCTGCTGCGGCTGCGCGAGGCGGTCAAGCACTACCCTTCCGCCGGCGGCACCGTGCACGCGCTCGACGGCGTGGAACTGCACGTGTCGCGCGGCGAGACGCTGGGCCTGGTCGGCGAGAGCGGCTGCGGCAAGTCCACCGTGGCGCGCGTCGCGCTGCGCCTGACGCCGCTCACCTCGGGCCGGCTGGAATTCGGCGGGCAGGACCTCACCCACGCCGGCGGCGCCGCGCTGCGCGGCCTGCGCGCGCGGCTGCAGATGGTGTTCCAGGACCCGTATGCCTCGCTCAACCCGCGCCTGACGGTGGGCCGGGCGCTGCGCGAGCCGCTGATCGTGCAGCGCCAGGGCGGCACCGAGGCCGAGCAGCGCGAGCGCGTGGCCTGGGCGCTGGCGCGTGTGGGCCTGCGCCCGGAAATGGCCGAGCGCTACCCGCACGAGTTCTCCGGCGGGCAGCGCCAGCGCATTGGCATCGCGCGGGCGCTGATGCTGCGGCCGGAGCTGATCGTCTGCGACGAGGCCGTGTCGGCGCTCGACGTCTCGGTGCGCGCGCAGGTGCTCAACCTGCTGCTGGGGCTGCGCGAGGAATTCGGCGTGGCCTACCTGTTCATCTCGCACGACCTGGGCGTCGTGCGCCACATGTCGGACCGCATCGCCGTGATGTACCTGGGCCAGGTGGTCGAGCACGGCGCGCGCGACAGCGTCTGGCGCGCGCCGCTGCATCCCTACACGCAGGCGCTGGTGTCGGCCGCGCCCGTCGCCCGGCCGCAGGCCGCGCGGCGCCAGCGCATCCTGCTGCAGGGCGACCCGCCCAACCCGCTGAACCCGCCGCCGGGCTGCCGCTTCCACAACCGCTGCCCGCTGGCCGCCGCGCGCTGCCGCGAGGAAGCGCCGGCCCTGCGCCCGGCCGGCGAAGGGCACTGGGTGGCCTGCCACCTGGCCTGAAGCACGACCCGCCGGCAACGCGGATACTTTTTCGCATCCTTCCCCCTTCCATTCCGCTCATGACCTACCTCCCCGCCCCCGACCGCTACGACCGCCTGCCCTACCGCCGCGTGGGCCGCAGCGGCCTCGTGCTGCCGGCCCTCTCGCTGGGCCTGTGGCACAACTTCGGCGACGCCACGCCGATCGCCACCCAGCGCGCGCTGCTGCGCACCGCCTTCGACCTGGGCATCACCCACTTCGACCTGGCCAACAACTACGGCCCGCCCTACGGCAGCGCCGAGACCCACTTCGGCCGCCTGCTGCGCGAGGACTTCCGGCCCCACCGCGACGAACTGGTCATCTCCACCAAGGCCGGCTGGGACATGTGGCCCGGCCCCTACGGCCAGGGCGGCGGCTCGCGCAAGTACGTGCTGGCGAGCCTGGACCAGAGCCTGAAACGCCTGGGCCTGGACTACGTGGACATCTTCTATTCGCACCGCTTCGACGCCGACACGCCGCTGGAAGAGACCGCCGCCGCGCTGGCGCAGGCGGTGCGCCAGGGCAAGGCGCTGTACGTCGGCATCTCCTCCTACTCGGCCGGCAAGACGCGCGAGATCGCCGCGCTGCTGGCCGGCTGGAAGGTGCCGCTGCTGATCCACCAGCCCTCCTACAACCTGTTCAACCGCTGGATCGAGAAGGACCTGCTGGACGCCACCGCCGAGCTGGGTGCCGGCGTGATCGCCTTCACCCCGCTGGCGCAGGGCCTGCTGACCGACAAGTACCTGGACGGCACGCCGGCCGACGCGCGCCTGCACCGCCCCGGCGGCGGCTCGCTCAAGCCGGAGCACCTGTCGGAAGACAACCTCGCGCGCGCCCGCGCCCTGCGCGAGATCGCGCGGCGCAGGGGCCAGAGCCTGGCGCAGCTCGCGCTGGCCTGGAC
>JASGDG010000390.1:0-6646 GCA_047607325.1 Xenophilus sp. | reverse complement strand
GGGCGGTCAGTGCGCGGAAGGCCTCGGCGTCGGCGGCCAGCGCGGCCGAGCCCTCGGCCGGCGGCGGCGGCAGCAGGGCCAGGCTGTCGGGCAGTTCCTCGCGCTTCAGGTAGCCGTTGACGTAGCCCGAGCCCGGGCGGGGTTCGCCCACCTCGGCCACCGTGGTCGGCGGCGCCGGGGGCGCGGTGGTGCAGGCGGCCGCGAGCAGGGAGGCGGCCAGGGCGGCCGGGTGCAGGGGGACTCGCATGACGGTTTCCTTGATGTTGCCCTCGCCGATGCTACCGCGGGCCGTCCCGTCAGCCGGCCAGCCCGGCGTGCAGCTGCGCCAGGTGGCGCGCCAGGCCGTCCGAGGCGCGCGTCATCGGCGCCCGCAGTTCGTCGGCCATGTCGCCCTGCCGCGCCAGCAGGGACTTGAGCGGACCCGGGTTGGGCTCGGCGAACAGGGCCTCCACCAGCGGCTGCAACGGCTGCCACAGCGTCCGCGCCTCGGCCAGCCGGCCTTCGCGCAGCAGGGTCACCATGCGCGCCCAGCGCGCCGTGTGCAGGTGCGCGCTGGCCGCGATGGCGCCGGCGCCGCCCTCGGCCAGCGTGGCGAAGACCTGTGCGTCCTCGCCCGCCAGCACCTGCAGGCGCCCGTCGGCGATCAGGGCGCGGGTCTTGCCGGCATCGCCGCCACAGTCCTTCACCGCCACGATGCGCGGGTGCGCCGCGAGCGCCAGCAGCGTTTCGGGTGCGATCGTGACGCCCGTGCGGTAGGGGATGTCGTAGAGCAGCACGGGCACGGCGCTCGCGTTGGCGATGGCCTCGAACCAGGCCAGCAGGCCGGCCTGCGAGGGGCGGATGTAGCTCGGGGCGGACACCAGCAGGCCAGCCACGCTGTCCGGGCCGAAGCGGCGCACGCGCTCGAGCATCCGGCCCAGGTGCTGGCCGGACAGGCCCATGATGCGGGGCACGGCGGGCGCGGCTGCCGCCACGGTCTCGAGCACGGTGGCCTGCTCCGTCTCGTCCAGCGCGGCTGCCTCGCCGGTGGAGCCGCAGACCACGAAGCCCGCGATGCCCTGTGGGGCGAGCCGCCGGCACAGGGCGGCGAGGGCGCCGTGATCGACCTGGCCGCCGTGCAAGGGCGTGACCAGCGGGATCCAGAGGCCGGAGAAGTCGGCCGGGGAGAGTGGGAGAGACATGTCGGGGTTCCTTTGCAAAGACGCGTGACGATGACCGATGGGGGACCATCGGCGGACGGGCGCAGTGCGATGCAGGAAAGGCCGACCAGGGGCGGGTGGCTGTCCGCGGCTCCGTCGCTCATCCGACGACGGAACCGCAGCTCCGGTCAGATGAGCTGAGGTTTCTCGGCTTTGGCCGCTGCCGCGCATGCGGGCGCCGGAACCCGGAGGACCCGTGTCAAGCGCAGTGCGGACGAGCGGAAAGCCATGCGACGAGTCTAGCCTCGACACGGCTGCATCCGTGCGGCGCGGATGCCACGATTGACCGATAGTGAAGTGCAGGCATGGCGTGAAGAGCTTCTAGCCTGGCGCCTGGCTGAAGTCGACAAGCACACCCTCGGCGCTGCCCCCGCCGGCCCGCACCAGGTGCTGGATCCTCACGGTTTGGCCCAGCCCGGGGCGGGCATCCATGCCGAAGGGGCAGATCAGCGTGCCGGCGACCCTGTACCAGTGCAGGTCCATGGCCCCGCTTTTCCCGAATTTGACGCGGGCGGTGATGATCTCGGTCACCGGGCCGGTCACCGTTTCCAGCCGGGTGCAGGCGCGTTGGCGGATGAAGCCCGGCAGCCACAGAACCGCTGCAGCTCCGAGCCAGAACAGGCCGGCGATCAGCGTGACACAGACGATCGCGATGCCCTTGAAGTCTGTGGCCACGGCGGTGAACGCCACCGCGGCAGCGGCAAACGCCGCCAATACCAGCATCACGAGGCTGTCGCCGCGACGGGCACGCGCGCGGTCCGCGGGCGTCGCGGAGCGCTCCGATCGCACCGCCGGTCCGGCGAGCGGGTAGTCTGCCTTGAGGAGCAGGCCATCGTCCTCGGCGAGCGGCAGCCAATGCAGGGCCACGGGCTGGTGGGGCAGATGCCGGATGCCGCGAAGCAGCCGGTCGGTCAGCAGGCTGATCGTTGTGTCCAGCCCGAGCGCCACGCGCAGCGCGATGGCCTGGCCTCCGATGACGTAGCGCAGCCGGCTGCCGTCCCGGTCCACGCGGTCCAGCAGGCCTTCGGTGACGGACTTGCCCTGCCCGCCAGCCAGGGCTTGGCGCAGCGGCCGGAGCAGCCGGACGCGCTCCTTGCATGTCTTCAATGCAATCGCTACGGCGAGGGCCAGGATACCGACGGCGAACAGCAGCAGCAGGGACTGCGAGGTCGAGTCCATGGATGTCGTGAACACCCCAACCGCCAAGCCCGGTGCGGCGCAGGCCAGAAGCAACACGCCAGCCAGGTTGACGCGCATGTACGCCGCGGCGGCCCAGGCGGTGCGGCGCAGGAGGTCGAGATCGTCGGAGGAGAGTGCGCGCAGGTCGTGCATCGCGCCATTGTGCGGTGCCAGAAGAGTTCCTGATGGATGACCTCAAGACGCAGGCGCCGTTCTGGAAGAAGGAAGCCACGCCCGAGCGCGCGCGCTGGGCCGATGCCCGCGCCACCGACGACGAAGCGCTGGCGCGCTGGGGCATCCAGGCGCGCAACGCGGGCGGCTGACCGCTCTTATTGCGGCTGGAACCCGCTCGCCTTGATGATCTTCTCCCAGGCCTGCGTGTAGGTGCGCACGCGGCCGGAGAACTGGCCCTGCGGCTCGTAGGCGACGTTCAGGCCCATGTCGGTGAGCTTCTTCTTCACGTCGGGCTGGGCCAGCGCCTTCTGCAGCGCGGCGCCGAAGCGGTCCACCACCGGCTGGGGCGTGCCCACCGGCGCGAAGATGCCGTACCAGGGGTAGTCGGTCAGGTTGTCGAAGCCCAGTTCGGTGAAGGTGGGCACGTTCGGCAGCAGCGGGTCGCGCCCGGCGCCGATGGTGGCGACGATGCGCAGCTTGCCTTCCTTCTGGTACTGGATGAAGTCCGGCACCGAGGCGATGCCGGAGGAGATCTGGTTGCCCAGCATGTCGGCCGTCATGGGCGCGCTGCCGCGGTAGGGCGCGGCCTGCACGTCGATGCCGTACTTCTGGGCGATGAGCTGCACCAGGAAGACCGGGATCGAGCCCGGCGCGGGCACGCCGATGGTGTCCTTGCCGGCCTTCTTGGCCTTCACCCAGCTGGCGTATTCCTGCAGGCTCCTGGCGGGCGTGGCGCCGGAGACGGCCAGCACGTTGGCGAAGGTGGCGAAGCCGGCCACCGGCGTGAAGTCGCTGGCCGGGTTGAAGCCGGGGTTCTTCGTCACCAGGGGCAGGATGGAGATGCTGTGGTCGTGCGTGAGGAAGAAGGTGTGGCCGTCGGCGGGCGCGGCCTTCAGCGCCTGCGCGGCGAGCTGGCCGCCGGCGCCGGCGCGGTTCTCGACCACGATGTTCGCGCCCAGCTCGTCCTTGAGCTTCTCGGCCAGGATGCGGGCGATGGCATCGCTGCCCGCGCCGGCCGGAAAGCCCACCAGCAGGCGGATCGGCGCGCCGCCCGGCTGGGCGGCGGCCAGGCCGGCGGCGGTCAGCAGCACGCCGGCGGTGAAGGTGCGGCGCAGCAGGCGCGAGGCGGAAGCGAGGGGGGCAGCAGAAGGCATGGGGGGCGGACTCCGCAGAATGGACATGGATGCAGGGATGCCGATTTTGCTTGCATGAAACGGGCCGGGCCTGCGCAGGCCCGGCTGGCCTGGATCAAGCGCGGCGGCGGCCGGCTGGGTTTTCCGGCGCTTTCGGGTTGAATGGCGGCGGCGCAGTCCCATATGGACTCACATCCCGGAGGTTCTTTCACCACCATGCGACAAGACAAACTCACCACCAAATTCCAGGAAGCGCTGGCCGATGCCCAGTCGCTGGCCCTGGGCAACGACAACCCGTACATCGAGCCGGTGCACCTGCTGGCCGCCATGCTGCGCCAGGAGGACGGCCCGCGCGCCCTGCTGGAGCGCGCCGGCGTCAACGTGCCCGGCCTTTCGGCCGCCGCCGAGAATGCCATCAAGCGCCTGCCGCAGGTGCAGGGCGGCGAGATGGTGCAGGTCGGCCCCGACCTGGCCAAGCTGCTGCAGGCCACCGAGAAGGAGGCCCTCAAGCGCGGCGACCAGTTCATCGCCGGCGAACTCTTTCTGCTGGCCGTGGCCGACAGCAAGGCCGAGGCGGGCCGCATCGCCAAGGAGAACGGCCTTTCGCGCAAGAGCCTGGAGGCGGCCATCGACGCCGTGCGCGGCGGCCAGGGCGTGGACAGCGCCGACGCGGAAGCGCAGCGCGGCGCCCTCAAGAAATACACGCTGGACCTCACCGAGCGCGCCCGCCAGGGCAAGCTGGACCCGGTGATCGGCCGCGACGAGGAGATCCGCCGCGCCATCCAGGTGCTGCAGCGCCGTTCCAAGAACAACCCGGTGCTGATCGGCGAGCCCGGCGTGGGCAAGACCGCCATCGTCGAGGGGCTGGCGCAGCGCATCGTCTCGGGCGAGGTGCCCGATTCGCTCAAGGGCAAGCGCGTGCTCAGCCTGGACATGGCGGCGCTGCTGGCCGGCGCCAAGTACCGTGGCGAGTTCGAGGAGCGCCTCAAGAGCGTGCTCAACGAACTGGCCAAGGACGAGGGCCAGACCATCGTCTTCATCGACGAGCTGCACACCATGGTCGGCGCCGGCAAGGCCGAGGGCGCGATGGACGCCGGCAACATGCTCAAGCCGGCGCTGGCGCGCGGCGAGCTGCACTGCGTCGGCGCGACCACGCTGGACGAGTACCGCAAGTACATCGAGAAGGACGCCGCGCTGGAGCGCCGCTTCCAGAAGATCCTGGTGGGCGAGCCGAGCGTGGAGGCGACCATCGCCATCCTGCGCGGCCTGCAGGAGAAGTACGAGGTGCACCACGGCGTGGAGATCACCGACCCGGCCATCGTGGCCGCAGCGGAACTGAGCGACCGCTACATCACCGACCGCTTCCTGCCCGACAAGGCGATCGACCTGATCGACGAGGCGGCGGCCAAGATCAAGATCGAGATCGACTCCAAGCCCGAGGTGATGGACCGGCTCGACCGCCGCGTCATCCAGCTCAAGATCGAGCGCGAGGCCGTCCGCAAGGAAAAGGACGAGGCTTCGCAGCGCCGCCTGGCCCTGATCGAGGAGGATCTGGCCAAGGCCGAGCGCGAATACGCCGACCTGGAAGAGGTCTGGAAGGCGGAGAAGGCCGGCGCCCAGGGCACCGAGCAGATCCGCAAGGACATCGACCAGATCAAGACCCAGATCCAGCAGGCCACGCGCAGCGGCGACTTCAACAAGGTCGCGGAGCTGCAGTACGGCAAGCTGCCCGAGCTGGAGAAGCGGCTGAAGGAAACGCTGGCCAAGGAAGAAGGGCGGGAAGCCAAGAGCGGCAACCAGCTGCTGCGCACCCAGGTCGGCGCCGAGGAGATCGCCGAGGTGGTGAGCCGCGCCACCGGCATCCCAGTCGCCAAGATGATGCAGGGCGAGAAGGAAAAGCTGCTGCAGATGGAAGACCGGCTGCACGAGCGCGTGGTCGGCCAGGACGAGGCGATCTCGGCCGTGGCCAACGCCATCCGCCGCTCGCGCTCGGGCCTGTCGGACCCGAACCGGCCGACCGGCTCCTTCCTCTTCCTCGGCCCCACCGGCGTGGGCAAGACGGAGCTGTGCAAGGCGCTGGCGGGCTTCCTGTTCGACAGCGAGGACCACCTCATCCGCATCGACATGAGCGAGTTCATGGAGAAGCATTCGGTCAGCCGCCTGGTCGGCGCGCCGCCCGGCTACGTGGGCTACGAGGAGGGCGGCTACCTGACGGAAGCCGTGCGCCGCAAGCCCTACAGCGTGGTGCTGCTCGACGAGGTGGAGAAGGCGCACCCCGACGTCTTCAACATCCTGCTGCAGGTGCTGGACGACGGACGCCTGACCGACGGCCAGGGCCGCACGGTGGACTTCAAGAACACCGTGATCGTCATGACCAGCAACCTCGGGTCGCCGATCATCCAGGCGATGGCCGGCCGGCCGGCGGAAGAGATCAAGGAAGCGGTGTGGGACGAGCTGAAGACCCACTTCCGCCCCGAGTTCCTCAACCGCATCGACGAGACGGTGGTGTTCCACGCGCTCGACGCGAAGAACATCGAGTCCATTGCGCGCATCCAGCTCAAGGTGCTGGAGCAGCGGCTGGCCAAGCTCGACATCGGGCTGGAGGTGGCGCCCAACGCGCTGGCGGAGATCGCCAAGGTCGGCTTCGACCCGGTGTTCGGCGCCCGGCCGCTCAAGCGCGCGATCCAGCAGCGCATCGAGAACCCGCTCTCGAGGCTGCTGCTCGAAGGCGCCTTCGGGCCGAAGGACACGGTGCGCGTGACCAGCGACCCGGTGCGTTCGCCCGGCAGCTTCGGTTTCGAGAAATCGACGGAACCTGTCGCCGGCGCGGCGGCCTATTGATCCGGCATGATGAAGTCTTCATGCCGCATATCTGACGATTGGGTCCTGGAAGTAGCTGCGGACACGATCACGATTGGCGGCGATGAATTGCATGTGCTCATCGGCTGCCGCCCGCAACTT
>JASGDG010000389.1:0-8432 GCA_047607325.1 Xenophilus sp. | reverse complement strand
TCTGTTGCTCTGATCCTCACCTCGCGGTGGAGAGCCGTTAGCTCCTGCGCTGCCCTGTGCAGTCCGGACGTTCCTCCAGTGCGGCCTTTCGGCACTTGCACCAGCGGCGGTCCGGCGTGCTTCACGCGATGGATTATCGCCACAATCTTCGACCTCACCCCCCGGGAGAAAGGCATGATGGCCGCCATCGCGCAGAAGCTGCCCGAGCCGCCAACGTCGCTGGCCGGGCGACCAGCTTCAATCCGGCAGCCACAAGCGCTTGAGCCGGCGCCCCACCGGGCTGCGGTAGCGGTCGAAATCACGCCGATCGACGGTCAGGACGTTGTAGATGCCGGTGCGGTCGGCAGCGAACACCAGTGCCACGTCGGCCAGGTCGGCGCCGCCGTCTTGGTAGCGCTGCGTGAAATCAGCCATGTCCGCCAGTTCGCCCGGGTCGCTGGCCAGCACCGTCAGCCGCCCCGCCGCCGCCCAGCGCAGGAGGTTCAGCCAGCCAGCGTCGTCCAGCAGGTGGCCGCACTCGGCGAGCACCTCCCACACGGTGTACAGCCGCTGCCCCGCCAACTGGCTCAGCATCGCCACCGCGCCCGCGTGGTGGACGTCGGCATCGTTGAACAGGGCGACCAGGAAGCCGGTGTCAGCCAGCGTATCCGTGCTTCGCACGCAGGCGCTCCAGCACCGCCCGCTTGCGCGGGTCGCTCACCGTCTCGGGCCGGCGCAGCCCGCCACCGCGCCCGATGTACATCGCGTCGATCTCGGCCGCAGCACGCTCGGGCGGCAGCACCTTGCCCGCATAGGCCGCGATGCTGCGGCGGATGAACTCGGACTTGCTGATCCGCAGCGCGGCGGCGGCGCGTTCGAGCAACGTCTGGTCTTCGGCGGGCAATCGGATGGACAAGGGCATGGCGTCACCTGTATTACATCATTGTAGTACGCTGCATCCCCGGCCGGGCCCATGCGCGGCATGCCGGCCGCCGTCGGCGACAATCGCCGGCTTCGCCTCCGCCCGATCGCCACGGGCCGCGCGCCATGATCCGCCTGTCCGAACTCAAGCTCCCGCTGGACCACGCCCCCGAGGCGCTGCCCGCGCTCGTCGCGCAGACGCTGGGCGTGCCGCCGTCCGACCTCGCCGCCCACACGGTCCACAAGCGCAGCTTCGATGCGCGCCAGGCCGACCTGCGGGTGGTCTACATCGTCGACGTGCGGCTGGCCGATGCCGCACAGGAAGCCGTGCTGCTGGCGCGGCACGCGGGCGACCCGCACGTCCGGCCCGCGCCCGACATGCGCTACGTGGCGCCGGTGCGCGCACCCGAGGGCGCAGGCCGGCCGGTGGTCGTCGGCTTCGGCCCCTGCGGCATCTTCGCGGCGCTGCTGCTGGCGCAGATGGGCTTGCGGCCGATCGTGCTGGAGCGCGGCAAGGCAGTGCGCGAGCGCACGCAGGACACCTGGGGCCTGTGGCGCCGCAAGGAACTGGACCCGGAGTCGAACGTGCAGTTCGGCGAGGGCGGCGCCGGCACCTTCTCCGACGGCAAGCTCTACAGCCAGATCAAGGACCCGCGCCACCTGGGCCGCAAGGTGCTGCAGGAATTCGTCAAGGCCGGCGCGCCGGAGGAGATCCTGTGGGAGGCGCACCCGCACATCGGCACCTTCCGCCTGGTGAAGATGGTGGAGGCCATGCGCGCCGAGATCCTCGCGCTGGGCGGCGAGATCCGCTTCCGGCACAAGATGACGGACCTCCTCGTGGAAGACGGCCACCTGCGCGGCCTGACGGTGCTGGACCAGGCCACCGGCCAGCCGCGCGAGCTGCGCGCCGACCACGTCGTGATCGCCCTGGGCCACAGCGCGCGCGACGCTTTCGGCATGCTGTGCGCGCGCAGTGCGCCGATCGAGGCCAAGCCCTTCTCCATCGGCTTCCGGGTGGAACACCCGCAGGGCCTGATCGACCGCGCGCGCTGGGGCCGGCATGCCGGGCACCCGGCGCTGGGCGCGGCCGAATACCGCATCGTCCACCACGCCGGCAACGGCCGCTCGGTCTACAGCTTCTGCATGTGCCCCGGCGGCACGGTGGTGGCGGCGACCAGCGAGCCGCAGCGCGTCGTCACCAACGGCATGAGCCAGTACTCGCGCGCCGAGCGCAACGCCAACGCGGGCATCGTGGTCGGCATCGAGCCGGCCGACTACCCGACCGAGTACCGCCACCTCGACCTGCCGCCCGATCTGCTGGAGCGCGCCCAGGGCCGGCCGCACCCGCTGGCCGGCATCGAGCTGCAGCGCCGGCTGGAGTCACAGGCCTTCGTGCTCGGCGGCGGCGACTACTGCGCGCCGGCGCAGCTCGTCGGCGACTTCGTGGCGGGCCGGCCGTCGAAGGACTTCGGCGAGGTGCAGCCCAGCTACCGGCCCGGCGTGCGCCTCACGGACTTGCACGGCGCCCTGCCCGCCGACGCCATCGCCGCCCTGCGCGAGGCCTTCCCCGCCTTCGGCCGCAAGATCCCCGGCTTCGACCGGCACGACGCGGTGCTGACCGGCGTGGAGACGCGCACCTCCTCGCCCATCCGCATCGCACGCGACGGCGACACGCTGCAGTGCCCCGGCATCGCCGGCCTGTTCCCGGCCGGCGAGGGCGCGGGCTACGCGGGCGGCATCCTCTCGGCCGGCGTGGACGGCATCAAGGTGGCCGAGGCAGTGGCGCGCAGTCTCGCGGCCGCGCATGAAGCGCAGCGGGTGACGGCATGACGACGGTCCGGCGCCCGAACGACGCCCGCCTCTTCGCGCTGGCCGTGGCCGCCATGGCCGCCGTGGTGCTGGCCTCGAACATCCTCGTGCAGCACGCCCTCAACGACTGGCTGACCTGGGGCGCCTTCACCTACCCGGCCGCCTTCCTCGTCAGCGAGCTGGTCAACCGCCGCTTCGGGCCGCACGTCGCGCGCCGCGTGGCCTGGGTGGGCTTCGCGGTGGCGGTGGCCGCCTCGCTCTGGCTGGCGCCGGCGCGCATCGCCGCCGCCTCGGGCGCCGCCTTCATCGCCTCGCAGATGCTGGACATCGGCGTGTTCGACCGCCTGCGCCGCGCCACGTGGTGGCGCGCGCCGCTGGCCGCCACCCTTGCCGCCGCGCTGCTGGACAGCGCCGTGTTCTGGGGCATCGGCTTCGCCGGCACCGGCGGCCCCTGGATCACCTGGGCGCTGGGCGACCTGGCGGTGAAGCTGGCGGTGGGCGCGGGCCTGCTGCTGCCCTTCCGCCTGCTGATCGCGCGCAGCCTGGCGCGGCCGCTGCCCGTCAACGCTTCCTGAATCACCTCAGCCCCCTCCCCCTTCCGCCGACATGACTGCTCCCGCTCCCCTCTCTTCCGACGCCGCCGCCTCCAAGGCCCGACCGCCGGCGACGCGCAACAGCCGCCGAGGCAATGGCCGCGGCAAGGCGCAGCCCGCCGAGCGCAAGGTCCATCCCCTGCTGGAGAAGCTGGCCGCCCTGTACCCGCAGCTCTTCGGCGCGCGCTTCCTGCCGCTGCAGCGCGGCGTGTACGAGGAGTTGCTGGCGCGCCATCCCGACGAGTTGCCCGCCGACGAGCTGAAGGTCGCGCTGGGCCTGCATGCCCGCTCGGGCCGCTACCTGGAGGCGATCGCCTCGCGCCTGCCGCGCCACGGACTGGACGGCCAGGTGGTCGAGCCGGTGGCGCCGGAGCACGTGCACCACGCCATCGTCGAGCTGTACCGCCGCCGCCAGGCGCGCGCGCCGCAGGAAGACCTGCGCCCGAAGCTGCTGGCGCGGCTGGTGGAGGCCATCGAGGCCAGCGGCCTGGACCGCGTGGCCTATACCGAGCAGGTGCGCGTCTCGCGCCCCGAGGCGCTCGCCCTGCTGGACGAAGCCTTCGCCGAGCACGGCCGCCGCGTCGCGAAGCGCGAGGCGCTGCGCCGCGCCTTCGAAGCCAGCGGCCAGCCGACGCTGGAAGCCTTCGCCGACATGTACGGCATGGACCTGAACGAGACGCGCCGGCTGCTCGGGCCGGACAGGAAGGCCGCCGCAGGCTGATCCACGCCCGCACCCGCGGCCGCGGGCCGACGACACGCGGCTACGCCGCCGCGCGCCGTGCCGGCGACCGCGCGGGCCACAGCGCCGCCAGCGCCAGCAGGGCGGCAATCAGCGCATAGGGCGCGCCCGGGTCGAGGTCGTAGATCAGCGTGCCGGCCAGCGGCCCGGCGATCATGCCCAGGCCGTGCGCCGCCGCCACGGTGCCCGCCGTGGCGCCCTGCTCGTTCGCATTCACGGCATTGGCCGCCAGCGCCGCCACCGAGGGAAACACCCAGCCCATGCCCGCCGCCGCCACGAAATAGCCGGCCCACAGCGCCGGCTGCGTCGTGGCGAACAGGACCGCGCCGAAGCCGGCCGCGGACACCGCGCAGCCCACGCGGATCAGGCGCTCCGGAGGCCAGCCCAGGCTGCGCACCAGCACCTGGGCCAGGATCAGCGCCACCCCGACCACCGTCAGCGCGATGCCGGCGGCGCGCGCCGCGGCCGGCGCGTCCAGGTGCAGCCGGTCCAGCGCGAAGAAGCCCACCACGACCTGCGCGACCGTGACGCTGAACATGGCCGCGAACGCCACCGACAAGGGGCGGCGCAGGCGCGGGTCGCCGATCTTCAGCGTCGCCGCGTCCGGCGCGGCGTGGCGCTCCGTGCGCGGTAGCCAGCGCCACAGGACGATCAGCGCGATGGGAGGCAGCGCCGTCGTGACGAACAGCGGCAGTTCCAGGCTGTGGACGGCGAGCGCCCCGGCCACGCCGGGCCCGGCGACCATGCCGATGCCGCTGGCGGCGCCCAGCGCCGCCAGCGCGCCCACGCGCTTCTGCGGCGGCACATGGTCGGCAATCAGCGCCGCGCCCGTGGCCGGCACGGCCGCATAGAAGCCGCCGGCCAGGCCGCGCAGCACCACCACGCCGGCGAAGGCCTGCCAGACCGGCGGCGGATGGCGCAGCGCCACCACGATGAACGCGCACAGCGCGGCATAGAACAGCACGAAGCCGCCCAGCCCCTGCAGGATGACCGGGCGCCGCCCGCGCCGGTCGCTGGCGGCGCCCCAGCGGCGGGCGAGCAGCACCCAGGCCATGCCGCCCACCGTCACGGCCAGTCCCGCCTGCCACGGCGCCAGTCCCAGCACGCGCGCGATCGGCCCGATCAGCGCCACGAAGGACATCATCGCCAGCGTGCACGCGAAGGTCTCGAACATCAGCGGCTTGATGCTGAAGGTGCCCGCCGCCGGGGCGAGCGCGTCGGAAGCGTCGGAAGTGGAATGCATGGATGTGAGCCTTGTCCGGGCAGCCGAAACATCCATACTAATTGATAACAAATCTCATTAGCATCGAAAGCCGCCGAAAAAAGACCCGCCGAAGCGGGCCCTTCCTGCGCCTGAGGAACTCACTGCGCGTTCTGCAGCGCCGCGATGCGTTCCTCGATGGGCGGGTGGGTGGCGAACAGCCTGCCCATGTGGCCGGTGATGCCCATCGCCTCCACCGAGCGCGGCAGCTCGCCCGGCTGCAGGCCGCCCAGGCGGGCCAGCGCGTTGATCATCGGCTGCCTGCGGCCCATCAGCCGCGCGGCGCCGGCGTCGGCGCGGAACTCGCGCTGGCGCGAGAACCAGGCCACCACGATGGCGGCGGCGAAACCCAGCACGATGTCCAGCACGATGGTGGTGACCATGTAGCCGATGCCGGGGCCGCTGCTCTCGCGGTCGTCGTTGCGGCGCAGGAAGCTGTCCACCGCGTAGCCGATCACGCGCGAGAGGAACACGACGAAGGTGTTCATCACGCCCTGGATCAGCGCCATCGTCACCATGTCGCCGTTGGCCACGTGCGCGATCTCGTGGCCGATCACGGCCTCGACCTCCTCGCGCGTCATGTTCTGCAGCAGGCCGGTGGAGACGGCCACCAGCGAGGAGTTCTTGAACGCGCCGGTGGCGAAGGCGTTGGGCGCGCCCTCGAAGATGCCGACCTCGGGCATGCCGATGCCGGCCTGGTCGGCGAGCTTGCGCACGGTGGCGACGATCCACGCCTCGTCGGGCGACTGCGGCTCGTTGATGAGGCGCACGCCGGCCCCCATCTTGGCCATGGTCTTGGACAGCAGCAGCGAGATGATCGCGCCGCCGAAGCCCATGACGAGCGCGAAGCCCAGCAGCGCGCCCAGGTTCAGGCCGTTGGCCGTGAGGTAGCGGTTGACGCCCAGCAGGCTGGCGACGACGCCGAGCACGGCGACCACCAGCACGTTGGTCAGGACGAACAGAAGAATGCGCTTCAAGTCGATCTCTCCGTGGGGAAGAAGGGAAACGCCGCTCAGTTGGGGGCCGGTCGGTCCGCTTCAAGCGGGCGGCGGGGCCGGAAGACCTCCGCGTCATCATAGAAGGCGGGTTCGCAATTCCCCGGGTGCCATCCGGGAATGCCGGCCACCGGCAGCGGCGTGAAGGGCTTGCCCGCCAGGCGCTGCGGATCGAGCGCGGCGGCGATGGCCGCGTCCCCGGGCGCGATGGAAGGGTCGCCCGCGTCGGGACCCAGCAGCACGTGCGCCGTGGCCGACTTCTGCCCGGCCAGCAGTTTCTCCAGCAGCGCATGGCCGAAGACCCGCACGCGCGCCCCCGACCAGAGCGGGCGCAGGTCGAGGAACAGCCGGCGCCAGTCGCGCGCCCGCAGCGCGTGCCACAGGGCGGGCGGCGCGTCGAGCACTGCGCCGTGCTCGTCGAACAGCGTCAGCGCGTCGCGCAGCGGCCCGCGCGTGGGGCCGACGCCGCGGCGCGCGATCTCCGCCGCCTGCAGTTCGTTCAGGCGCCGCTTGGCCTGCGGGAAGGCCAGCCACACCAGGCCGTTGAAGAAGTCGTGCAGGTTGTCGCGAGTGGGGATGGTGGCGGTGCGGTGGATGAAGGATTCGTAGGGTTCGGAGGGCGGCAGCGCCCGATGCGGCACGAAGGCAGGCCCGTTCGTCCGCGAGGCTGTCAGCTGTCCAAGCAGGACAGCCACCGGCCCTCGCTCGCCAGCCGGCAGCGGTGTCAGACCACGCCAGGGCTGCATCCACGGCGCGGACCAATCCACGGCCAGCGGCATGGACTCACCCGCTCACTTCGGGGAGGGGCGCTGGAGCAGCTTGACCTGCTTGGCCGGCCCCGACGACGGCAGCACCCTGAAATAGTCCGGATGCTGGCGAAACAGGTCGTGCAGGGGCTTGGATCCCCGCTTGACGCCGGCCTCCTGCACTGGCGTTCCCAACTGGTTCAGTTGCCGCACCGTGTTCGGCAGCCAGTCCGGGAGCATCGCCAGAACGCGGCGCACGAAGTCCTCTCCATCGGCGTTCGCGGGTGCGGCCGGCTTCGGCGCGGCCGGTGGCTTGGCCGGCGCGGAAGGCGTCAAAGGTGCGGAAGCCATCCGCATCACCTGGCCCGTCACTTCCGATAGGCCGAATGCATCGTCGAACAGGACCTGGTCATAGTTGCGCACGAGTGCTTCTTCATCGGCTGCAGCGCGATGGGCGAAACACAGAACTCGGCAACCCGATTCGCGCAGACGGATCGCCAGGGCGGCAAAGTCGGCATCGCTGGAGGCCAGAGCCACCACCGGCGGCAAGCGCCCGCCATGCATCAAGTCCATGCAGTCGACCGCCAAGCCGATGTCAGTGGTGCCTCTGCCATGGTTGACAAACGCGCGAAATCCGAAGGCGCGTAGCACGTCCTTCATGCCGGCAAGCTTCTCGTGTCCGCCATGAGCGCGGCGCAAAGGCACTGCGTCATAGGCTTTGAGGAGATGCCGAACCGCCTTCTCCACCAGGGCGGCGGCGATGTTATCGGCATCCACAAACAGCGCTGCACCTGCATTCATGTCCTTCCCCCTTACTCGCTTCACACCAAGCGCCAGCGCATCGCTTCACCGCCCCGCAACGGCTTGAGCGCCGCCTCGCCGAAGGGCACCGTCTCCGGCACCGTCCACGCCTCGCGTTCGAGCGTGATGGTGTCCGCATTGCGCGGCAGGCCGTAGAAGTCGGGGCCGTGGAAGCTGGCGAAGCCTTCCAGCCGGTCGAGCGCGCCGGCGGCGTCGAAGGCCTCGGCGTACAGCTCGATGGCGGTGAGCGCGGTGTAGCAGCCGGCGCAGCCGAGCGCGTGCTCCTTCAGGTGCACCGGGTGCGGCGCGCTGTCGGTGCCGAGGAAGAAGCGCGGGCTGCCGCTGGTGGCGGCCTCCACCAGCGCCAGGCGGTGCACCTCGCGCTTGAGCACCGGCAGGCAGTAGTGGTGCGGGCGAATGCCGCCGGTGAAGAGGGCGTTGCGGTTGTAGAGCAGGTGGTGCGCGGTGATGGTGGCGGCCGTCACGTCGCCGCCTTCGTCGCGCACGTAGTGGGCGCCCTCTTTCGTCGTCAGGTGCTCGAAGACGATCTTCAGGCCGGGGAAGTCGGCGCGCAGCGGCTTCAGCACG
>JASGDG010000388.1:0-5806 GCA_047607325.1 Xenophilus sp. | reverse complement strand
GCCGGCCGGCGCCGAGCTGGTGGAGCGCGGCCGCCGCCTGCTGCGCGACGCCGACGAGGCGGTGGAGGCGGCGCGGCGCCGCCATGCGGGGCTGGAAGGGCGCGTGCGCATCGGCGTCTCCACCACCAGCGTGGTGGTCGACCTGCTGCCGCCGGTGTTCGAGACGCTGTCGCGGCGCTATCCCGGCATCGAGCTGTCGCCGATGTTCGTCGGCTCCGTCGATTCCGCGCAGGGCCTGGTGGCCGGCACGGTGGACGTGGCCGTGGTCGCCCTGCCGCAGCCGGCGCTGCCGGGCGTGCGCTTCATCCCCTGGGTGCGGCACGAGATGCGCGCGCTGGTGCCGGCCGCGTGGCCGGCGCTGCCCAAACGCGCCACGCCGGCCTGGCTGGCGCAGCGCCCGCTGGTCATGAACGAGCCGGGCACCCGCATGCAGACGCTCACGCTCGAATGGTTCGGCCGCGCCGGCTTCTCGCCGCGGGCGCGCATCGAGCACAACTACGACGTCGCCATGCGCGCGCTGGTGGAGGCCGGCTACGGCGCCGCCGTGCTGCCGCTGCGGCAGGACCATGCGGAGCCGGCCGGCTCGCGCGTGCGCGTGCTGCCGCTGGCGCCGCGGCTGGTGCGGCACCTGGTGATCGGCCACCGTGCGCAGGAGGCGCAGGACGGCCCGGTCGCGCGCGTGGTGGAGGTGATGCGCGAGCGCGCCGGCCAGGAGTGAGCGCCGCTCGCGCCGGGCGCGTTCAGCGTCCCGACTTGCTCTTCACGCTGCTGACCCCGGCATCGATGGTGCCGAAGACCTCCACGCTGCCGTGCGCGGCGGCGGACGAAGCATCATCGCCGCTGCCGCCGTGGCTGGCGCAGGCCGAGACCAGGGCCGCCAGGCCCAGTGCGCACAGGGCGGCCACCGTCCGCAGGACGTGCACCGGCGGACCCTCCCCCGCAGCGCGGCCGCCTTCGGATGGTCGTGCGGCGCTCACTGGACGACCCTCCGTCCTTCGGACTGCGGGTGCGAGCGCCTTCGGAGCGGCCGTGCGGCGCTCATGCCGCCGGCCTCCCATAGCGGGCCGTGAAGCTGGCCTGGCCCAGCAGGTTGGCGTGGATCATGAAGCCGGCCAGCGCGGCGGTGGGGTCGGGCGGCAGCTCCAGCTTCTCGACGCCCAGCGCATAGACGGTGAAGATGTAGCGGTGCGGCGTGTCGCCCGGCGGCGGGCACACGCCGCCGAAGGCCGACACGCCGTAGTCGATGCGGATGTGCGAGGCGCCGGCCGGCAGCTTCGCGCCGCCGGCGGCGCCGGCATCGGCCTGCAGCCCGGTCACGCCGGCGGGAATGTCCACCACCATCCAGTGCCAGAAGCCGGAGCCGGTGGGGGCGTCCGGGTCGTACACGCTGACGGCGAAGCTCTTGGTGCCGGCCGGCGCGCCGCTCCACTTCAGCGCGGGCGACTTGTTCTCGCCGCTGCAGCCGAAGCCGTCGAACTCGAAGCGCGGGTCGATGGTGCCGTCGGCGGCGATGTCGGGGCTTTCGAGGATGAAGCTCATGATCAGGTGTCCTTTTTCATCAGATGTTTGCCGGCAATGCCCGCGAGTTCGAACATGCCGACCTGGTCCTTGCCGAACACGGCCTTGAGTTTGGCATCGGCCTGGATGGTGCGCTTGTCGGCCGGGTCCTGCAAACCGTGGGCCTTGATGTAGTCCCACAGCTTCTTCATGACCTCGCCGCGGCCCACGGGTTCCCCGCCGATCACCGCCGCCAGCGCGGGGCTGGGCGTGAGGTTGCCCGCCTTGGGGGCGGCCGCCTTCTTCGCGGCCGGGGCCTTCGCGGCGGCGGTCTTCCTGGCCGGCGCCTTCTTCGCCGAGGCCGGCGCGGCGCGGGCGAAGCTCTTGCGCGGCGGGAACTTCGATTCGCGCGGCTCGAACTCGAAAGTCACCTTGCCCTCGTCCTTGTTCCACGCCAGGAAGGCCTTGAAGGCGCGCCGCGTGCGCATGCTGACGAACTTGTCGAGCAGGTCGGTCTTGCCCTCGGCCAGCAACTTGCGGATCTGCGCCTCGTCCACCGGCTGCTGCAGGATCACCTTGCCGGTCTTGAAGTCGCAGCTCGGCGTGGCCTGCTTCGGCGTGGGCACCGAGTGCTCGCACACGTAGTTGGCGCCCAGCTCGTACACGCCGCCGCCGCACTTGGGGCAGCGGCCGAAGTTCGTCTGGCCGCCGAAGTCGATGATCTCGCCGGTGGCGGCCGGGTCGTCCTTGTCGTCGCCGAAGTCGAACTCGAGCTTGTAGTTCTTGTCTTCCTCGCTCCAGGCCAGGTCGATCTCGGCCACGAAGGGCCAGCCGGCCTTGGAGCGGAAGCCCTCCAGCGGGCCGATGCGCTTGGTGGCCACCAGCTGCTCCGCCTCGGCGATCTCGAAGGTGCGGCCGGCCGGCGACTTGGTGAACGAGAAGCCGCAGGCGTCCGTGCCCTCGCCGGCTTTGCCGGCGATTGACGAATTCGCGCTCTTGCCAACGCAGGCGTAGCGGCGGTAGTTCTCCTTCACGATGCCGCCGCAGTTGGGGCAGGGCGCCGCCAGCGTCGCGTAGTCGCCGGGCACGGTGTCGCGGTCGTACTCCTTGGCCTTCTTGACGATGTGCTGCGTCATCTCGGCGATCTCGCGCATGAAGGCGGCGCGGCTGAGCTGGCCCTTCTCCATCTGCGCGAGCTTGTATTCCCATTCGCCGGTCAGCTCGGGCTTGGACAGTTCCTCCACTTGCAGCCCGCGCAGCAGCGTCATCAGCTGGAAGGCCTTGGCGGTGGGGATCAGCTCGCGGCCCTCGCGCAGCATGTACTTCTCGGTCAGCAGCCCTTCGAGGATGGCGGCGCGCGTGGCCGGCGTGCCCAGGCCTTTCTCCTGCATCGCCTCGCGCAGCTCGTCGTCCTCGACCCACTTGCCGGCGCCTTCCATCGCGCCCAGCAGCGTGGCTTCGGAATAGCGCGCCGGCGGGCGCGTGCGCAGGCCCTTGGGCTCGACGGACTCGGCCAGCACCTGCTCGCCCGGCTTCACCGGCACCAGGTTCTTGCCGTCCTTCTCGTCGTCCTCGCTCACGGCCTCCTTGCCGTAGATCGCCATCCAGCCCGGCTTGACCAGCACCTTGCCGTCGGAGCGGAAGGCGTACTTCCTGCCCTCGCGTTCCACCGTGCTGATGCGCGTCGTCACCTGGAATTCCGCGCTCGGGAAGAACACCGAGAGGAAGCGCCGCACCACGAAGTCGTACAGCTTCTGCTCGGCGTCCGAGAGGCCGCTGGGCGCCTGCAGCGTCGGGATGATGGCGAAGTGGTCCGACACCTTGGCGTTGTCGAACACGCGCTTGCTCGGCTTGACGTAGCTGCCGTCGATGGCTTGCTGCGCGAAGGGCGCCAGGTGCCGCATGCCGCTGGCGGCCAGCATGCCCATCGTCTGCCTGACCACCGGCAGGTAGTCCTCGGGCAGCGCGCGCGAATCCGTCCGCGGGTAGGTCAGCGCCTTGTGCCGCTCATAGAGCGACTGCGCCAGCGCCAGCGTGGTCTTGGCGCTGAAGCCGAAGCGGCTGTTGGCCTCGCGCTGCAGCGAGGTCAGGTCGAACAGGAGCGGGCTGGCCTGCGTGGTGGGCTTGCTCTCTTCCGTGACGGTGGCCGGCCGGCCGCGCGCCGCGTCGGCGATGGCGCGCGCCTGTGCCTCGCTCCACACGCGGTCGGCGCGCTGCTCCGGGTCCGGCTCGCCGCTGGGCAGCAGCGGCGCGTTGGCCTTCTTCCAGGCCGGGTCGAACCACTTGCCGGGGTAGCTGCCGGCCTCGGCCAGGAAGCTGCCGTGGATCTCCCAGTAGTCGCGGCTGACGAACTTGCGGATCTGCTCCTCGCGCTCCACCACGATCGACAGCGTCGGCGTCTGCACCCGGCCCACGGTGGTCAGGAAGAAGCCGCCGTCGCGCGAGTTGAAGGCCGTCATCGCCCGCGTGCCGTTGATGCCCACCAGCCAGTCGGCCTCCGAGCGCGAGCGCGCCGCGTCGGCCAGGCCCTGCATCTGCTGCTCGCTGCGCAGTGCGTCGAAGCCGTCGCGGATCGCCTGCGGCGTCATCGACTGCAGCCACAGGCGCCGGACCGGCTTGCCCAGCGGCTTGGCGCCGCCGGCGTACTGCTCGATCAGGCGGAAGATCAGCTCGCCCTCGCGCCCCGCGTCGCAGGCGTTCACCAGCTCGGTCACGTCCTTGCGCCTGGCCTGCTTGACCACCGCGTTCAGGCGCGTCCTGGTCTTGTCCACCGGCTTCAGGTCGAAGTGCGGCGGAATCACCGGCAGGTGCGCGAAGCTCCACTTGCCGCGCTTCACGTCGTACTGCTCCGGCGCCTGGATCTCCACCAGGTGGCCCACGGCGCTGGTCACCACGTACTGCGCGTTCTCGAAATGCTCGTCGTGCTTGTCGAACTTGCCGCTCACCGGGGTGAGGGCGCGCACGATGTCCTGCGCCACCGACGGCTTTTCCGCAATCACCAAAGTCTTCGTCATCAGGGGTCTCTCTCTATACTCGCGCCTCTCGCGCGTGTGCACGCACATGCGTACGCCTGCGTGCGTGCATGCGCGCAGGTGCCTATTCAAGCTATCAGAACTCGGCGATGCCCACCAAATCCCCCATTCCGCCCTCGGCTTCGCCCTCCCGCCCCGCGGCCGGCGCCGGCCGGCGCATCCAGACGCGCCGCTCGGCCGTGCACGGCAACGGCGTGTTCGCGCGCCAGCCTCTCGCCGAGGGCGAGTGCATCATCGAGTACGTGGGCGAGGTGATCAGCTGGAAGGAGGCGCTGCGCCGCCACCCGCACGACCCGGCGCAGCCCAACCACACCTTCTACTTCCACATTGATGACAAGCGCGTGATCGACGGCGGCGTCAAGGGCAACGCCGCGCGCTGGATCAACCACTCGTGCGAGCCGAACTGCATCGCCGACGAGGACGGCGGGCGCGTGTTCATCAAGGCGCTGCGCGACATCGAGCCCGGCGAGGAACTGAACTACGACTACGGCCTGGTCATCGACGAGCCGTACACGCCCCAGCTGCTGGCCGACTTCCCCTGCTGGTGCGGCGCCGCCACCTGCCGCGGCACGCTGCTCGCGCCCAAGGACGACGACGGCGAGAAGAAGAAGCAGAAAAAGAAGAAGAAGGACAAGAAGGCCAAGGACGGCAAGAAGAAAAAGAAGGACGCCAAGAAGAAAGACAAGGCCAGGGCCGGATGAACGCCACGGCCGCGCTGTCCGCCGCCCTGGCCGGCCTGCTGCCGGACCTGGCCGTGCAGCAGGTGGACGAGATCGACTCCACCAACACCGAACTCATGCGCCGCGCGCGCGCCGGCGACGCCGCGCCCGTGCTGCTGGTCGCCGGCCATCAGACGGCGGGGCGCGGGCGTGTCGGGCGCGGCTGGGACAGCGCGCCGGGCGACTCGCTCACCTTCTCGCTGGCCCTGCCGCTGGCGCCGGCCGGCTGGTCCGGCCTCTCGCTGGCCGTGGGCGTGGGCGTGGCCGAGTCGCTGGACCCGGACGGCGCGGCGGACCTGCGGCTGAAGTGGCCCAACGACCTGTGGCGCCAGGACCGCAAGCTCGGCGGCATCCTCATCGAGACGTCCGGCGTCCCGGGCGCTGCCGCGCGCCAGGTGGTCATCGGCATCGGCCTGAACCTGACGGTGCGCCCGGCCGACGGACTGCGCACGCCGCCGGCCGCCGTGCGCGAATGGTGGCCCGGCGCCGGCCCGGCCGAGGTGCTGGCGCGCATCGCGCCCGCCCTGGTCGGCGAGGTGCTGCGCTTCGAGCGCGAGG
>JASGDG010000387.1:0-3265 GCA_047607325.1 Xenophilus sp. | reverse complement strand
GACGTGCTGCGGCTGGCCGCCGCCGGCGCGGCCCTGGCCTGCGGCGGCGCCCGCGCCGCCACCGACTGGCCCGCCAAGCCGGTGACGCTGGTGGTGCCCTTTCCGGCCGGCGGCGGCACCGACGCCTTCGCGCGGCCGCTCGGGGTCCAGTTCTCCAAGGCCGCGGGCCAGACGCTGGTGATCGACAACCGCGGCGGCGCCGGCGGCACGGTGGGCGCCAGCATCGCGGCCAAGGCGCACCCCGACGGCTACACGCTCTTCATGGGTGCGGTGCACCACGCCATCGCGCCCGCCATCTACCCCAGGCTGGACTACGACATCGAGAAGGACTTCATCCCCATCATGCTGCTGGCCAATGCGCCGCAGGTGGTGGTGGTCAATCCGCGCCGGGTGCCGCAGAACACGCTGCAGGCGTTCGTCGCCTACGCCAAGGCCAACCCCGGCAAGCTCAACTACGCCAGCGCCGGCGCCGGCACCTCGCACCACCTGGCGGGCGAGCTGTTCAAGCTGCAGACGGGCACCTTCATCACCCACATTCCCTACCGCGGCGCCGGCCCGATGCTGCAGGACCTGATCGCCGGCAACGTGGACTGCGGCTTCGACGGCCTGGGCTCGTCGTCGCAGCACATCAAGGCCGGGCGCATCAAGGCGCTGATGATGGCTGGCAGCAAGCGCAACCCCGCCTTCCCGGATGTTCCCTGTGCCGCCGAGGTGGGGCTGCCCGACTACACCGTCGGCACCTGGTACGGCCTGTGGGCGCCCAAGGGCACGCCGGCCGAGGTGGTGGCGCGCGTCACCGAGGTCGTGCGCAAGTCCATGGCCGCCGACGATCTGCGTGCCCAGTGGGCCAGCAACGGCTCGGAGGTTCCGGACCTGACCGGCCCGGCCTACGGCCGGTTCGTCAGCAGCGAAGTCCGCCGCTGGGCCGGCGTCGTCAAGGCCGCGGATGTGAAACTGGAGTAGAACCCGGCCTGCCATTTAGCATCGACACCATGAGCCCGACCGCCGCCAACGCCAACCTTTTCGCCGCCCTGCGCGCGGCCTTCCCGCACGACCTGGACGCCATCGCCGTGGAGACCGACGACGGCCTGGCCTATTCCTGGCGCGACCTGGACCGCGCCAGCGCCATGATCGCCAACCTGCTGGCCGCCCTCGGGCTCAAGGAGGGCGCCCGCATCGCGGTGCAGGTGGAGAAGTCCGTCGAGGCCATGCTTTTGTACCTGGCCACGCTGCGGGCGGGCTACGTCTTCCTGCCGCTGAACACGGCCTACCAGCGCGCGGAGATCGAATACTTCATCGGCAATGCCGAGCCCGAGGTGGTGGTGTGCACCAGCGCCAACGCGCCCTGGGTCGGCCCGATCGCGCAGAAGGCGAAGACCCGGCACGTCTTCACCCTGGACGACGACCGCACCGGCACGCTGCTGGCGCTGGCCGCGCAGTGCAGCGACGAGCACCGCGTCGCCGTCAGGCAGCCGGACGACCTGGCCGCCATCCTCTACACCAGCGGCACCACCGGCCGCAGCAAGGGCGCGATGCTGACGCACCGCAACCTGCTGTCCAACGCCGAGGTGCTCAGGGACTACTGGGGCTGGACCCACGGCGACGTGCTGCTGCATGCGCTGCCCATCTTCCACGTGCACGGCCTGTTCGTCGCCATCCACGGCGCGCTGCTCAACGGCAGCAGGATGATCTGGTTCGCGAAGTTCGACCCGAAGCGCGTCATCGCCCGCCTGCCGGACGCGACCGTGTTCATGGGCGTGCCCACGCTGTACGTGCGCATGCTGGCCGAGCCCACGCTCACGCACAAGCAATGCGAGGACATGCGCCTGTTCATCTCCGGCTCGGCGCCGCTGCTGATCGAGACCTTCGGCGAGTGGCAGGCGCGCACCGGCCACACCATCCTGGAGCGCTACGGCATGAGCGAGACCATCATGCTCACCTCCAACCCCTACACCTCGGTGCAGGGCGCGCGGCGCGGCGGCACGGTGGGCTTTCCGCTGCCGGGCGTGGGCCTGCGCGTGCGAGACGACGCCGGCAAGGATTGCCCCACAGACGAGATCGGCAACATCGAGGTCAGCGGCCCCAACGTGTTCGCCGGCTACTGGCGCATGCCCGAGAAGACGAAGGAGGAATTCACCGCCGACGGCTGGTTCAAGACCGGCGACGTGGGCAAGGTGGACGGCCTGGGCTACGTCACCATCGTCGGGCGCAGCAAGGACCTGATCATCAGCGGCGGCTACAACGTCTACCCGGCCGAAATCGAGGGCTACATCAACGAGATGGCCGGCGTGGCCGAGAGCGCGCTGGTGGGCGTGCCGCATCCCGACTTCGGCGAAGTGGGCATCGCCGTGGTGGTGCCCAAGGTCGGCGCCTCGCTGGATGCCGATGCCATTGTGGCCGAACTCAAGAGCAAGCTGGCCAACTTCAAGATCCCCAAGCGCTGCTTCGTCGTCGAGGAGTTGCCGCGCAACACCATGGGCAAGGTGCAGAAGGCGCTGCTGCGGGGGCAGTACAAGGGTTTGTTCGGCTAGGGGCCGCGCCGGCCTCCGGGCTCACTGCACCAGCAGAACCGCGATCTCGGCCTCGGCGATCACCTTGGTCGCCACCGAGCCCATCAGCGCCCGGCCGATGGTGCCGTGGCCGTGGGTGCCCATGACGATGAGGCCGGCCCCGGCCTCCCTGGCCGCATGCACGATCTCCTCCGCCGTGCGGCCATGCCGCGCCAGGACCTGGTAGCTGTCGATGCCGTGGCCGTCGAGGATGGCCCTGACCGGATCGAGCACCTTGGCCGATTCCTCGGCGTAGTAGTCGTCCAGCGT
This sequence comes from Xenophilus sp., assembly GCA_047607325.1. Taxonomy (GTDB): domain Bacteria; phylum Pseudomonadota; class Gammaproteobacteria; order Burkholderiales; family Burkholderiaceae_C; genus Xenophilus. The sequence continues at coordinate 446 of JASGDG010000387.1, read as the reverse complement.
GCTTTTGGCGATGTGGCGCGCCACGTGCCCGGGAATGCCGGCGCACACGTTGAGCACCACCAGTTCGTTGCCTTCCACGAACATGCTGCGGTGGGCCGCCAGGTAATCGATGGCCTTGCGGGTGAAGAGGCTGCCGTCGACGGCGATGAGGATCTTCATTCGGTTTCTCCTTCTCGTTCAGAACCTGTCCGGGGCAGGGGCGGGCCCTCCCTTCGGTGCTTCGTTTGTACCCGCGCCGCCGAAGCCCGGCATGCAAGCTGCCGCGCCGCGTGGGGTTGTTGACGGCCCGTCTGCCGCTGGATTGACGCAGGTCAAAGCCGGCCGCGGCCGCCGGGGGCACGATGAACGTCCCATGATGCAGGCCGCCCTTGCCCCCGAAGCCGCGCCGCCGGCGCTCCGGCCGGGCCGGGGCGCCGTGCCGGATGCCGAGCGCGACGCGCCGGCGT
>JASGDG010000386.1:0-17462 GCA_047607325.1 Xenophilus sp. | reverse complement strand
TGGTGCCGGAGAGAGGAATCGAACCCCCGACCTTCTCATTACGAATGAGCTGCTCTACCGACTGAGCTACTCCGGCGAAGCCGGCAATTATAGCGGGCGAATCATGCGGCAGAACCGGCGTGGTAGCCGGTGACGCGCTCGACCTCGTTCTTCGAGCCCAGGAACACGGCCACGCGCTCGTGCAGCTTGGCGGGCTGCAGGTCGAGGATGCGCTCGCGGCCGTTGGTGGCGGCGCCGCCGGCCTGCTCGACCAGCCAGGCCATCGGGTTGGCCTCGTACATCAGGCGCAGCTTGCCGGGCTTGTCGGGCTCGCGCTGGTCCCAGGGGTACATGAAGATGCCGCCGCGGGTGAGGATGCGGTGCACGTCGGCCACCATGCTGGCGATCCAGCGCATGTTGAAGTCCTTGCCGCGCGGGCCCTCCTGGCCGGCCAGGCACTCGTCGATGTAGCGCTTCACCGGGGCGTCCCAGTGGCGCACGTTGCTCATGTTGATGGCGAATTCCCTGGTGTCGGCCGGGATCTGCACGTTCTCCTGCGTCAGCACGAAGCTGCCCTGCTCGCGGTCGAGGGTGAACATGGCCACGCCGTCGCCCACGGTCAGCACCAGCGTGGTCTGCGGGCCGTAAACGCAGTAGCCGGCCGCCACCTGCCTGGCGCCGGGCTGGAGGAAGTCGGACTCCTGCACGCCGGGATGGGCATCGGGCTTTCTGAGCACGCTGAAGATGGTGCCGATGCTGACGTTGACGTCGATATTGCTGGAACCGTCGAGCGGGTCGAACAGAAGCAGGTACTCGCCTTGCGGGTAGCGGTTGGGCACCACGTAGATGCTGTCCATCTCCTCGCTGGCCATGGCGGCGAGGTGGCCGCCCCACTCGTTGGCCTCGATCAGCACCTCGTTGGCGATGATGTCCAGCTTCTTCTGCACCTCGCCCTGCACGTTCTCGCTCCCGGCCGAGCCGAGCACGCCGCCCAGCGCGCCCTTGTTGACGGCGAAGCTGATGTGCTTGCAGGCGCGCGCCACCACTTCGAGCAGCAGGCGCAGCTGGGAGGGGATGAGCCCGTCGACGCGCTGTTGTTCGACGAGGTAGCGGGTGAGGGAAACTCGGGTGGCCATGCGGTTCGCTCCTTCGGCGGTGGGTCAGTTCGAGAGCGCGCGCGTGACGACCTCGAGGGTGTCCTTGCTCAGCTCCGGCTTGGCGGCCACGCGGGCGATGGCCTCGCGCGCGGCGCTGCGGTAGGGTTCGGCCAGCTTGCTCCAGCGGTCCATGGCGCGCGCCAGGCGGGCCGCCACCTGCGGGTTGATGGCGTCCAGCTCGATCACGCGCTCGCTCCACCACACGTAGCCGGCGGCGTCGGGGCGGTGGAAGGCGCCGGGGTTGGCGCTGCAGTAGCTGAAGATCACGCTGCGCGCGCGGTTCGGGTTGCGGATGGAGAAGTCCGGGTGCTTCATCAGCTGCTTGACCAGCGGCAGCACGTCGCCGCCGCGGTCGGGCGCGCCGGCCTGCAGGGCGAACCACTTGTCGATGACCAGGGCCTCGTCCTTGAACAGGGCGTGGAAGCGCGCCAGCGCCTGCTGGGCCAGCGCATGGCCCGAGACCACCAGCGCCGAGAGGGCGTTGAAGCGGTCGGTCATGTTGCCGGCGTCCTTGAAGCGCTGCAGCGTCTTGCCGGGCCAGACGGTGTCGCCCGACTCGCGCGCGGCGATGCACAGGTGCGTGAGCGCCAGGCCCGCCAGCGCCCGGCGGCCGGCGGACGCCGGGTCGGGCCGGTAGGCGCCGGTGTCCTTGTGCTCCTCGTAGGCCCAGGCCCAGTCGGGCGCCAGCGCGGTGGCCAGTTGCGTGCGCATGGCCTCGCGCACCGCGTGCACGCGCGGCGGGTCGACCACGTCGAGCTGCTCGGCGATGTAGGTTTCCGAGGGCAGCGTGAGCACCAGATCCTTGAAGGCGGCGTCCAGCGCGGGGTGGCGCAGCACCTGGCGCATGGCTTCGACGAAGGGCTCGCCGAGCACCGGCGTGCCGGGCACGGGGGTGCCCTCGATGGCCGCCAGCGCGGCGCGCAGCGCCAGGCGCTGGCCGGCTTCCCAGCGGTTGAAGGGGTCGCTGTCGTGCGCCAGCAGGGCCAGCAGCTGGGCGTCGCCGTCGTCGAAGTCGAGCACCACCGGCGCGCTGAAGCCGCGCAGGATGGAGGGCACGGGCTCGGCGTCGAGGCCGGTGAAGGTGAAGCGCTGCGAGGCCTCGGTGAGCACCAGGGTGCGCGTGCCGGCGACGGCGGGGCTGCCGTCGTCCAGCTGCAGCGGCAGGTCCTGCCCGTCGGGGCCCAGCAGGCCCAGGTTGACGGGGATGACGAAGGGCTGCTTCTCGTTCTGGCCTGGTGTCGGCGGGCAGCTCTGGCTGAATTCCAGCGTGTAGCTGCGGGCCGCCGCGTCGTAGTGGCCGCGCGCCGACACGCGCGGCGTGCCGGACTGGCCGTACCAGCGCTTGAACTGCGGCAGCAGGCGGGCCAGGGGGCTCTCGGGGTTGGCGTCGGCGATGGCCTGGGCGAAGTCGTCGCAGGTCACGGCCTGGCCGTCATGGCGCTGGAAATACAGCCTCATGCCGCGCGCGAAGCCGTCGCGGCCCACCAGCGTCTGCATCATGCGCACCACTTCCGCCCCCTTCTCGTAGATGGTGACGGTGTAGAAGTTGCTGATCTCGATGTAGCTGTCGGGCCGCACCGGGTGGGCCATCGGGCCGGCGTCTTCGGGGAACTGGGCGGTGCGCAGCACGCGCACGTCCTCGATGCGCTTGACGGCGCGCGCCGAAGCGTCGGCGCACAGGTCCATGCTGAACTCCTGGTCGCGGAAGACGGTGAGGCCCTCCTTGAGCGAGAGCTGGAACCAGTCGCGGCAGGTGACGCGGTCGCCCGTCCAGTTGTGGAAGTACTCGTGGCCCACCACGCTCTCGATGTTGGCGTAGTCGGCGTCGGTGGCGGTCGCCTGGCTGGCCAGCACGTACTTCGTGTTGAAGATGTTCAGGCCCTTGTTCTCCATGGCGCCCATGTTGAAGTCGCTGGTGGCGACGATCATGAAGCGGTCCAGGTCCAGCGCCAGGCCGAAGCGCGACTCGTCCCACACGATGGAGTGCACGAGCGAGTTCATCGCGTGCTCGGTCTTGTCGAGGTCGCCGGCGCGCACGTAGACCTGCAGCAGGTGTTCCCTGCCGTTGCGCGCCTTGACGCGCTGCTCGCGCGCCACCAGCTTGCCGGCCACCAGGGCGAACAGGTAGCTGGGCTTCTTGAACGGATCGATCCAGCGCGCGAAGTGCCGGCCCTCGGGCAGGTCGCCGTGCTCGACCAGGTTGCCGTTGGACAGCAGCACCGGGTAGGCGGCCTTGTCCGCGCGGATCGTCACCGCGTAGCTGGCCATCACGTCCGGGCGGTCCAGGAAGTAGGTGATGCGGCGGAAGCCCTCGGCCTCGCACTGGGTGAAGAAGGTGTCCTGGCTGACGAACAGGCCCATCAGCTGGGTGTTCCTGGCCGGGCAGCAGGTGGTGAAGAGCTCCAGCTCGAAGGCGTCGGGCAGGCCGTCGAGCACCAGCTGGCCGCCTTCCATGCGGAAGGAGGCGCCCTGGCCGTTGACCAGCACGCGGGCCAGGTTCAGCTCGTCGCCATGAAGGCGCAGCGGCTGCACCGGCACCTCGGGGTTGCGGCGCATCTGCATGCGGTTGAGCACGCGGGTCTTGGCCGGGTCGAGGTCGAAGGTCAGGTCGACGGTGTCGATCCAGTACGCCGGCGGCGTGTAGTCCTCCCGGCGGATGGCCGCCGGCTGGGTCTGGGCGTCGCGAGAGAGCGGCATCGGGCTTCTCCTAGGGGTTGTCGGGGGCGGGCTTCACACGCCCTGCTTGAGCGAAGCCTCGATGAAGGCGTCGAGGTCGCCGTCCAGCACCTTCTGGGTGTTGGAGATCTCCACGCTGGTGCGCAGGTCCTTGATGCGGCTCTGGTCCAGCACGTAGCTGCGGATCTGGTGGCCCCAGCCGACGTCGGTCTTGCTGTCCTCCAGCTTCTGCTGCGCCTCCATCTGCTTGCGCATCTCGAAGTCGTACAGGCGCGAGCGCAGGCGCTTCCAGGCCACGTCGCGGTTGCTGTGCTGGCTGCGGCTGTCCTGGCACTGCACCACGATGCCGGTCGGGATGTGCGTCAGGCGCACGGCCGAGTCGGTCTTGTTGATGTGCTGGCCGCCGGCGCCGCTGGCGCGGTAGGTGTCCACGCGCACGTCGGCCGGGTTGATCTCGATCTCGATCGAGTCGTCGATCTCGGGGTAGACGAAGACCGAGGCGAAGCTGGTGTGGCGCCCGCCGGCCGAGTCGAAGGGCGACTTGCGCACCAGGCGGTGCACGCCGGTCTCGGTGCGCAGCAGGCCGTAGGCGTACTCGCCCTCGACCTTGATGGTGGCGCCCTTGATGCCGGCCTGCTCGCCCGGGGATTCGTCTTCCACCGTGGTCTTGAAGCCCTTGCGCTCGGCGTACTTGAGGTACTGGCGCAGCAGCATGCTGGCCCAGTCCTGCGCCTCGGTGCCGCCGGCGCCGGCCTGGATGTCGAGGAAGCAGTTGCTCGGGTCGGCCGGGTTGCTGAACATGCGGCGGAACTCCAGCGCCTCGATCTCCTGGCGCAGCCCCTCGCTGTCCTCGGCGATGGCCTGCAGGCCGGCCTCGTCGCCGTCTTCCTTGCTCATCTCGTAGAGCTCGGTGTTGTCGGCCAGCTCGCTGCCCAGGCGGTCGAGCACCAGCACCACGCTGTCGAGCTGCTTCTTTTCCTTGCCCAGTTCCTGGGCTTTCTTCGGGTCGTTCCAGACCGCCGGGTCTTCCAGGGCGGCGTTGACGGTCCTCAGTCGTTCGGCCTTGGCATCGTAGTCAAAGATACCTCCGCAGGTCGACCGCGCGCGTGCCCAGGTCTTCCAGGGTGGTGCCGATGAGGTTGATTTGTTCTGCGTCCATGGTGTGCGTGTCCTGTGGTCCCGTGAAGGGAAACCTCCGATTTTCTCACGCGCGCCGGTTCCGGTTCACCCCCGCAGCGCAGAGGCCCCGAGGGGGCCTTCCAGGCGCCCCCGCGCCTCAGCTCAGCAGGTCGGCCAGCGTGCGCGCGATCACCTTGGTGGCGCGGCGCAGGTCTTCCAGATCGAGGCGCTCGTCGTTGCGCTTGGCGTGCGATTCGAGCACCGTGCGCGGGCCGGCGCCGTAGATCACGCCCGGGATGCCGGCTTCGCCGTACAGCCGCACGTCGGTGTACAGCGGCGTGCCCATGGCCGGGATGGACTGGCCGAAGAGTTCGCCGCCGTGCTTCTGGATCGCCTCGACCAGCGGCTTGTTGCCGGGCAGGGGCTGCATCGCGTGGGCCAGCAGGATGCGCCGGACCTCCACCTCGATGCCGCCGGCCGGCGTCTCGAACTCCGCCGCCGCCTGGGCGATGACCTCGCGGATCGATGCTTCCACCTCGGCCGGGTTCTCCTCGGGGATCATGCGGCGGTCCAGCTTGAACACCACCTTGCCGGGCACCACGTTGGTGTTGGTGCCGCCCTCGATGCGTCCGACGTTGAGGTACGGGTGGCTGATGCCCTCGACCTTCGAGGCGACCTGCCGGTAGAGCGTGTTCTGCGCATAGAGCGCGTTCAGGAGGTGCACCGCGCCCTGCAGCGCGTCCACGCCGGTCGCGGGAATGGCGGCGTGCGCCATCCGGCCGTGCACCGTCACCTCCATCTGCAGGCAGCCGTTGTGGGCGGTGACGACCTCGTAGCTGAAGCCGGCCGCGATCATCAGGTCGGGCTTCGTCAGCTGGTTCTTCAGCAGCCAGCCCGGGCCCAGGATGCCGCCGAATTCCTCGTCGTAGGTGAAGTGCAGCTCGACGCTGCCTTTCTTTGGCTTTGCCACCGCTTCGAGCGCGCGCACCGCGAAGGTGAAGCTGGCGAAGTCGCTCTTGCTCACCGCCGCGGCGCGGCCGTAGAGCTGGCCGTCCTCGATCCGGCCGCCGTAGGGGTCGTGCGTCCAGCCCTCGCCGGGGGGCACCACGTCGCCGTGGGCGTTCAGGGCGACGGTGCGGCCGCCGCTGCCGTACGGGCGGCGCACGATCAGGTTGGTGATGGATTCGAGGCCGTAGTCCTTCACCTCCTGCGCGGGCACGGCGTGCTTCTCGGCGTCGAAGCCCCAGGCGGCGATCAGCTCGGCGGTGCGCTCGGCGTGCGGCGCGTTGTTGCCGGGAGGGGTGTCGGTGGGCACGCGCACCAGTTCCTGGAGGAATTTCACTTCCTCGTCGAAGTGGGCGTCGATCCAGGCGTCGAGCTTGGCGTAGTCGGTCATGGGGTTTGTTCCTCGGCGAGGTTGTCCAGGAGCCGCTGGAAGGCTTCGACTGCCAACTGCATGTCGTCGTTGGTGCTCGATTCGAGCGGGTTGTGGCTGATGCCGGCATTGATGCCGCGCACGAAGAGCATGGCCTGCGGCATCACCTCGTGCAGCTTCATCGCGTCGTGGCCGGCGCCGCTGGGCATGCGGAACAGCGGCACGCCGAGCGTGTCGACGGCCTTCTCCCAGCGCGCCTGCCAGTCCGGCGCGCTGGGCGCGGCGGCGGCGCGCATCGTCTCTTCCAGCGTGTAGCGCAGGCCGCGGCGCTCGCAGATGGCCTTCAGCGCGGCCAGCACGTCGTCGGCCACCGCGTCGCGCTGCGCATCGCTGGGGGCGCGGATGTCCAGGCTGAACCTGCAGTGGCCGGGCACCACGTTGATGGAGCCGTTGGGCACTTGCAGCATGCCGACGGTGGCCACCGAGTCGGCGTCCTGCCCGGCGCGCTGCTCGGCGAAGAGGATCAGCTCGGCCACGGCGCAGGCGGCGTCGCGGCGGCGGTCCATGGGGGTGGTGCCGGCGTGGCTGGCCATGCCGATCACCTCGCCGACGTAGCGCACGCCGCCGTTGATGGAGGTGACGATGCCCAGCGGGATGTCCAGCTCGTTGAGCACCGGGCCCTGCTCGATGTGCACTTCGACGAAGCCCAGGTACTTCGCCGGGTCGCGCTGGATCTTCGGGATGTCCTCGGGCTTCAGACCGGCGTGCTGCATCGCCTCGCGCATGGTCACGCCGTCGGCGTCCTGCTGGTCCAGCCAGTTCCGGTCGAAGTGGCCGATCAGCGCGCCCGAGCCGAGGAAGGTGGCCTTGTAGCGCTGGCCTTCCTCCTCCGCGAAGCCCACCACCTCGAAGGCGAAGGGCAGGCGGCGGTTCTGCCGCTTCAGCTCGCGCACGCATGCCATCGGCACGAAGATGCCCAGGCGCCCGTCGTACTTGCCGCCGTTGCGCACGGTGTCGTAGTGGCTGCCGGTGAGCAGGGTCCTGGCATCGGGCGTCGCGCCTTCGTAACGCCCCACCACGTTGCCCACCGCGTCGATGAGCACCGAGTCGAAGCCACTCTCGCGCATCCAGCCGGCGATCTGCGCGGCGCAGGCGCGGTGCGCATCGGTGAGGTAGGTCACGGTGAGCTGCCCCAGCTCGGCGTAGCCCGGGTCGGTGTGCGCGGCCAGCTGCTCCTGCCAGTCCCAGATGTCGTTGCCCAGGGTGGGCGTGGCGCTGAACTTGTCGTCCAGGCGGATCTCGGCGATGCGGTGGATGTTGCGCAGCGCCTCGGCGCGCTCGAAGTCCGGGTGGTGGTGCAGGCGGCGCTCGAAGGTGGCGATGATCTCCTGCTTGGCGAGCCCGTTGCCGCGCGGTCCGCGCACCGCCAGGACGAAGGGGAAGCAGAACTTCCCGCCGTAGGCCTGGTTGAGCGCGCGGATGTGCGCCAGTTCCCCGGGCGTGCAGTTCGTCAGGCCGGCCTTGCCCTGCTCGTTCGTCGATTCGGCGGTGAGCGTCTGCGTCTCCATCGCCTTGCCCGCCAGTTCGGGGTGGGCGCGGATCAGCGCCAGCTGCTGCCCGGCGGGCGCGCCGGACACGGCCTGCGCCATCGCGTACTTGAGATGCGCCAGTGTGCGGAAGGGCCGCGCGGCGAGCGCGCGCTCGGCCACCCAGGGCGAGTGCTCATAGACGCCGTCCAGCAGCGCCAGGGCCTCGGCCGGCGCGGCATGGTTGAGCTGGTCGATGGTGAGGGCCATGTCAGTTCCTGGTGCCGGATTGGAAGGGATGCGTCGCCTTCCAGTGGCGCGCAATGTCGATGCGGCGGCAGATCCACACGCGCTCGTGCTTCTGGATGTGGTCGAGGAAGCGCCGCAGCGCGCCGATGCGCCCCGGCTTGCCCAGCAGGCGGCAGTGCATGCCGACGCTCATCATCTTGGGCGCGGTGTCGCCCTCGGCGTAGAGCGCGTCGAAGCTGTCGCGCAGGTAGGTGAAGAAGTGCTCGCCGGTGTTGAAGCCCTGCGCCTGAACGAAGCGCATGTCGTTGGTGTCCAGCGAGTAGGGCACCACCAGGTGCGGCGCCTTGCTGCCGTCGCTCTTCTCGACCTCCATCCAGAAGGGCAGGTCGTCGCCGTAGTAGTCGCTGTCGTACTCGTAGTCGCCGCGGTCCACCACCAGGCGGCGCGTGTTGGGACTGTCGCGGCCGGTGTACCAGCCCTGGGGCCACTGGCCGCCGGTCATGTCGCGCAGCACGTGCGTGGCCAGCTCCATGTGGCGGCGCTCGTAGCTCTCGGGGATGTTCTGGTAGTGGATCCAGCGCAGGCCGTGGTTGGCGATCTCGTAGCCGTTCTTCATGAAGACGTCGAGCAGTTCCGGGTAGCGCTGGATCGCCATGCCGACGGCGAAGATGGTCATCGGCAGGCCGCGCGACTCGAACTCGCGCAGGATGCGCCACACGCCGGCGCGCGAGCCGTACTCGTACATCGACTCCATGGTCATGTGGCGGTTCTCGTAGGCCGCCGCGGTGACCATCTCCGAGAGGAAGGTCTCGGTGGCCGCGTCGCCGTGCAGCGGGTTGTTCTCGCCGCCTTCCTCGTAGTTGAGGACGAAGTTCACCGCGATGCGCGCGCCGCCGGGCCACCGGGCATGCGGCACGTCGCGGCCGTAGCCCTTCATGTCGCGCGGGTAGGGGGGGGGCGGATCTGTCTCGTCGGTCATGGCAGGTCGCTTTCTCGGGAGAGGTGTGGGTTTCAGGAGAGCGCGAGCGATATGTCGCTCGTGGGCACCTGGCGGTCGAAGGTGAGGTGGGCCTCCACGTGCAGGAGGTGCTCGGCCATCAGGCGGGCGGCCTGCTCGCCATCGCGGGCCGCCAGGGCCTTGACGATGTCGGCGTGCTCGTCGTTGGAGTGCTCGGCGGCGCTGGCGCTCTGGTACATCAGCGTGATGAGCGCGCAGCGCGAGATCAGCTCGCCCAGCAACTGCGCCAGCACCGCGTTGCCCATCAGCTCGGCCATGCGCACGTGGAAGTCGCCCAACAGCTCGGTGCGGCCCTCGACGTCCTGGCCGTCCACGGCCGCCTTCTCCTGGGCCACGTGCTCGCGCAGCGCCTTGATCTTGGCCGGCGTGACCTGGCGCGCGAACTCGCGCGCCATCTCCGCCTCGAGCATGCGGCGCACCGCGAAGACCTGGCGCGCCTCGTCCGCCGAGGGCGCGGCCACGAAGGCGCCGCGCGCCGGCTCCAGCCGGATCAGGCGGTTCTGCGAAAGCTGGAACAAAGCTTGCCTCACCAGCGTGCGCGAGACGCCGAAGTGGTCCGCCAGCTTCTGCTCGGCCAGCTTGCTTCCCGGCTGCAGGCGATGCTCGACGATGGCCCGGGTCAGGGCCTCGACGATGGAGCGCGTGGTGGTCGTTTCCATCCTGGGCAGGAGCGCGTGGCTTGTTGAAGAGAAAGGGCGAAGCGCGATGGCCGTGGGAAATTGCGGTTCAATTCATGATAGTCCTCCGCAGAAAATCTGTATACACTTTTGTGGACCGTATTGGATGATCTCCATCACCCCCCCTCAAGGAGTCGCCCCATGGGCCTGAGCACCCACGTCCTGGACACGATGCATGGCACGCCGGCCGCCGGCATGGAAGTCGCGCTCTACACCACCGAGGGCGACAGCGCCACGCTGGTGAAGCGCTTCACGCTCAACGCCGACGGCCGCAGCGACGGCCCGCTGTACGACAACGCGAGCCTCCAGGCGGGCACCTACCGGCTGGTGTTCGACGTGGCGGGCTACTTCAAGGCGCGGGGCGTGCGGCTGCCCGAGCCGAACTTCCTGAACCGCGTGGCGCTGGACTTCGGCGTGGCCCGCACCGACCAGCACTACCACGTGCCGCTGCTGGTGAGCCCGTGGAGCTATTCGACCTACCGCGGCTCCTGAGTCCGGCGCGCGCAGCCGCCGGCCTCGGCTGGCTACTGCTGAAGCTGCCCCTCGCTCAGCGTGTCGAGCTGGAAGCGGCCGCTGCGATCCCACAGCCAGGTGTCCGTCCAGACCACCGCGCCCAGCCGCGGCGAGACAGGGTAGGGCGCGGCGGCCAGCACGGTCCGCTCGATGCCGGCGATGGCGTCGGGCGCGTGCGTGGGCGCGCGCAGCCAGTGCAGCGAGCGGACCTGGCCGCGCTCGTCGATGTGCACCTGCAGGGTGCCGACGGCGTACAGCAGCGGCGGCAGCTTGCCGGCATAGATGCGGCCGGTGTTGAGGGCGTAGACGTGGCGGGCGGCGTCCTGCCGGTAGGCGATCGCGCTGGCGGCGCGGGACGAGGACGGCGTGCCGGCCGCCGTGCGCGGCCCCGCCGCGTCGGACAACTGCCCCGGCACCTGGCCGCCCGGGCTGCCGCAGCCAGCCAGCCAGAGGGCGCTGCACAGCGCGGCGGTCAGCAGGGCGGGGTGAAGGAACGCGGGGACGCGGCAATGGGTCATGCAGGGGGTTATACCCGCCGCGCCGGCCCGGCCCGCAACTGGAGGCGTCGGCGATGAGCGCTTCCGCGGGCGCCCTGGACGACCTGCTGGCGCGCCTGGCACAGGCGCGCGGCGTGCTGGTGCGCGTGGCCTCCACGCAAGGCTCCACGCCGCGTGAGGCGGGCGCCTGGATGGCGGTGTGGCCCGACGCCATCACCGGCACCATCGGCGGCGGGCAGCTCGAATTCCAGGCCGTGGCGCAGGCGCGCGCGCTGCTGGCCGGGCTGGGCGATGCCGCCGTGCCGGCCGGTGGCACGCCGGTGCGCTGCCCGCTCGGCCCCGGCCTGGGGCAGTGCTGCGGCGGCGTGATGTTCCTCGACTACCGCGTCGTCGGCGGGCAGGATGCCCCTGCGCTGCGCGCCGAACTCACCGACCCTCTGGCTCCCGTCGCGCTGTTCGGCGGCGGCCACGTGGGCGCCGCCATCGTGCAGCTGCTGGCCCGGCTGCCCTACCGCGTGCGCTGGATCGACAGCCGCGACAGCATCTTCCCCGCGAGCACGCCGGCCCAGGTGCAGGCCGAGCACAGCGACCCGGTTCAGGCGGCGGTGGCTGATCTGGCGCCCGGCTCGCAGGTGCTCGTCATGAGCTTCAGCCACGCCGAGGACCTGGACATCGTCGTCGCCTGCCTCAGGCGCCTGCGCGCGCGCGGCGACCTGCCCTACGTGGGCCTGATCGGCAGCCGGACCAAGTGGGCGACCTTCCGCCGCCGGCTGGCCGCGCGCGGCTTCAGCGAAGCGGAGATGGCGCGCATCACCTGCCCCATCGGCGTGCCGGGCATCACCGGCAAGGAGCCGGAGGTCATCGCCGTGGCGGTGGCGGCACAGTTATTGCAGGTACGGGAAGCAGCCTCGGGTTGACCCGGCGCGCGCAAGCAGCCGGCCGGCTTGGGGCAGGGCGGTAAACTGTATACACTTCAGCACACAAACAAAAGCATGCCGCAGCGGAGCGGGACGCATCCCCACGATGCCCCTCGTTCGCGGCTTTTCCTGCTCACAGCGCCCGCGGTGGTGAGCAGACGAGAACAACCACAGAGTTGAGCGATGGAAAGCTACTACCTCGACTGGGCCAACCTCCTGCTGCGCTGGGTCCACGTCATCACCGCGATCGCCTGGATCGGCGCCTCCTTCTATTTCGTGATGCTGGACAACAGCCTCGAGAAGCCGAAGGACGGGGAATCGATCGACAAGGGCGTGGGGGGCGAGCAGTGGGCCGTGCACGGCGGCGGCTTCTACAACCTGCAGAAGTACGCGGTGGCGCCGAAGAAGATCCCGGAGCACCTGCACTGGTCCTTCTGGGAGAGCTACTCGACGTGGATCAGCGGCTTCGCGCTGTTCACCGCGTCCTACCTGTGGAACGCCAGCACCTACCTCATCGACAAGAGCAGGATGGACTGGCAGCCCGGCGCCGCCATCGGCGTGGCGCTGGCCTTCTTCGTCGTGTTCTGGATGGTGTACGACGGCATCTGCCAGGTCTTCGGCCGCCGCAGGAACGGCGACACCATCGTCGGCGTGCTGGTGGCGGTCTTCATCGCCTTCGCGGCCTGGCTGGCCTGCCGCTGGTTCGCCGGGCGCGCGGCCTTCCTGCTGGTGGGCGCGATGATGGCCACCACGATGAGCGCCAACGTGTTCTTCTGGATCATCCCCGGCCAGCGCAAGAGCGTGGCGGCGCTGCGCGAGGGCAAGCCGGTGGACCCGGTCCACGGCCAGCGCGGCAAGCAGCGCAGCGTGCACAACACCTACTTCACGCTGCCGGTGCTGTTCGCGATGCTGAGCAACCACTACAGCTTCACCTACACGCACAAGTACAACTGGATCGTGCTGCTGCTGATCATGCTGGGCGGCGCGGCGATCCGGCAGTTCTTCGTGGTGCGCCACCGCTGGAAGCTGGGCAACGCGAGGAACCCGCTGGGCTACGCGCTGTTCGGCGTCGCGGTGCTGGGTCTGACCATCGTGTGGATGCAGCCGGCGCCGGCGCCCGCGCTGCCGCCTGCCGCCAAGGCGGCGCCGGTGAGCTATGCCGAAGTGCAGAAGGTGCTGGAGCAGCGCTGCTACATGTGCCACGGCGCCGCCGTGCAGCAGAAGGGCGTGCGGCTGGACCAGCCCGACCAGGTGGCACTGCACGCCCAGGGCGTCTACCAGCAGGCGGTGCAGGCGAAGACCATGCCGCTGAACAACGCGACGCAGATCACGGACGCCGAGCGCGCGCTGCTCGGGCGCTGGTTCGAGCAGGGGGCGAAGACGAACTGAGCGCGCTTTGGGCGAAGGTCGCTGCGCGTGTGGCCCTGTGGGCCGGCCCCAGCCCCGGTGAGGGCGGGGCGGCGCTTCGGTTCCGCGGTCGGCGGAGGGCTTGGTGTTCCCATCCCCCCGTGCACCACCGGCCTGTCCACGCCCTCGGCACGCGGCCCCTACTTCGAACCGCCGTGTGCTCAGCGAACGCCGTTCGCCAATTCGACCGCCAGCCGGTTGTGCCGTTCGACCAGCGGCTCCAGCTCCAGCATCGCCAGCCGTCCCTCCCGCACCACGACGCGGCCGTTGACCACGGTCCAGGCCGCCTGCGGGCTGGCGCACAGCAGCAGGCTGGCGACGGGATCGTGCACCGCAGCACCCGCAAAGCCCAAGGTGCGCAGGTCGAACAGCGCCAGGTCGGCGCACATGCCGGGCGCCAGGTGGCCGATGTCGGCGCGCCCCAGCACCTCGGCGCCGCCGCGCGTGGCGACGGCCAGCGCGCCGCGGGCCGTCATCTCGGCCGGGCCGTGGTCGCAGCCGTAGTGCCAACGGCCATCAGGCCCGATCGCCGGGGCATCGAGCGCGCGCCGCACGCGCGCCAGCAGCAGCGCCTGGCGCGCCTCGGCCACCATGTGCGCGCCGTCGTTGCTGGCGCTGCCGTCCACGCCCAGGCCCACCGGCACGCCGGCGTCGAGCATCCTGCGCACCGGCGCGATGCCCGAGCCCAGACGCATGTTGCTGCACGGGCAGTGCGCCACGCCGGTGTGCGTGCGGGCGAACAGGCCGATGCCCGTCTCGTCCAGCTTGACGCAGTGGGCATGCCACACGTCCTCGCCCAGCCAGCCCAGGTCCTGCGCGTACTCGGCCGGGGTGCAGTTGAACTTCTCGCGCGTGAAGGCGATGTCGTGGTCGTTCTCGGCCAGGTGGGTGTGCAGGCGCACCTTGTGGTGGCGCGCCAGCGCCGCCGCCTCGCGCATCAGGTCGCGGCTGACGGAAAAGGGCGAGCAGGGCGCCACCGCCACGTTGACCATCGCGCCGTGCGCGGCGTCGTGCCAGCGCTCGATGAGGCGCTGCGCGTCGGCCAGGATCGCGCTCTCGCGCTCGACCAGGCTGTCCGGCGGCAGCCCACCCTGCGACTGCCCCAGGCTCATCGCCCCGCGCGTGGCGACGAAGCGCATGCCGATCTGCTGCGCGGCCTCGATGCTGTCGTCCAGCCGCACGCCGTTGGGGTAGAGGTAGAGGTGGTCGCTGCTGGTGGTGCAGCCCGAGAGCAGCAGCTCCGCCATCGCCACCTGCGTGGAGACGCGCACCATCTCGGGCGTCAGGCCGGCCCACACCGGGTACAGCCCGCGCAGCCAGCCGAAGAGTTCCGCGTCCTGCGTCGCCGGCAAGGCGCGTGTCAGCGACTGGTACATGTGGTGGTGCGTGTTGACCAGCCCCGGCAGCACCAGGTGGCCGCGCGCGTCGATCACCTCGTCGGCCTGCTGAGGCAGTTCGTCCGCCGGGCCGATGGCCTCGATGCGATGGCCGCGCACCAGCACCGAGGCGCCCTTCAGCTCGCGCCGCGCATCGTCGAAGGTGGCCACGCAGTCGGCGTTGCGGATCAAGAGGCTTTTCATCGGACACTCGGGTGATGCCATGGAGACAACGGACATGATCGCATTCCCGCCCGGCCCGGCGCCGGACGCGCGCCGCGAACCGCGCGCCTTTCTCGAACACCTCTACCGCGCCGCCGTGCACCGCGCGCTGCCGCTGGCGAACATGGGCGCTTTCCTGCCCGCGCCGCCCAGGGGGCGCACGCTGGTGCTCGGCGCCGGCAAGGCGGGTGGCTCGATGGCGCAGGCGCTGGAGGCGCTGTGGCCGGAAGAGGCACCGCTGTCGGGCCTGGTCGTCACCCGCTACCACCACATCCCGCCGCGCCCCGAGGGTCTGGCGCGGCGCCTCGAGATCGTCGAGGCGGCCCACCCGGTGCCCGACGAGGCCGGCCTGAAGGCGGCCGGGCGCATGCTGGCACTGACCGAGGGGCTGACGGCCGACGACCTGGTGCTGTGCCTGATCTCGGGCGGCGGCTCCTCGCTGCTCACGCTGCCGGCCGAAGGGCTGACGCTGGCCGACAAGCAGCGCATCAACAGGCAGCTGCTCGAATCCGGCGCCCACATCGGCGAGATGAACTGCGTGCGCAAGCACCTCTCGCGCATCAAGGGCGGCCGGCTGGCGGCGGCCTGCGGGCCGGCGCAGGTGCTCACGCTCACCATCAGCGACGTGCCGGGCGACGACCCGGCCGTCATCGCCAGCGGCCCGACGGTGCCCGACGCCAGCACCTGCGCCGACGCGCTGGCCATCCTCGACCGCTACGGCATCGAGGTGCCCGCCGCCGTGCGCGCGCGGCTCGAAAGCGGCGGACTGGAAACGCCCAAGCCGGGCGATGCCGTCTTCGCCGGCCATGCCACGCACCTGATCGCCACGCCGCAGCAGTCGCTGGAGGCGGCGGCCGAGGCGGCGCGCGCCGCCGGCATCGCGGCGCACATCCTCAGTGACGAGATGGAAGGCGAATCGCGCGAGGTCGGCAAGGTGCACGGCGCCCTGGCGCGCGCCGTGGCCCTGCGCGGGCAGCCTTTCGCGCGGCCCTGCGTCATCCTCTCCGGCGGCGAGACGACGGTGACCGTGCGCCAGCGCCCGCCGGGCACGCCGAAAGGCCGGGGCGGGCGCGCCGGCGAGTTCTGCATGGGCCTGGCCGGCGCGCTGATGGGCCAGCCGGACGTGTGGGCCCTGGCGGCCGACACCGACGGCATCGACGGCGTGGAGGACAACGCCGGCGCCTTCGTCACGCCCGACACCCTGGCGCGTGCGCAGGCCCAGGGCTGCAAGCTGGCGGACTTCCTCGACCGCAACGACGCCTACGGCTGGTTCGACGCGCTGGGCGACCTGCTGGTCACCGGGCCGACGAACACCAACGTCAACGACTTCCGGGCGCTGCTCGTGCTGTAGCGATGCGTGCGCGGCCGGCCGGGCGCGTGGCTATTCGCACAGTGAACGGATCTCCGGCGGGATGGGCAGCGCGCGCAGCCGCCCGTCGGGCTGCTTGCCGCCGAAGATGCGCACCTCCTCGCATTCGAGGATCAGCGTCTTGCCCTGCGGATCGTCGCGCGTGACGCGGTAGGCCTGCACGAAGCTCTTGTCGCGCCACTCGCTCACGCGGGTGGCGAAGTGCAGGGTGTCGCCGTAGCTGGCCGTGCTGACGAAGCGCGCCTTGGTGTCCACCAGCGGCGTGCCGATCACCCCCAGCGTCTTCGTCGTCTCCTCCCAGCGCGGCACGCCGCACTCGGTGAAGAAGTGCCGCGAGGCGGCGTCGATCCAGCCGAAGAAGTTGGGAAACCAGACGATGCCGGCCGGGTCGCAGTCGCCGAATTCGACGCGCGTGGTGTAGGTGATGGTTCGGGGCATGCCGCTGGGGTCAGTCCGCGCGAATGTTGCGCTCCTTGATGATGGCACCGAAACGCTGCGAATCGGCCAGCGCCCGCTCGTGGAAGGCCTCCGGCGTGCCCGGCGCCGCCTCGCCGCCGAGCTGCGCGATGCGCTCCTGCACGGCCGGTATCGCCAGCACCTTGTTGATCTCGGCATTGAGTTTCGCGACCACCGGCTGCGGCGTGGCGGCCGGCGCGTAGAAGCCGAACACCGTGTCGGCGTCGAAGCCCTTCAGGCCCGCCTCGTCCAGCGTCGGCACGTCGGGGAAGAGCGGCGAGCGCTTCGGGCTGCCCACCGCCAGCAGCCGCAGCTTGCCGGCCTTGACCTGCTGCAGCGCGATGCCGGGGTCGAAGTAGAAGTCGATCTGGCCGGCCAGCAGGTCCTGCAGCGCTGGCGCGGCGCCGCGGTAGGGCACGTGCGTGGCGAAGGTGCCGGTCTGCGACTTGAACATCTCGCCCGCCAGGTGCGGCGAGCTGCCCACGCCCGGCGAGCCGTACGAGAGCTTGCCCGGCCGCGCCTTCAGGTAGGCGATGAACTCCTGCACGTTCTTCGGCGGCAGCTCGGGCCGCTCGACCAGGTAGACCAGCACCCGCGCCGCCGCCGCCACGGGCACCAGGTCCCTGGCCGGGTCGAAGGGCATCTTCTGGTACAGGTGCGGGTTGACCGAGACCATGCCGCCGCTGCTCATCAGCAGCGTGTAGCCGTCCGGCGCCGAGCGCGCCACCGCCTCGCCGCCGATGTTGCCGTTGGCGCCGCCGCGGTTCTCGATGACCACCGGCTGGCCCAGCGCCTCCGACAGCGGCTGGCCGACCAGGCGCGCCAGCTGGTCGGCCGCGCCGCCGGGCGGGAAGTTGACGACCACCTTGATGGGCTTGGCGGGCCAGGCCTGCGCCGATGCGGCGGCGGGCGCCAGCAGCGCGGCGGCC
>JASGDG010000385.1:0-3541 GCA_047607325.1 Xenophilus sp. | reverse complement strand
TTGGGGGCTTGTTGCAGGGTTTGGGTCAGGGTGTTTTCGAGCAGGCGCAAAGCAAAAAGGGAACGTGTGCAACACGTTCCCTTTTTAGCTCCCATCAGACTCCCAATGGCTTATCTGACTGGCATTGCGCCCTCGGGCGGCTTTTTTCATGCGGACGGCCCGCCGGCCGATCAGTAGTAGCGGCCGCTGTTCATGCGCTTCATGGCTTCGTAGAGCGTCGGCATGCGCGGCTTCTCGGCGCTGGAGACCGGCTTGGCCTGCGCCGTGGGCGCCACGAAGGCCAGGGCCATGTCCGCGGCCGACTGGCTGCGGGTGATGGCCGCCTGCAGGTCGTTCATCACGCGCGGGTCATGCCGAGCCGTCGCCAGGAACTGGGCGTCGACGCGGGCGGCCGCCGCGCGACGCTCCAGCGCGCGCCAGCCGCTCACGGCACGGGCGGCCACCGAACGGGTCGCACCGGCGAACAGCGCCAGGGCCAGGAAGCCCACCGCCCACAGCACCATCCAGGCGGCCAACAGACTGCCGTCGGCCCAGTTGGAAACGAAGGTGTCTGCCACGGCGACGAGCGCCGCCACCAGCGCCGCCAGCAGGGCGGCGGCCAGCGCGCGGGTGCCGCTGACTTTGCGGCGGGCTTCGCCCACATAGGCGATCACCTGCTCGGCGCGCGCCACGCCGGGGTGTTGAAGCGGTTGTTCGACGGAAACGAAATGGGAAGTCATGGTGCCCTCCAGAAGGACCGTGGCCAAAGCCGATGGTGGAATACTAGGGTTTGCCCTAGTATCTTGCAAATTTATATTCATGATGTAGTTCATTCACTACTGTTATGGATGCCAATTTCCGCACATTGGATCTGAACCTGCTGCGCGTCTTCGACGAGGTGATGGCCGAGCGCAGCCTGACGCGCGCGGCGCGCAATCTCTCGATCACCCAGCCGGCCGTCAGCAACGCGCTGCGCCGTCTGCGCGAGGCCCTGGGCGACGAACTGATGCGCCGCGCCGGGGCGGGCGTGGAGCCCACGCCGCGGGCCGCCGCCCTCTGGCCCGTGGTGCGCGACGCGCTGCGGCAGCTGGAGCATTCGCTGGTGCCCGCCGCCTTCGAGCCGGCAGTGGCCGACAACGTCTTCACCCTGGCGATGGCCGATGCCACCGCCGCCGAGCTGCTGCCCGGCACGGCGCGGCGACTGGGCCGCGATGCGCCGGGCGTGTCGCTGCGCGTGGTGCCGCTGACCACGCGCGACCCGCGCCGCCTGCTGGCGGAAGAGGACGTGGACCTGGCGCTGGGCTACTTCCCGGCCGTGATGGCGGACCTGACGGCGCGCGCCCAGGCCGGCGAGGCGGTGGCCTTCGAGGCCCATCGCCTGTACACGGGCCGCTACGTGTGCGTGATGCGGCGCGGCCATCCCCTCGCCGGGAGCCCCCTGACGCTGGACGCCTATTGCACCGCACGGCACCTGCTGGTGAGCTTCTCGGGAAGGCCCTGGGGTTTCGTCGACGAGGCGCTGGGCGCCATCGGGCGGGAGCGCCGCATCGTGATGACAGCCAACCAGTTCTTCACCGCCGGACGGGTGGTGGCCACCTCGGACCTGCTGACGGTGCTGCCGCGCCACTTCGTCGGCACGCCAGGCATGGGCATGGACCTGATCACATGCGAGTTACCGCTCACTCTCTCAGAAGTGCATGTGGATGCGTTGTGGCACCGCCGGCTGCATGGCGCGCCGGCCCATGCGTGGCTGCGCCGCCTGCTGGTGCGCGTGGCGGGGGATGCCTTCGCGCGGTCGCTCGATCCCGCGGCGCAGGGGCAGGCGGTCTAGCGCGGCCGGCGAGCAGGGCGGGAAGGGAGACGCCGCGGCGTGCCGGTCAGCGCACGACGCGCAGCCAGGCGACGGCGGCCTCGCGCAGTTCGAGGGCCTGGTGCGGGTCCAGGCCAGCGCGGGATCCGGCACTTTCGAGCAGAGCGGCGGCCGGGCTGGCCGGCTCGGTGCCGACCAGGGCGTGCGGGAATCGGAACATCAGCGAGAGCAGACTGAACATGATGGTGCGCGGTTGACAGCCGCGCGGTCGTTGTGGTGCTCCGAAGATTAAGGGTTATCCCTTATTTTTCCATGCGAGGGGCTATGCACAAACGGCATGCATGTGGGTGGCCCCGGGCATGAGGCGCGCGGCTTTCCCCAGGCGCCGCCCACCGCCCGCGTAGACTGGCACGGCCATGAAGCTCCAGCTCCTGTCGGACCTGCACCTCGAAAACGACCCCGGCTTCCGGGCCGAGCCCGCGCCCGGCGCCGATCTTCTGTTGCTTGCAGGCGACATCGGCTCCTACCAGCGCGGCTCGAAGCTGACCGAGCCGGACTTCGGGCTGACCCGCTTCTCACCCCGCCACGGGTGGCCGACGCCGGTGTTCTTCCTGCCCGGCAACCACGAGTACGACAACGGCGACTTCGACGAACTGCACCAGCGCCTGCGCGCGCTGTGCGAATCGCTGGGCATGACCTGGCTGGAGCGCGAGGTCGTCGTGCACCAGGGCGTGCGCTTCGTCGGCACCACGCTGTGGGCCGACTTCGACGCCCTGGTGGCGCCTGGCGACCCGCCGGAACTCGCGCTGAAGAAGCGCGGCAAGGCCTTCCGCGCCGCCAACTTCTACCTGGAGACAGTGGACACCACGCGCGGCGGCCGGCCCTTCCTGGCCGAGCAGATGCGTGAGCAGGCGCTGGTCTGCCAGGCCTGGCTGCGCGATGCGCTGGCCCGGCCCTTCGACGGCACCACCGTCGCCGTGACGCACTTCGCCCCGACGCTGGCCAGCGCCGACCCGCGCTACGGCCTGACGCCCGGCACCGCCGGCTTCTGCAACGCGCTGGACGAACTGCTGCCGCGGGCCGACCTGTGGCTGCACGGCCACCTGCACTGCCCTTTCGACTACGTGAAGGACGGCTGCCGCATCGTCGCCAACCCGATGGGCTACCTCAGCAAGGGCGAGCAGGCGGGCTTCCGGCCGGAGCTGCTCATTGACGTGTGAGGCCTGCTGCGCACCCTCTCGACGAAAGCGTCAGGTGCCTGCAATGGTGCTGGCTTTTCTTCGCGTGGCACGGGGGCGCCTGCCTGCGTTTCGTGTGGACGACCCGAACATGATGGTGTGCCATGACAAAGAAAAACCTCCGGTGCCAGCCGCAGGCCTGGAGCAAGAGAATTAAGCCAGCCGAATTCCTTCATCGTGAGTTGTGAGTGCGCATATTCGTCAGAGGCACCACGACGTTGCGGGCTGCGCGTAAGAATTTTCCGTTCGTGATTTCCGGCAAGACTTGGCCAGCCTTCCGCCATGAGGAATTGGGCTGTTTCGAGCGGTAGCAGTGGACCAGAAAGACTGCCTCCCAAATTGACGATTTGATCGGCGCCTCGCCGTTGTATGCCGGCAACGACCGCGTCAAGGGCAGCAAGATTTCCGTGTATATCCGTGACGATCGCTAGACGCATGATGTGGGCAAGGCGGCTAATCTCGAATTGAGCCGCGTAGCGAAGCTAGGTCGGCTTGTATGAATTGTTAGGCGACC
>JASGDG010000384.1:0-4281 GCA_047607325.1 Xenophilus sp. | reverse complement strand
TCGGGCTCGAAGGGGGTGACGTTGACGATGATGCCGCAGCGCGCGTAGGTGCTCTTGCCCAGGCAGATGGTCAGCACGTTGCGCGGGATGCGGAAGTACTCGACGGTGCGCGCCAGCGCGAAGCTGTTGGGCGGGATGATGCAGTGGTCGCCGTGCATGTCGACAAAGCTCTTCTCGTCGAAGTTCTTCGGGTCGACCACCGTGCTGTGGATGTTGGTGAAGACCTTGAACTCGGGCGCGCAGCGGATGTCGTAGCCGTAGCTGCTGGTGCCGTAGCTGATGAGCTTGCGGCCGTCGTGCTGGCGGATCTGCCCCGGCTCGAAGGGCTCGATCATGCCGTGCTGCTCGGCCATGCGCCGGATCCATTTGTCGCTCTTGATGCTCATGTGCGGTTCCCGGTGAGGCGCGGATTCTAGGGGCGCCCGGCCGGCGGCCCCGGGGACCTGCGAGGTGGCGCTGGAGCGTGCGTAGATGCAGTCGCGGCTCAGCCCGGCTGCTGCGCCTGCGACACCACCGTGCGCTCGACCAGCCGGTCGTCGCCCAGCACGATCATGGAGAAGAGCAGTTCCTCCAGGTTCTGCGCCCGCGCCGTCTTGCGCGCCAGCAGCGGCGTGGCCTGCGGGTTGAGCACCACGAAGTCGGCCTCGCAGCCGGGCT
The DNA here is from genome assembly GCA_047607325.1 of Xenophilus sp. Taxonomy (GTDB): domain Bacteria; phylum Pseudomonadota; class Gammaproteobacteria; order Burkholderiales; family Burkholderiaceae_C; genus Xenophilus. Next base: position 3,624 of record JASGDG010000384.1, on the reverse strand, counting down.
GCAGGTTGCCGACCACGCCCTCCAGGCCGAGCGCCCGCGCGGCCGCGCCGGTGTGGCGCCACCACAGCTGCGAGGGCGCCAGGCTCAGTCCCGGCTTGGTCTGGCCCTCGCGGCCGACGTAGTAGGCGGCCATCATGGTGTGGAAGGGGCTGAAGCTGGTGCCGCCGCCCACGTCGCTGGCCAGCGCGTGGTGGAAGCCGATGCGCTGAGCCCCCTCGAAGTCGAAGAAGCCGCTGCCCAGGAACAGGTTGCTGGTCGGGCTGACGGCGGCGGCGGCGCCAGTCTCGCGCATCAGCCGGCGGTCGGTGTCGTCGAAGTGGATGCAGTGCGCATACACCGAGCGCTCGCGCATCAGGCCGAAGCCGACGTAGACGTCGAGGTAGGAGCGCGCGGCCGGGAACAGCTCGCGCACCCAGCGCACCTCGTCCAGGTTCTCGGCCACGTGGGTGTGGATCCAGGTGTCGCCGTAGCGCGCCGCCAGCTCGCCGGCGCCGCGCAGCTGGGCGTCGGTGCTGGTGGGCGCGAAGCGCGGCGTGATCGCGTAGCCCAGCCGGCCCGTGCCGTGCCATCGGCGGATCAGCGCCTCGGTGTCGACCAGGCTCTGCTCGGTGTCGTCGCGCACGCCGTCGGGCGAGTGGCGGTCCTGCAGCACCTTGCCGGCGATCATGCGCAGGCCGCGCCCCCGGGCGGCGGCGAAGAAGGCGTCGACCGAGGCGGGATGCGAGGTGGCGAACACCAGCGCCGTGGTGACGCCGTTGCGCGCCAGTTCGTCGAGGAAGAAGTCCGCCACCTCGGCCGAATGCGCCGGATCGGCGAAGCGCGATTCCGTCGGGAAGGTGTAGTTCTCCAGCCAGGGCAGCAACCCCTCCGCGGGCGCGCCGATGATGTCCGTCTGCGGGAAGTGGACATGCATGTCGATGAAGCCCGGCGCGATGATCCGGCCGGGCCAGTGGGTCACCGGCGCATCGGCATGGCGCTTCACCACGGCGGCGAAGGGGCCGGCGTCGATGACGCGCGGGCGGCCGCCCGGATCGGGGCCGACGACCAGCAGGCCGTCCTCGTCGTACAGGGGCTGGCCGGCGCCGTCGAAGCGCAGCAGGGCGGCGCGGTAGGCTGTCTTTTTCATCGCCGGGCAGCCCCCAGATGAAAAAGCGCCCCCTCGGGGGGCAGCGACCACACGGAGTGGGGAGCGTGGGGGTAATGTTTCATCGCGCGGGAGGCGAGATCACGGCCCGCCGCCGCAGGCATCATACGGCCGACCGAAAGCCCCGGCTCAGAGCGCCAGGCGCTGCCGGGCCTCGGCGTACTCGCGCTTCAGGCGCTCGATGTAGGCCTGCGTGCTGCTCACCTCGCGGATCGCGCCGATGCCCTGGCCCGAGCCCCAGATATCCTTCCAGGCCTTGGCCTTGCTGCCCTCGCCGCTGGCGAAGTTCATGGTCTTGAGATCGCCCTCGGGCAGGTTGGCCGGGTCCATGCCGGCCGCCACGATGCTGGGCGCCAGGTAGTTGCCGTGCACGCCAGTGAAGAGGTTGGAATAGACGATGTCGTCCGAGGTGCCGTCCACGATGGCCTGCTTGTAGGCGTCGCTGGCGCGCGCCTCCTCGGTGGCGATGAAGGCGGTGCCGATGTAGGCGAAGTCCGCCCCCATCGCCTGAGCCGCCAGCACAGCGCCGCCGGTGGCGATGGAGCCCGACAGCGCCAGCGGGCCGTCGAACCACGCACGGATCTCCTGGATCAGCGCGAAGGGGCTCTTGGTGCCGGCGTGGCCGCCGGCGCCGGCCGCCACGGCGATCAGGCCGTCGGCGCCCTTCTCGATCGCCTTCCTGGCGAACTTGTTGTCGATGATGTCGTGCAGCGTCACGCCGCCGTAGCTGTGCACCGCGTCGTTGACGTCGGTGCGCGCGCCCAGCGAGGTGATGACGATGGGCACCTTGTACTTGACCACCATCTCCATGTCGTGCTCGAGCCGGTTGTTGCTCTTGTGCACGATCTGGTTGATGGCGAAGGGCGCCGCCGGTTTGTCGGGGTGGGCCTTGTCGTAGGCGGCCAGTTCCTCGGTGATCTCGGCCAGCCACTCCTCCAGCTGTTCGGCCGGGCGGGCGTTGAGGGCCGGCATGGAGCCGACCACGCCGGCCTTGCACTGCGCCACCACCAGCTTCGGGTTGCTGATGATGAACAGGGGTGAGCCGATGATGGGCAGCGGCAGGCGCGCGAGCGCGCCGGGAAGTCGGGACATGGCGGGATCTCCGTGGATGGATGGCGATGGGGAGGGAATCAGAACGCGTCGACCGGCAGCGCCATGACGCTGTCGGCGCCGCCGACGATGGCGTCGCGCTGGCCGGGCACGCGAGTGAGGATGTGGTCGGCGTAGAAGCGCGCGGTGGCGATCTTGGCCTGCATGAAGGGCAGGTCCTCGCCCCGTGCGGCCAGCGCCTGCGCCGCCAGCAGCGAGCGCGCCAGCTGCCAGCCCGCGACCAGGTTGCCGGCCAGCAGCAGGTAGGGCACGCTGCCCGCGAACACGTCGTTGGGCGAGCCCTTGGCGCCGCCGGCGACGAACTTCACTACCGCGCAGAAGGCCTCGCGCGCGGCGGCCAGGCGCGCGGCCACGGCCTTCGCCCCGGCGCTGCCGTCGGCCGCCAGCTCGGCCTCGGTCTTCTCGATCTGCGCGGCGATGGCCAGCGCCGTGCGGCCGCCGTCGCGCGCGGTCTTGCGGCCCACCAGGTCGTTGGCCTGAATGGCGGTGGTGCCCTCGTAGATCGGCAGGATGCGCGCATCGCGGTAGTACTGGGCGGCGCCCGTCTCCTCGATGAAGCCCATGCCGCCGTGCACCTGCACGCCCAGCGAGGTGGCTTCCAGGCTCATCTCGGTGCTGTAGCCCTTGACCAGCGGCACCAGGAATTCATAGAAGGCCTGGTTCTGCTGGCGCGTCTCGGCGTCCGGGTGGTGGTGCGCGGCGTCGTACGCCGCCGCCGCCACCGTCGCCATGGCGCGGCAGCCCTCGGTGAGGGCGCGCATGGTCATCAGCATGCGGCGCACGTCCGGGTGGTGGACGATGGGCGCGCTGGTGGTCATGGAGCCGTCCACCGGGCGGCTCTGCACGCGCTCCTTGGCATAGGCCGCCGCATGCTGGTAGGCCCGCTCGGCCACCGCGATGCCCTGCACGCCCACCGCGTAGCGGGCGGCGTTCATCATGATGAACATGTACTCCAGGCCGCGGTTCTCCTCGCCGACCAGATAACCGACGGCGCCGCCGTGGTCGCCGTACTGGAGCACGGCGGTGGGGCTGGCCTTGATGCCCAGCTTGTGCTCGATGCTGACGCAGTGCACGTCGTTGCGCGCGCCCAGGCGGCCGTCCTCATTGACCAGGAACTTCGGCACCACGAACAGGCTGATGCCCTTGACGCCCTCGGGCGCGCCGGCCACGCGCGCCAGCACCAGGTGCACGATGTTCGGCACCATGTCGTGCTCGCCGTAGGTGATGAAGATCTTGGTGCCGAAGACCTTGTAGGTGCCGTCGGGCTGCGGCTCGGCGCGGCTGCGCACCAGCGCCAGATCGCTGCCGGCCTGCGGCTCGGTGAGGTTCATGGTGCCCGTCCACTCGCCGCTGACCAGCTTCTCCAGGTA
>JASGDG010000383.1:0-5100 GCA_047607325.1 Xenophilus sp. | reverse complement strand
TGTTCCACCCCACCGAGCCGCGCATCATCGCGGTGCTCGACTGGGAGCTGTCCACGCTGGGCCATCCGCTGGCCGACTTCAGCTACCACTGCATGTCGTGGCACATGCCCCCCACCACCGGCCGCGGGATCGGCGGCGTGGACGTGGCGGCGCTTGGCATTCCGACCGAGGCCGAGTACATCCGCCGCTACTGCGAGCGCACGCGCATCAGCACGCCCCAGGCGCTGGCGCCCGACTGGAACTTCTACCAGGCCTACAACCTGTTCCGTATGGCGGCCATCCTGCAGGGCATCGCCAAGCGGGTGGAAGCCGGCACGGCCTCCAGCGAGCAGGCCGTCAAGTCCGCCCGAGGGGCGCGGCCGATGGCCGAGCTGGCCTGGCAGTTCGCCCAGCGCGCCTGAGCCTCTCTTTCTTTTCCCCCACCGCACCGGAGACAGCATGGATTTCGAGTTTTCCCCCAAAGTGAAGGACCTGCAGAAGCGCGTCAGCGACTTCATGGACGAATACGTCTTCCCCGCCGAGGCGGAATACGCGAAGGAGCTGGCCGACAACACGGCCGCCGGCAAGCGCTGGAGCGCGCTGCAGGTCATCGAACGGCTCAAGGAAAAGGCCCGGGCGCAGGATCTGTGGAACCTGTTCCTGCCCAACGACACGGCCGAGCTGGCCAGGAAGAAGGGCGGCGGCCTGACCAACCTGGAGTACGCGCCGCTGGCCGAGCTGATGGGCCGCGTGCCATGGGCCTCGGAGGTGTTCAACTGTTCCGCGCCCGACACCGGCAACATGGAGACCATCGCCCGCTACGGCAGCGACGCACACCGCGAGCAGTGGCTGGTGCCGCTGCTGGAAGGCAAGATCCGCTCGGCCTTCGCCATGACCGAGCCCGAGGTAGCCTCCAGCGACGCCACCAACATCTGCACGCGCATCGAGCGCCAGGGCGACGAATACGTGATCAATGGCCACAAGTGGTGGATCTCCGGCGCGGCCGACCCGCGCTGCAAGATCTTCATCACCATGGGCAAGAGCGACCCCGAGGCGCCCAAGCACTCGCAGCAGAGCATGGTGCTGGTGCCGGCCGACGCCAAGGGCATCCGCATCGTGCGGCCGCTGAACGTGATGGGCTACGACGACGCGCCGCACGGCCACGTCGAGATGTACTTCGAGAACGTGCGCGTGCCGGCCTCCAACATCCTGCTGGGCGAGGGCCGCGGCTTCGAGATCGCGCAGGGCCGCCTCGGCCCCGGGCGCATCCACCACTGCATGCGCCTGATCGGTCTGGCCGAGCGCGCGCTGGAGCTGATGTGCCGCCGCGCCTCCTCACGCGTGGCCTTCGGCAAGACGGTGGCCTCGCAGACGGTGACGCAGGAGCGCATCGCCGAAGCCCGCTGCAAGATCGACATGGCGCGCCTGCTCACGCTCAAGGCGGCCTGGCTGATGGACGTGGCCGGCAACAAGGTCGCCAAGACCGACATCGCAATGATCAAGGTCGTGGCCCCCAGCATGGCCTGCCAGGTGATCGACTGGGCCATGCAGGTGCACGGCGGCGGCGGCATGTGCGACGACTTCCCGCTCGCCTCGGCCTACGCCCATGCCCGCACGCTGCGCTTCGCCGACGGCCCGGACGAGGTGCACCGCAACGCCATCGCCAAGTGGGAGCTGGGCAGGTACGCGGCCGACAAGCGCGAGGTGGAGCCGCCGGTCACGCGGTTCTGAGCCGCGCTGCCGGCCGCGGTCAGCCGGCGACCGCGGCCGCGAGGCGCCTCGCGCAGGCTTCGGCCTGGGTCGCATCGCGCGCCTCGACCATCACGCGCAGCAGCGGCTCGGTGCCGCTGGCGCGGATCAGCACGCGGCCGGCATCGCCCAGCTCAGCTTCCACCTTCCGCGTCTCGGCGGCCAGGCGGGCGTTGGACTGCCAGTCCTGCCCTGGCGCGAGACGCACGTTGACCAGCGTCTGCGGGAAGAGCTGCACGCCCTCCAGCAGTTCGGCCACCGTCCTGCCGCGCCGCACGCAGGCCTGCAGCACCTGCAGGGCACTGACCAGGCCGTCGCCGGTGGTGTGGCGGTCGAGCACCAGCAGGTGGCCCGAGCCCTCGCCGCCCAGCAGCCAGCCGCGCCGCTCCAGTTCCTCCAGCACGTAGCGGTCGCCCACCCTGGCACGAACGAATTCCACGCCGGCGCGGCGGAAGGCCAGCTCCACCGCCTTGTTGGTCATCAGCGTGCCGACCACGCCGGCCGGCTTCTCTCCGCGCGCCATGCGGTCGGCCGCCATCAGCCACAGCAGTTCGTCGCCGTTGAACAGGCGCCCCGAGGCATCGGCCAGTTGCAGCCGGTCGGCATCGCCGTCCAGCGCGATGCCGTAGTCGGCCCCCTGCGCCTTGACCTCGGCGATCAGCGCGCCGGGATGCGTGGCGCCCACCCCCTTGTTGATGTTCAGGCCGTCGGGCTTGACGCCGATGCTGCCGACGTCCGCCCCCAGTTCGTGGAAGACGCTGGGCGCGACCTGGTAGGCCGCGCCGTGCGCCGCGTCCACCACCAGCCTCAGGCCGCGCAGGCTCAGGTCGTTGGGGAAGGTGCTCTTGCAGAACTCGATATAGCGGCCCGAGGCATCGTCCAGCCGCCGGGCCCGGCCCAGCGCGGCGGAATCGGCCCACACGGGCGGTTCGGCCAGCGCCGCCTCCACTGCCTCCTCCCAGGCGTCGCCGAGCTTGGTGCCCTGGGCGCTGAAGAACTTGATCCCGTTGTCCGGGAAAGGGTTGTGGCTGGCGCTGATGACCACGCCCAGGCTGGCGCGCTGCGCGCGCGTGAGGTAGGCCACGGCCGGCGTGGGCACGGGGCCGAGCAGCACCACGTTCACGCCGGCCGAGTTGAAGCCCGACTCCAGCGCCGACTCCAGCATGTAGCCCGAGATGCGCGTGTCCTTGCCGATCAGCACCGTGGGCCGCGCCTCGCTGCGCTTGAGCACGCGGCCGACCGCGTGCGCCAGGCGCAGCACGAAGTCGGGCGTGATGGGCGCCTGCCCCACGGTGCCGCGGATGCCGTCGGTGCCGAAATACTGTCTGGCCATGGTTGTCCTAGTCCCTTTCTTCTTGTTCGCGCATGGCCTGCCACACGGCCAGCGCCTGCGCCGTGGCGCGCACGTCGTGCACGCGCACGATGCGTGCGCCGCGCTCCACCGCCAGCAGGGCCGCCGCGACGCTGGGCAGCAGGCGGCCGGCCGGCGCCTTGATGCCCGCCACCGCGCCGAGCGACGACTTGCGCGACCAGCCGGCCAGCAGCGGATGGCCCAGGGCCAGCAGTTCACGCTGCCTTGCCAGCAGCGCGAAGTTCTGCGCCACCGTCTTGCCGAAGCCGATGCCGGGGTCGAGCACGATGCGGTCGGCCGCCACGCCATGTGCGCGCAAGGTGCCTGCGGCATCGGCGAGGAAAGCAGCCACCTGAGATACGACGTCGCCGTCCATCGGCGCCACCTGCATGGTCTGCGGATCGCGATGCATGTGCATCAGGCACACCCCGCAGTTCGCATGTTCTGCCACCGCCTCGCGCGCCCCGGGTCGGCGCAGCGCCCAGATGTCGTTGACGATGTCGGCGCCGAGGTCGAGCACGGCGCGCATCACCTCGGGCTTGCAGGTATCGACCGAGACCGGCACGCCCAGCGCCACCGCCTCCTTCACCACCGGCAGCACCCGCGCCAGTTCCTCGTCCAGCGGCACGGCCGGGCTGCCGGGGCGGGTGGATTCGCCGCCGATGTCGAGGAGGTCCACGCCCTCGTCCATCAACGTCTCGCAATGGCGCAGCGCGGCGCGCGCATCGGCGTGGCAGCCGCCGTCGGAGAAGGAGTCGGGCGTGACGTTGACGATGCCCATGACGCGCGGCCGCGCCAGGTCGATGGCGAAGCGGCCGGCGCGCCAGATCAAAGGCAGGGGCGACCCGTCAACGAAAACGGGGCCCGAAGGCCCCGCCGATGCGCGTGCGGCAGTCATCAGGCCGGGATCATGCCGCCGTGGGCGTGGGCTCCGGCTTCACGGGCGCCGAGCCGCTGCCGCCGCTGCCCGTGGGCGGCGTGCGCGGCGTCCAGTCCTTCGGCGGACGCGGCTCGCGGCCGGCCATGATGTCGTCCAGCTGCTCGGCGTCGATGGTCTCCCATTCGAGCAGCGCTTTGGCCATCGCATGCATCTTGTGGCTGTTCTCCTCGATGAGGTGGCGCGCCAGCGCGTACTGCTCGTCGATGATGCGGCGCACTTCCGCATCGACCTTCTGCATGGTCTGCTCGCTCATGTTGGTGGTCTTGGTGACGCTGCGGCCGAGGAACACCTCCCCCTCGTTCTCGGCATAGACCATGGGCCCGAGCGCCTCGCTCATGCCGTACTTCATGACCATGTCGCGCGCCAGGTTGGTCGCGCGCTCGAAGTCGTTGCTGGCACCGGTGGTCATCTGGTGCATGAACACCTCTTCCGCGATGCGCCCGCCGAACAGCATGCTGATCTGGTTGAGCATGTATTCGCGGTCATAGCTGTACCGATCGTTCTCCGGCAGGCTCATGGTCACGCCCAGCGCACGGCCGCGCGGGATGATGGTGACCTTGTGCACCGGGTCGCACTTGGGCAGCAGCTTGCCGATCAGCGCGTGGCCGGACTCGTGGTAGGCCGTGTTGCGGCGCTCCTCCTCGGGCATCACCATGCTCTTGCGCTCGGGGCCCATGAAGATCTTGTCCTTGGCCCGCTCGAAGTCCTGCATCTCGACCACGCGCGCATTGCGGCGCGCGGCCATCAGCGCGGCCTCGTTGCAGAGGTTGGCCAGGTCGGCGCCGCTCATGCCGGGCGTGCCGCGCGCGATGATGCTGGCGGAAACGTCCTGCCCCAGCGGGATCTTGCGCATGTGCACGTTCAGGATCTGCTCGCGGCCCCGGATGTCGGGCAGCGTCACGTAGACCTGCCGGTCGAAGCGGCCCGGACGCAGCAGCGCGGCGTCGAGGATGTCCGGGCGGTTGGTGGCGGCCACCACGATCACGCCCAGGTTGGTCTCGAAGCCGTCCATCTCGACCAGCATCTGGTTGAGCGTCTGCTCACGCTCGTCGTTGCCGCCGCCCAGGCCGGCGCCGCGCTG
>JASGDG010000382.1:0-13122 GCA_047607325.1 Xenophilus sp. | reverse complement strand
TCCGCGGCGGCAAGATCAACCTCAGCATCCTGGGCGCCATGCAGGTCAGCGAGAAGGGCGACCTGGCCAACTGGATGATCCCCGGCAAGATGGTCAAGGGCATGGGCGGCGCCATGGACCTGGTGGCCGGCGTCAAGCGCGTGATCGTGCTGATGGAGCACGTGGCCAAGAAGAAGGACGGCACCGTCGACCTGAAGATCCTGCCCCAGTGCACCCTGCCGCTGACCGGCGTGGGCGTGGTGGACCGCATCATCACCGACCTGGGCGTGTTCGACGTCACGCCGCAGGGCCTGAAGGTGGTGGAACTGGCCGCGGGCGTGGGCTTCGACGAGGTGCAGGGCAAGACCGGCGTCACACTGATCCGGTGACGCGCGCGCCCTCCGTGCCGAAGGGCGCCTCTGCGCTGCCGCACACGGGCGCTTTCCAGCGGCCGCTGTCTTCGCCGCGCTGGATGCGGACGAAGGCCGGCACGACGCCGTGCCTGGCGACCCACTGCAGCCCCAGGAGCAGGGCCATGGCGGCACAGGACAGCCCGAAGCCTGCCGCGATGTCCAGCGGGGTGTGCACGCCGACATAGATGCGCGCCCACCCCGTCAGCAGGGCGACGAGCGCGGCCATGCAGGCCGGCCGGCGCAGTTCGCGCTGCCAGGCCAGCCCGAGGGCCGCCAGGCCCATGACGGCGGCATGCGTGCTGGGCAGCGCCGCACTGGCGCCGTGCGGGATGTGGGCGGGCGCCAGCCCGAGCGCGAAGGGGCGCTGGACGCCGAGCGCATCCGCGATGGCATGCGAGAACATGGAAGTCACGCCCGCCATGGCGAGCAGGGCCACGAGGTGGCCGCGCTGATGCGGCCGGCGCCAGGCGATCCATCCCAGCACGGCCATGCAGGCCCAGGGGCCGTAGACCGCCAGCGCACGGGCTGGCGGCAGCAGCCAGGGCGGGGGTGTCGCGCCCGCCGTCATGCCCATGAAGAGCCACAGGTTGATTGAATCCATGCGCGCGGATGCTATGGACCGCGCATGAACGGCAGATGACCGGTCGATCAACCCTGCGCGCGTTCCAGCGCGAACACCGGCACCTGCGCCTGCCGGCTCAGCCACAGGCCGCCGCCCATCGCCGTGAAGTGCCGCGCCAGGCCGCGCCGGTAGACCTCGGCGCGGTGGCGGAAGATGCGCGCGTCGGTCAGGTCCTCGTCCACGATGCCCTGCTCGAAGTCCTCGCGCGAGACGGCTTCCACGTACAGCGCGCCCTGGCTCAGCGTGCCGAGGTTGTGCAGGGCGCGCCTGAGTTCGGCGGGGGCCAGGTAGGGCAGCACGCCCTGGCAGATGACGAGGTCGAAGGGCCGGTCCGTCTGGTGGTCCACGACCGAGCCGCGCTCCCAGCCGTAGCGTTCGCACAGGTACGCGCTGAATTCCACGCCATGCCATTGCGCCTGCGGGAAGTGCCTCGCCACGATGCCGCGCCACAGGCCGATGCCGCAGCCCACGTCGAGCACGCGCTGCACCGGCACGCGCAGGTATTTCAGGTAGTCGCAGACGAAGGTGCCCAGCCGCTCGACGTGCCGCGGGTCCGCGACGCGGGTCTTCTTGTCGAAGTAGAAGCGCTGGTAGTAGGCCTCGTCGAAGCTGCTCGCGGCGGCGGACTGCATGTCTGCCGTGTTCAGCGGCCTGCCGCGGCCGGCGGCGGTGCGACTGCGGGCGCCGGCGCCGCGGCGGGCACCGGCGGAATCTGGAAGCTCCACGTCTCGCTGATCGGCTTGCCGCCCTGCGCCAGGGCGGCGCGCAGTTCGCTGACCTGCGCCGGGTCTTTCACGCGCACGCGCATGCTCAGACGCCAGCCCTTGATCGGGTCGTTGCGCAGCAGGCTGCTGCCCAGGATCTCGACGTTGGCATTGCCGCTGAGCTGCACTTCGGGGGCGGCATCGGCCGGCAGCTTCGAAAGCGCGGGCCCCTCGAAGTCCACGATCAGGGCGGTGCTGCCGTCCAGCTGGCGGATCAGGTTGGGCTGCAGCAGCTCGCCCTGGCTCTGGAGGGTCTGCCTGGCCCAGGCGTTGTTCTGCGCGTGCAGCGCGGCTTCGTCCAGCGTCCAGTGCATGCGGTAGGCGTATTGCAGCATCTGTCCCTTGACGGCCGGCGCGTCGGGCGTCCAGAAAGCGACGACGTTGTCGTTGGTCTCGTCCGCGGTGGGGATCTCCATCAGCGTGACCTTGCCCTTGCCCCAGTTGTTCTGCGGCTCGATCCAGGCGCTCGGGCGCAGGTCGTAGCGGTCCTTCAGGTCCTCGAAGCGGTGGAAGTCGTGGCCGCGCTGCAGCAGGCCGAAGCCGCGCGGGTTGTCCACCTGGTAGCTGCTGACGGCGAAGCTGCCGTGCGGATTGTTCAGCGGGCGCCAGATCCACTCGTCATCGCCGGTGTGGATGGCCAGGCCGTTGGAGTCGTGGATGGCCGGGCGCCAGTTGCGCAGGTGCTCCGGCCAGCGCTGGTTGGGCCCGTAGAGGAACATGCTGGTCAGCGGCGCGATGCCGAGCGTGCCGACGTCGCCGCGCAGGAAGATGTTGGCCTGCACGTCCAGCACCGCGTCGCGCCCGCCCGGCTGCAGGATGAACTGGTAGGCGCCGGTGGCGCGCGGCGAATCCATCAGCGCGTAGATGACGAGCTGTTTGTCCTGCGGCGCGGGGCGCTGGATCCAGTACTCGCGGAAGTTGGGGAATTCCTCCTTGCCCGGCGAGGTGGTGTCGATGGCCAGGCCGCGGCCCGACAGGCCGTACACCTGCCCCTTGCCGATGACGCGGAAGTAGCTCGCGCCCAGCAGGCTCATCACCTCGTCGTACTTGCCTTCCTGGTTGACGGGGAAGAGCACCCGGAAGCCCGCGTAGCCGAGCTGGCGCGTGGCTTCGCGGTCGAAGTTCAGGTCGCCGAAGTCGAAGCGGTCGGGCTCGTACCTGATCTCGCGCACTTCGCCGCCGTTGATCTCGTTGATGCGCACCGGGAAGCTGAACTGCATGCCCTGGTGGTAGAAGTTCAGGCGGAAGGGCGTGGGCAGGTCGCGCCACTCGGCCCGGTCCGGGCGTGGCTGGATTTTCATGTAGTCGGCGAACTGCATGCTGCTGAAGACCGGCGGCAGATTGCTGGCGGGCGCGACGTAGGGCCTGGCCGCGAGGTCGCGGGCGCGCGCGGTGACGTCGTCCAGCGAGAAGGGCTGGCCCTGCGCATGGGCGCCCGGCGGCAGCGCCATGAGCGCGAGCAGGTTCAGGCAGGCGAGGGCGAAGACGCGGCGCGGGGTGAGTGCGAGGCGGGGGATCATGGAGCGTTCGGGCTTCGATGCGTTCATACGCGTGCGGCGCAGGCGGAAAGCGCAAAAGCTTAGCATCGGCCGCCCGCGCTGCCGGGCGGCACTCAGATGTCCAGCACCAGCACCAGTGATCTGGCCCGCGAGCAGCAGGGCAGGAACTGGTCGCCCGCGGCCTTCTCCTCGTCGGTGAGGTACATGTCCCGGTGATCGGGCTCGCCTTCGAGGATGCGCGTGAGGCAGGTGCCGCACACGCCCTGCTCGCAGGAGGACAGGATCTCCACGCCCTGCTCGCGCAGCGCCTCCAGCACCGTCCGGTCCTTCGGGATGGTGTAGGTCTGCCCGCTGCTGGCCAGCTTCACCTCGAAGGGCCGGTCGCCCGAAGTGTCCTGTTCGGCGGCGGCGAAGTACTCGGTGTGCAACTGCTGCGGTGGCCAGCCGAGGCCCTTGGCGGTGCCCATCACGTGCTCGATGAAGCCGGCCGGCCCGCACACGTAGACCTGCGTGCCGGGATCGGGGCGCGCCAGCAGCGCGGCGGCGTCCAGCTTCTGCGCCGCCGGCCCGTCGTCGTGGTGGAAGTGCACTCGGTGGGCGAAGGCGCTGGCGGCGATCTCCTCGCGGAAGGCGGTGCGCGCGGGCGAGCGGGTGCAGTAGTGCATCTCGAAGTCCGCCCCCCATGCGGCCAGGCGCTGGGCCATGCACAGGATGGGCGTGACGCCGATGCCGCCGGCCAGCAGCAGGCTGCGCGGCGCGTCGTGCAGGGGGAAGTGGTTGCGCGGCGCGCCGATGGTGATCCGGTCGCCTTCATGCACCCGCTCGTGCATGCCGGCCGAGCCGCCGCGGGACTGCGGCTCGCGCAGCACCGCGATGCGGTAGTGGCCGCCCGGCAGGTTGCTCAGCGAGTACTGCCGCACCGGCCCGCCGGGCACGTGCACGTCGATGTGCGAGCCGGCGCCGAAGGCCGGCAGCGGGCCGCCGTCCGCGCGCTCCAGTTCGAAGGCGCAGATGCCTTCGGCCACCGGCGTCTTGCGGCGCACGCACGCCTCGATCGTCATGCGGCGGCCTCCGCGGTGCCGGCCTTCTCGGCGGCCAGGATGCGGTCGATCACCCGGCGCGACTGCACGCCGCCGGCATCGATGTTCAGCATCAGCAGGCGGCGGCCGGGATGCTGCAGCAGCGAGCGCTGCTGGGCTTCGAGGATGGCGGTGTCCTCGGCGAACACCTTGCCCTGGTTCTCGCGGATCTGCGCCGTGAGGTTGGTGTCCCTCACGTTGAAATTGCGCGCCATGCCCCAGAAGTACCAGTGCGAGGTCTCGGTCTCGGGCGTGATGAAGTCCACCACCACGCTGAAGACCTTCTTGTCCGCCGGGGCGTGGTAGCCGCCGTGGCCGGCCAGGGCGACGCCCACCTCGATCATCACGTGGCTGGGCGGCGTGAAGCGGCACACCTGCCAGCGATCCACCGGCTGGTCGTCGGGCAGGTGGTTGCCGCGCAGGTTGGCGCGCCAGAAGGGCGGGGCCATCACGTTGTCCATGAAGCGGCTGGTCACCACCTGCTCGCCTTCGGTCTTCGTGCGGACCGGCGTCTCGTCGATCTCCTTCTGCCCGATGCTGGTGCTGTGCACGTAGGTCTCGTGCGTCAGGTCCATCAGGTTGTCGATCATGAGACGGTAGTCGGCCTGGATGTGGTAGAGGCCGCCGCCGTAGGCCCAGTCGGGGTTCTCGGCCCATTCGAGGTGGTGGATTTTTGCCGGATCGGCCTGCGCCTGGTCGCCGGGCCAGACCCAGATGAAGCCATAGCGCTCCACCACGGCGAAGCGCTGGATGCAGGGGAAGGCCTGCACCCGCTGGCCGGGCATGGAGACGGTCTTGCCTTCCTCGCCCATTTCCAGGCCGTGGTAGCCGCAGACCAGCCTGCCTTCGCACACGGTGCCCAGCGACAGGGGCGCGCCGCGGTGTGGGCAGAAATCCTCCAGCGCGATGGCCCGGCCGTCCTGGCCGCGGTAGAAGACCATCGCCTCGCCGCAGATCTTGCGGCCCAGGGGCTTGTCGTCGATCTCGTCGGGCGTGCAGGCGACGTACCAGGCGTTCTTGGGAAACATCGTGGGAACCTCTTCTTGGGTGGGATGCCTGGGACGCATTATGGAAAATGCCACCCTCAATGTATACAGTGATCCGTGGGAATTGCTCGAAAATAGGTGTAAACGAGCATTGTTGTTGAAAATTTTCTCTTCAATGTATACATGTAGACTTGGTCCCTCATGGCGACTTCCGTGATCCCCGCCGCCGAGGGCGGTTCCCAGGCCGTCCGCGCGCAGCTCCAGCTGCGCGAAATGATCCTGGCCGGAGAACTTCCGCCCGGCGAACGCGTGGGCGAGGTCGCCATCGTCGAGCGGCTGGGCATCTCGCGCACTCCGATCCGCGCTGCGCTGGTCAGGCTGGAGCAGGAAGGGCTGCTGGAGGCGCTGCCGCGCGGCGGCTTTGCGGTGCGCTCCTTTTCCGAACGCGAGGTGGCCGACGCGATCGAACTGCGTGGCACGCTGGAGGGACTGGTGGCCCGCGTGGCGGCGGAGCGGGGCGCACCGGCGGCGCTCGCGGCCCAGGCGTGCGAGGCGCTGGACGAGATCGACGCCGTGCTGGCCCGCCCGCAGCTGGACGACGCGGGCTTCACCCGCTACGTGGCGGCCAACGGCCGCTTCCACACGCTGCTGCTGCGCATGGCCGGCAGCCGCGTGCTGGCCCGCGAGGCGGAGCGGGTGCTGCGCCTGCCCTTCGCCTCACCCTCCGCCTTCGTGGTGGTCCAGGCCAACTCGCCCCAGGCGCGGGACATGTTCATCGTCGCCCAGGCGCAGCACCGCGCCGTGCTCGACGCCGTGCAGCGCCGCGAAGGGGCCCGCGCCGAGGCCATCATGCGCGAGCATGCGCGCATCGCGCAGCGCAACCTGCGCGAGGCCCTCCGGCAGCAGCAGCCGGAGGCGCTGCCCGGCGTTGCGCTGATCCGCCCGGAGGCCTCCACGCTTGCCTGAATGAGATAGCCCCGCACTGGATATAACGGATTGCGATATCTGATAGTGCAGGGTCTTTCGGGCTGATCCGCCGGCGATCGGCGGAGAATCCACGCGCTTCGCGCCGCAGGCGATCCTTCCTTCAGTCCAACAGAGGAGACCTCCAATGAAGAAGAGAACTTTGATCCGGGCCGCCGTCGCCGCTGCCGCGCTGGCCGCCATGGCCGGCGCCATGGCGCAGGAGGCGTTCAAGATCGGCCTGATCCTGCCCATGACGGGCCAGCAGGCCTCCACCGGCCGGCAGATCGAGGCTGCGGCGCGCCTGTACATCGCCCAGAACGGCGACACCGTGGCCGGCCGCAAGATCCAGCTCATCGTCAAGGACGACGTGGCCACGCCCGACGTGACCAAGCGCCTGGCGCAGGAACTGATCGTCAACGAGAAGGTGAGCGTCATCGCCGGCTTCGGCGTCACGCCGGCCGCGCTGGCCGCCGCGCCGCTGGCCACGCAGGCCAAGGTGCCCGAGATCGTGATGGCCGCCGCCACCTCCAGCATCACCGAGGCCTCGCCCTACGTGGTGCGCTCCAGCTTCACGCTGCCGCAGGCGGCCGTCTCCATGGCCGACTGGGGCCCCAAGAACGGCATCAAGTCGGTGGTGACGCTGGTGTCCGACTACGGCCCCGGCAACGATGCCGAGAAGTTCTTCACCGAGCGCTTCGCCGCCAACGGCGGCCAGGTGATCGAGAAGCTGCGCGTGCCGCTGCGCAACCCGGACTTCGCCCCCTTCCTGCAGAAGGTGCGCGACGCCAAGCCCGACGCGCTGTTCGTCTTCGTGCCCTCGGGGGCCGGCGCCGCGGTGATGAAGCAGTTCCTCGAACGTGGGCTGGACAAGGCCGGCATCAAGCTCATCGCCACCGGCGACGTGACGGACGACGACCAGCTCAACGACATGGGCGACGGCGCGCTGGGCGTGGTCACCGCGCACCACTATTCGGCCGCGCACCCCTCGGCGCTGAACAAGAAGTTCGTCGAGGCCTTCGAGAAGGCCGGCAACGGCATGCGCCCCAACTTCATGGCCGTGGGCGGCTACGACGGCATGCACCTCATCTACGAGGCGCTGAAGGCCACCGGCGGCAAGGGCGACGGCGCTGCGCTGCTCGAAAAGATGAAGGGCCTGCGCTTCGAGAGTCCGCGCGGCGAGATCTACATCGACCCGGCCACGCGCGACATCGTGCAGGACATCTACCTGCGCAAGGTCGAGAAGAAGGACGGCAAGCTCTACAACATCGAGTTCGATGCGATCAAGGCCGTCAAAGACCCTGGGAAGTCGAAGTAACACCACAACCGTCTGCGCGAACCTTTTGGCCTGCCTTCCCCGGGCCTGTCGAGGGTTGCGCCTCACCCACCGCCCTCAAGGGGGCGCTGCCCGCGGTCCGGCAAAGCCGGCTGCGCGGCAGTTCCCGCCTTGGGTCGCGCCCACTTTGATGCTCGCGCCCGATGCTCACCATTCTGTTTGACGGGATCGCCTACGGCATGCTGCTGTTCGTGCTGGCCGTCGGTCTGGCCGTGACGCTGGGCCTGATGAACTTCATCAATCTGGCGCATGGCGCCTTCGCCATGGCCGGCGGCTACATCACGGTGTTCGCCATGCAGAAGGCGGGCCTGCCCTTTCTCGCATGCCTGCCGCTGGCCTTCGTGTTCGTGGCTCTGCTGGGCGCCGTGCTGGAGCGCCTGCTCTACCGCCCGATGTACGGCAAGCCGCACCTGGACCAGGTGCTGTTCTCCATCGGCCTGGCCTTCATGGCGGTGGCGGGGCTGGACTACTTCGTCGGCTCCTCGCAGCAGAACATCCAGCTGCCCGATTGGCTGCGCGGGCGCACCGAACTCGGCGACGGCGCCTGGCTGCTGGGCATGGGCCATTACCGCATCTTCATCATCGTGCTGTGCGCGCTGCTTACCGTGGTGCTGCAGGCCGTGCTGACCCGCACCCGCTTCGGCAGCCGGCTGCGCGCGGCGGTGGACGATCCGCGCGTGGCCGCCGGCCTGGGCATCAACGTCAACGTGGTGTTCCTGCTCACCTTCGCGATGGGTTCCGGGCTGGCGGGGCTGGGCGGTGCGCTGGGCGCGGAGATCCTCGGCCTGGATCCGACCTTCCCGCTCAAGTACATGACCTACTTCCTCATCGTGGTGGCGGTGGGCGGCACCTCCTCCGTCACCGGCCCGCTGGCGGCGGCGCTGCTGCTGGGCATTGCCGACGTGGCGGGCAAGTACTACATCCCCAAGATGGGCGCCTTCACGGTGTACCTGCTGATGATCGTGATCCTGATGTGGCGGCCGCAGGGGCTGTTCACGCGCAAGGGGGGAGTGCGCTGATGAGCACGCAAATCGCTTCGAGGGACTGGCAGGCGCCGCTCAAGGCCAAGGCACGCTGGCGCGCATGGGAGTTCGTCCTGTGGGTCGCCGCCTTCGCGCTGCCGCTGCTCTTCCCCTCGCATGCGCTGATGGTCAACGAGATCGCGATCGTGGCGCTGTTCGCCATGTCGCTGGACCTGATCCTCGGCTACACCGGCATCGTCTCGCTGGGGCACGCGGCCTTCCTCGGCTTCGGCGCTTACGCGGCGGCGCTGTTCGCCAAGCACGTCATGCCCGATCCGACGGCCGGGCTGATCTTCGCGGTGGCGCTGTGCGCGCTGCTCGGGCTGGTGGCCAGCGTCACCGTCCTGCGCGGCAGCGACCTCACGCGGCTGATGGTCACGCTGGGCACCGCCGCGCTGCTGCTGGAACTGGCCAACAAGCTCGACTGGCTCACCGGCGGCGCCGACGGCCTGCAGGGCGTGGTGATGGGGCCGGTGCTGGGCCTGTTCGACTTCGACCTGTTCGGCCGCACGGCCGCGTGGTATTCGCTCACCGTGCTGCTGGTGCTGTTCGTCGTGATGCGGCACATCGTGCACTCGCCCTTCGGCGCCACCCTCAAGGCCATCCATGACAACCGGCTGCGTGCCATGGCGATCGGCGTGCCGGTGGCGGCGCGGGTGGTGACGATCTACACCGTCGCCGCCGCCGTCGCCGGCGCGGCCGGCGCGCTGCTGGCCCAGACCACCGGCTTCGCCTCGCTGGACGTGCTGGCCTTCGACCGCTCGGCCGACGTGATGCTGATGCTGGTGATCGGCGGCGTGGGCTGGCTCTACGGCGGCGTGGCGGGTGCCATCGTGTTCAAGCTGCTGCAGGACTGGCTGTCTTCGGTCACGCCGCAGTACTGGATGTTCTGGATCGGCCTGATCCTGGTGCTGCTGGTGCTGGTGGGCCGCGACCGGCTGCTGCGGCCGTGGACCTGGTTCAGGGGAGGGCGCAAGGCATGAGCGCGGTGACCGACGCCTCCGTCGTGCTGGAGGCCGATGGGCTGGTGATGCGCTTCGGCGGCATCACCGCCACCAACAATGTCTCGCTCCAGCTGCGCCGCGGTGCGCGCCATGCGCTCATCGGCCCCAACGGCGCCGGCAAGACCACGCTGGTCAACCTGCTGACCGGCGTGCTCACCCCCACCTCGGGCCGCATCGCGCTGCTGGGCGAGGACGTGACCCGCCTGGCGCCCCACCAGCGCGTGGCGCGCGGCATGGTGCGCACCTTCCAGATCAACCAGCTCTTCGATTCCATGACGCCGCTGGAGACGCTGGCGCTGGTGGTGTCGCAGCACAAGGGCCTGACGCGGCAGTGGTGGCGCGCGCTGGGCGCCGACCGGGAGGTGGCCGAGCGCGCCGGCGCGCTGCTGGAGCACTTCCACCTGGCCGACGTCGCGCAGCAGAAAGTGCGGCAGCTGGCCTATGGCAAGCGCCGCCTGCTGGAGATCGCCATCGCGCTGGCCTGCGAGCCGCGCGTGCTGCTGCTGGACGAGCCCGTGGCCGGCGTGCCCACGGGCGAGCGCGAGGAACTGCTGGCCACCGTCGCGGCCCTGCCGGCCGACGTCTCGGTACTGCTCATCGAACACGACATGGACCTGGTCTTCAGCTTCGCCGACCGCATGACGGTGCTGGTCAACGGCACCTTGCTCACCGAGGGCAGCCCGGGCGACATCGCCGCCGACCCGCGGGTGCGCGAGGTGTACCTGGGCCACGGCGAAGGCCGGGAGAACGCGCATGTCTGAGCTGCTCCAGGTCGAGAACCTGCGCGCCGGCTACGGCGAGGCGGTGGTGCTCAACGGCATCTCGCTCAGCCTGGGCGAGGGCCGCACGCTGGCGCTGCTGGGCCGCAACGGCACCGGCAAGACCACCTTCATGGACACCCTGGCCGGCGCGACGCGCCAGCATGGCGGCAGCCTCCGCCTCGACGGCCAGCGCCTGGATGGGCTGGCCTCGCATCTGCGCGCGGCCGCCGGCATCGGCTGGGTGCCGCAGGAGCGCAACATCTTCAAGTCGCTCACGGTGCACGAGAACCTGACCGCCGTCGCCCGGCCCGGCCGCTGGACACCGGCGCGCGCCTACGAGATGTTCCCGCGGCTGGCCGAGCGCAAGGGAAACCTGGGCACGCAGCTCTCGGGCGGCGAGCAGCAGATGCTGGCCGTGGCCCGCGCGCTGGTGCTCAACCCGCGCCTGCTGCTGCTGGACGAGCCGCTGGAGGGCCTGGCGCCGATCATCGTGGAGGAACTGCTGCGCGCCATCCGCCGCATCACGCAGGACGAGGGCCTGGCCGCCATCATCGTGGAGCAGCACCCGCAGGCGATCCTGGCGATCTCCGACGACGCGGTGGTGCTGGACCACGGCAGCATCGTGCACCGCGACGCGGCGGCGGCGCTGGCGGCGCAACCCGAAGTGCTGGACCGGCTGCTCGGCGTGGCGCGGTAGCCCGGCGCTCCCGCCATCGCAAGCCCCGGGTCTGCGGGGGCGGGCGGCCTTCGCGCCTCCGTTTGCGGTGTGAACGGGCCTTGAGGCACAGTCATGCCCGCCGAATCGGGCGCGCCGGGTCTCAAGGAGGAATGACGCTGCTCAGGCCGCGTGCACGGCGCGGCCGATCTCCGGCCAGTGGCGGTGCAGCCACAGCCAGGCCAGCAGGCCGACGCCCAGCATGACGATCGACGTGAGCGCCAGCGCGACAGGCGAATGCATCACCAGCGGCGCGATCATGCCTGCCACCACGCCGTTGGCGGTGGAGCCGATCACCGCCTGCAGCGACGAGGCCATGCCGCGCCGCTCGGGGTGCAGGTCCAGCGCCAGCAGCGTGACCGCCGGCACCATCAGCGCCCAGCCGTAGGCGAAGAAGGTGATCGGCCAGAGCGCCCACCAGGCCTGCGGCAGGAACAGGGCGTTGGCCGCCAGATTGATCACCGCGGCGGCCAGCATGATGACGAAGCCGTCCCGGATCTGCCGCTTGGGCGCCAGCTTGCCGGCCTTGCGCCCGCTGGCGCGCGCGCCGAGCATGATGCCGCCGATGTTGAGCACGAAGAACCAGAAGAACTGCGTGGGCGCCAGCCGCAGGTGCTGGCCCAGGAAGGAGGGGGCCGCCAGCACGTAGAGGAACATGCCGTTGAAGGGCACGCCGCTGGCCAGCGCCAGCAGCAGGAAGCGCGGGTCGGTACAGAGCTGCCAGTAGCCGCGCATCAGGTGGCCCACCGCGAAGCGCTGGCGGTGCGCGACGTGCAGCGTCTCCGGCAGCAGCCGCCAGTTGGCCGTCCACAGCACGATGCCCACGCCGACCAGGAGCCAGAACACGCTGTGCCAGCCCAGGTGCGCGAACAGCAGCCCGCCGATGATGGGCGCAACGGCCGGGGCGACGCCGAAGAAGATCGTCACCTGGCTCATCACCCGCTGCGCCTCGGCCGGCGGGAACATGTCTCGGATCACCGCGCGCGAGACGACGATGCCGGCGCCGGTCGACAGGCCCTGCAGCGCGCGGAAGAACACCAGTTGCCCGATGGTCTGCGACAGCGCGCAGCCCAGCGAGGCCAGCGTGAACACCGCCAGCCCCCACAGCACCACCGGCCGGCGGCCGAAGCTGTCGGACAGCGCGCCGTGGAACAGGTTCATGAAGGCGAAGCCGAACAGGTAGGCCGACAGCGTCTGCTGCATCTGGCCCGGCGTGGCGCCGATCGACTGCTGGATGCCCGAGAAGGCCGGGATGTAGGTGTCGATGGAGAAAGGCCCGAGCATGCCCAGCACGGCGAGCAGCACGGCCAGCGCCCAGCGCGGGGCGCGCCACAGGTGGGCGGCGTCGGGGTTCATCCGGGAAGTCTCCGTTGCATTCGAAAAAAGAAGAGCGCCCTGCGCCCAGTAGGATGGGCGCCGCGGGCGCTGGGTCGGCGGCCGAGGGCGCTTACAGGCTGTCGATGAAGCTGCGCAGCTTGTCGGAGCGCGAGGGGTGCTTGAGCTTGCGCAGCGCCTTGGCCTCGATCTGGCGGATGCGCTCGCGCGTCACGTCGAACTGCTTGCCCACTTCCTCCAGCGTGTGGTCGGTGCTCATCTCGATGCCGAAGCGCATGCGCAGCACCTTGGCCTCGCGCGGCGTCAGCGAGTCGAGGATGTCCTTCACCACGTCGCGCAGGCCGGCCTGCATGGCGGCCTCGATCGGCGCGGTGTTGTTGGTGTCCTCGATGAAGTCGCCCAGGTGCGAGTCGTCGTCGTCGCCGATCGGCGTCTCCATGGAGATCGGCTCCTTGGCGATCTTCATGATCTTGCGGATCTTGTCCTCGGGGATCTCCATGCGCTCGGCCAGGATGGACGCATCGGGCTCGAAGCCGAACTCCTGCAGGTGCTGGCGGCTGATGCGGTTCATCTTGTTGATCGTCTCGATCATGTGCACCGGGATGCGGATGGTGCGCGCCTGGTCGGCGATCGAGCGGGTGATG
>JASGDG010000381.1:0-3838 GCA_047607325.1 Xenophilus sp. | reverse complement strand
CTTCGCCGGCGCCCGGCAGCGCACCCCGGGCGGCCGCCGCCGCGCCGGCCGGCGTTCCGGGTGCCGGCCCCCACACCACGCCCAGCACTTCACGCCGTCCGAGCGGCACGCGCACCAGCGTGCCGGCAGGCAGCACGGCCGGCGCCGTGTAGCTGAGCAGGCCGGCCAGCGCGGCATGGGCGGGCGTCTGGACCGCCACCTCCACCACCGCCGCGCCGGCCGGCGCCTCGGATGTCGGGCTCATTCCCATATTACGCCTCAGCAAACTGGCTTAAGTCATTGATTCCACGGTGCTTTGCGCTTCATCCAGAAATCATGTGGATAACTTTGTTGATAGACCGGCCCGATGCGCACCGAAGGCCCATGAATCAAGGCTTCCGCTGCTTTGCCCGCAAAAAGGGCAAAAATGGAATGTTCTTTGGAATCAACGACTTGCGTTCGCTATCGCTTTGGTAGCGGGGCCGCGCCGCGATGACGGTTTTTTGCGCGCCGCAGCAGCGCCGATGTGCATAAGCCAGCGGCTCCTTACGTTTTCGGGCTTGACAAACGCCGTGCTTCCCGAGCGCGACTGGCCGACGGTCACAAGGGCCCGGCCTGGCGGGCGCCGCGCATCGCGCGCGAGTGGGCGTGCACGGCCGCCACCAGCGCCGCCACGTGCTCCGGCGGGGTGAACTGGCTGATGCCGTGGCCGAGGTTGAAGATGTGCGCCGGCCCGGTCGTGGCGGGGTCGGTGTGCGGCGGGCCGAAGTCGTCGAGCACACGTTTCGCCTCGGCCCCGATGCGCTCGGGCGGGGCGAAGAGCACGCCCGGGTCCAGATTGCCCTGCAGCGCCTTGGCGCCGGGCCCCTGCCCGCCCACCAGGGCGCGGGCGGCACCCAGGTTCACCGTCCAGTCCAGGCCGAGCACCTCGCAGTCCAGCGCGCCCATCTCCCGCAGCCACAGGCCGCCGCCCTTGGTGAAGACGATGCGAGGCACGTCCTGGCCGTCGGCGCTGGCGCGCTTCAACTGCGCCAGCACGCGCGCCGTATAGGCCAGGCTGAAATGCTGGAAGGCGCCGTCGGCCAGCACGCCGCCCCAGCTGTCGAACACCATCACCGCCTGCGCGCCGGCGTCGATCTGGGCGTTGAGGTAGGCGGCCACCGCATCGGCGTTGAGAGCCAGGATGCGGTGCATCAGGTCGGGCCGGCCATAGAGCATGGACTTGACCAGGCGGTAGTCGCTGGAGCCGGCGCCCTCGACCATGTAGCAGGCCAGCGTCCAGGGGCTGCCGGAGAAGCCGATCAGCGGCACGCGCCCCGCCAGCGCGCGGCGCACGGATGCGACGGCGTCGAAGACGTAGCGCAGCCGGTCGAGTTCGGGCGCCCGCAGCCCCGCCACGGCCGCCTCGTCGCGCACCGGGTGGGCGAAGCGCGGGCCTTCGCCGGCCTGGAAGGACAGGCCCAGCCCCATCGCGTCGGGCACGGTGAGGATGTCGGAGAAGACGATCGCCGCGTCCAGCGGGAAGCGCTCCAGCGGCTGCAGGGTGACTTCGGTGGCGAAGTCCACGTTCGTCGCCAGCCCCATGAAGCTGCCGGCCCGGGTCCGCGTCGCCACGTATTCCGGCAGGTAGCGCCCGGCCTGGCGCATCAGCCAGACGGGCGTGTGGTCGGTGGCCTGGCGGCGGCAGGCGCGCAGGAAAGTGTCGTTCTGCAGAGGGGCGAAGGGCATCGGGCGATTGTCGCCGCCTCGTCTGCGCCCGCTGGGTGGCCGTGTCAGGTCTTGTATTTGATGGAGCAGCCGTAGGCGCGCGTGCCCGCCGCCGAGACCGGTCTGCCGCCGAAGGCTTCCGCCAGCGCCTGGGCGACGTAGTTGGTGGCGGCCTGGATGTCGTCCACGCGCGCCGAGGGGATGCTGTCGATGCCCCCGGCGTACACCAGCACGCCCGCGGGGTCGATGATGTACAGGTGCGGCGTGGTGCGCGCCCCGTAGGCCTGGCCGATGATGCCGTCCTCGTCCATCAGCACGTGGGTGGGCGCGGCGGCATGCTCCTTCATCCAGGCGGCCAGCCGGTCCGGCGGCAGGTAGTCGCCGGAAGCGCGCTCGGTGGAGTTGATGGCCAGCCACACCACGCCGCGCTCGGTGGCGCTCTTCTGCGTGGCCGGCATGTTGCCGCTGCCATAGTGCTTGCGCACGAAGGGGCAGCCGGGGTTGGTCCACTCCAGCACGACGTATCTGCCGGCGAAGTCCGACAGCTTGTGGCGCTGGCCGGCGGTGTCGACGGCGACGAAGTCAGGCGCCTTCTGCCCCACGGCCGGTGCCGCATGGGCGGGGGCGTCGAGCAGCAGGGTGGCGCCCAGGGCCATGGCGGCGGCCATCACGGCGCGGCGCGAGGCGCGGTCCAGCGCGGCCCGGGCGGCCTGAACCCTGCGCACGGCGCGCTGCGAACGGGTGGTGGCGGCGGACGGCGCGGTGTCATTCTGCATGGATCGGAGTTCTCCTTTCAGGCGGTGGATCTTCTTTGGCCACCACAGCTTAGAACGGCTTTTTCATGTGCGTGCGACAACCTGTTTCGAGGCAGGGGCATCACGCCATTTCACAGATGGGCCAGTGCCTGCCGCAGTTCCCCGGGGGAGAGGATCTCGCGCATCACCACCGGGGCCCTGCCCGGGGCGAGCAGGACATAGACCGGCACCCCGCTGCGCCCCAGCGCGCCGAGCGCGGCGGTGATGGCCGGATCGCGCCGCGTCCAGTCGGCGCGCAGCAGCGCCACCTTGCGCCGGGCGAAGTCGCCGAGCACGCCGGCGTCGGCCAGCGTGGTCTTCTTGTTGTACTGGCAGGTGATGCACCAGGCGGCGGTGAAGTCCACGAACACCGGCCGGCCCTCGGCCTGCAGCCGGGCGACGCGCTCGGCGGACCAGGGCTCCCACGACGCGGAAGACGACGACGTCGCGGCGGGTGGCGCCTCGCCCACCACGTTCGGGCCCAGCCCCAGCGCCAGGGCGGCAAAGACAGCGGCCAGCACCGCCCCGAAGCCCCAGCGCGCCCGGCCGCGCAGCGTCAACGCCCACACCACCGCGCTGCCGGCCACCAGCAGCGCCAGCAGGGCGGCGGCGCCGTCGATGCCGCTTTGCTGCCCCAGCACCCACACCAGCCAGACCACGGTGGCCAGCATCGGGAAGGCGAGGAAGCGGCGCAGCAGCTCCATCCACGGTCCCGGCCGGGGCAGCCGGTGCGCCACGGCGGGCACGAAGCCGGCCAGCAGGTAGGGCAGGCCCAGACCCAGGCCCAGCACCGCGAACAGCAGCAGCGCCTGCGCGGCCGGCAGCCCGATCGCCAGCCCCAGCGAGGCGCCCATGAAGGGCGCGGTGCAGGGCGAGGCCACCAGCACCGCCAGCACGCCGGAGAGGAAGTCGTTGGCCACCGGGTGCCGCAGCCGCGCCGCGGCGGCCGCGGCTGGCGCCGGCATGCGCAGTTCGAACAGGCCCGCCAGGTTCAGGCCGATCAGCGTGAACAGCGCGGCCAGCGCCGCCACCACGGCCGGCGACTGGAGCTGGAACCCCCAGCCCAGCTGCGCGCCGGCCGCGCGCAGCACCAGCATCGCGCCGCCCAGCGCCAGCAGCGAGAGCACCACGCCGGCGGTGTAGGCCAGGGCGGCCAGCCGGTGGCCCCGCCGGTCGCCGGCGGCGCGGGTGAGGCCCAGGACCTTGATCGCCAGCACCGGGAAGACGCAGGGCATCAGGTTCAGCAGCAGGCCGCCGAGGAAGGCGCCCAGCAGCGCGGCGAGGAATGTGGCGCCGGGGGCGGCCGTGGCCGCGACCGGGGCCGGCGGCGCGGAGGCGGCGGCGGTGTTCCGGTCCAG
>JASGDG010000380.1:0-3036 GCA_047607325.1 Xenophilus sp. | reverse complement strand
GGCCCATCGCGGCCAGCAGCGCGTCGCCGCCCTGCGGCGGGGCGGCGGACGGGGCCGTCGCCGGCATGCGCGCGGCGCCGGGCTGCAGCTCCTCCAGGATGTCCTGCACCGACTCCACCAGCTTCGCACCCTGCCGGATCAGCGCGTGGCAGCCGCGCGACTGCGGCGAATGGATGGAGCCCGGGATGGCGAAGACCTCCCTGCCCTGCTCCACGGCCAGGCGCGCCGTGATGAGCGAGCCGGAAGCCAGCGCCGCCTCTACCACCAGGGTGCCGCGCGACAGCCCGGCGATCAGCCGGTTGCGCCGCGGGAAGTTCGGCGTCAGCGGCGGCGTGCCGAGCGGGAACTCGCTGAGGATGACGCCGCGCGAGGCGATGCGGTGCGCCAGGTCGCGATGCCGTGCGGGATACACGCGGTCCAGCCCGGTGCCGACCACCGCCGCGGTGACGGGCGGCGCGGCGGCGGCTGCCTCCAGCGCGCCTTCGTGGGCGGCGCCGTCGATGCCCAGGGCCAGGCCCGACACCACGCACAGCCCCGCGTCGGCCAGTGTGCGCGAGAACAGCCGGGCGTCGACGGCGCCTTGCGGCGTCGGGTTGCGGCTGCCGACCACGGCCAGTGCCTGCGGCCCGAGTCCGCGCAGGCGCACGCCGCGCGCGCCCAGCGTGTAGAGCAGCAGCGGCGGGTCGGCCGTCTGCAGCAGGGCCTGGGGATAGTCCCTGTCGGCCAGTGTCACGATGCGGCGTTCGGTGCCGTCGTCCGGCGTCTCGCCGAGCCAGCGCCACGCGGCGTCCAGCGCCGCGTCGAAGCCTTCGGGCGGCTCGCGCAGGGCGCGGGCGCGCGCCGGGCCGCACAGCTGTTCCAGCGCCGCCTCGCCCTGCGCAAGGACGGATTCGGGCAGGCCGAAGGCCGCGAGCAGGCGCCGGGCCTGGCCGTCGCCCACGCCCGGCGTGAGCGTCAGCCGCAGCCAGCCGGCAAGTTCATCGCGCTCCATGCCGCGCGACTGTAGCGGCTCACGAGGACGCGCCGGGTCGCCTCATCCCCCTTGGAGGGGGGCCTCCGCTCAAGGATTGGCCAGCAGGTCGCCGGCGCGCGGCGTGTCGGTGATTTCGAGCACCAGCGCGTAGGACACGCGCGAGAAGGTGCGGAACACCATCAGCAGCCCGATGCGCTCGTTGGGCAGCTTCAGCGTCTCCTTGGCGTTGCTGCCGGTCTTGTCGACGATGGTCTCGCCGTTCTTCAGGATGGCCAGCACCAGGCCGCTCTCCATCCCGTCGTTGCGCCCCTTGTTGATGGCCACCACCTGGTTCTGGCCGGCGAAGCTCACGGCGTTGCCGTAGATGGACACGATCCGCCCGCCCTCGACGGGCTGCGCGGGCGCGCGCGGCACGTAGCTGACCAGCTGGCGCGGCGGCTCGGGCAGCAGGCGGTCGCCGGCGCGGATCTCCTCGCGTGCCGACAGCACGTCCACCGTGGCCGGCACGATGGCGGTGACCTGCTTGCCGTTCTCCATCTGGGTCTCGGTCGACTCGCCCCGCTCCAGCCGGACCTTGCCCAGGTACTGCCCCTCGTAGCCGAGGATCTCGCCCGTGCCGGGGTCCTTCAGCGGCGTGGCGTTGCGGAACACGCGCAGCTGCTGGCTGGGGCCGGGCGGCAGCACCAGCGGCGCGCCGGGTTCGCCGCGGGCGTAGGCGCGGTCGCCGCGCGAGAGCAGCACGCGGTTGTCGTTGCCGGCGACGATGTGGGGGGCGCGCGACAGCACGCTCTCGTCGTCGACCACCTCCGGTTCGGTGAGGAAGGCCTCGATCAGGGAGGGGTTCAGCGTCGGCAGCGACAGGTCGGACGCCCCCTCGTAGCGCGTGCGCGGCGAGAGCTTGACCGTGCCGTCGCCCGCCCCGCCGCGGTGCAGCGACAGGCGCGCCCGCCCGTCCGCCTTGTCCAGGTACAGCACCTGGCCCGGGTAGATGCGGTGCGGGTTGGCGATGTCCGCGAGGTTCATGCCCCACAGCTCCGGCCAGCGCCAGGGGCTCCGGAGATACAGGCGCGAGATGGCCCACAGCGTGTCGCCGCGCCGCACCGTGTACTCGTCCGGGGCGTTGGGCGCCAGTTCCGAGAGCGGCACGCCCTGCTGGGCCGTCTGCCGGGCGATGGCGCGCTGCTGCGGCGTGACCGGATAGCTCTGCGCGCCGGCCGGGCCGGCCGCGCCCGCGGCAAGGAGGGCGGCGAGCGCGAGGCCGTACGGACGCGGGTGAAGGCGGAGGCGGGGGTTCTTCATGGACGGATGGCTGCTCAGTGCCGCCGCGCCCGTGCGCCTTGGCAGGTGAACAAATACTCACAATTTGCAACGAATTTTGCGCCCAAGCCCGGCGCACGGCAACGGCCATCGCGCCACTTCGGGGCGGCGGGTTGTGGAAATGGCGAAAATAGCCACAACTTTCCCCCGATCCATGACCCTGCGAACCATCCTGAGCTATCCCGACCCCCGCCTGCACACGGTGGCCCGGCCCGTGGCGGCGGTGGACGAGCGCGTCCGGACGCTGGTGGCGGACATGCTCGACACCATGTACCACGCCAACGGCATCGGCCTGGCCGCCACCCAGATCGACGTGCACGAGCGGGTGGTGGTGATCGACGTGTCCGAGGAGCGCAACCAGCCTCTGGTGCTGATCAACGCCGAGATCGCCTGGGCCAGCGACGAGAAGGTCGTCAACGAGGAAGGCTGCCTGTCGGTGCCCGGCATCTATGACGGGGTGGAGCGCTCCACGGCCGTCAGGGTCCGGGCGCTGGACGAGCACGGCGCCGAGCGCGAGATCGAAGCCGAGGGCCTGCTGGCCGTGTGCATCCAGCACGAACTGGACCACCTGCGCGGCAAGGTGTTCGTCGAATACCTGTCGCCGCTCAAGCGCAACCGCATCCGCACCAAGCTGATGAAGCAGCAGCGCGAGGACCAGCGCGCCGAGCCGCAGCAAAGGCGGCGCGCGTGAGGCGGCTCGCCCGGCCCTGGGCCGCCGCGCTGGCGGCGGCGCTGCTGGCCGGCTG
>JASGDG010000379.1:0-8121 GCA_047607325.1 Xenophilus sp. | reverse complement strand
TTGTCCAGCAGCGGCTGGGAGACTTCCCACAGCCGCTCGATGCCCTCGGCGGTGGTGAACAGCGTGCGGTCGCCGCGCATGGCGTCGAGGATCAGCCGCTCGTAGGCTTCCAGCACCTCGTGCACGTAGCCGGTGTCGTGCATCGCGAACTGCAGGCTCAGCTTGTCCAGCCGCATGCCCGGCCCCGGGCGCTTGCCGTAGAAGCTCAGTGACATCTTCGAGGCGTCCGCCAGGTCGAAGGTGAGGTGGTCCGGCCCCTGCGAGCCGACGCCGCTGCCGGGCGGGAACATGCTCTTGGGCGGCTCGCGGAAGGCGATCGAAATCACGCGCTGCCCCTCGGCCATGCGCTTGCCGGTGCGCAGGAAGAAGGGCACGCCGGCCCAGCGCCAGTTGTCGATGTGGCACTTCAGCGCGACGAAGGTCTCGGCGTCCGAGTCCGGGTCCACCCCATCCTCCTGCCGGTAGCCGCTGTACTGGCCGCGCACCACGTCGCCCGGCCGGATCGGCAGCATGCTGCGGAAGACCTTGTTTTTCTCTTCGCCGATGGGCGCGGGCTCCAGTGAGGTGGGCGGCTCCATCGCCATGAAGCCGAGGATCTGGAACAGGTGCGTGACCACCATGTCGCGGTACGCGCCGGTCTGCTCGTAGAAGGCGGCGCGCCGGCCCAGGCCCAGCGTCTCCGGCACGTCGATCTGCACGTGGTCGATGAAGTTGCGGTTCCAGATCGGCTCGAACAAACCGTTGGCGAAGCGGAAGGCCAGGATGTTCTGCGCCGGCTCCTTGCCGAGGAAGTGGTCGATGCGGAAGATCTGTTCCTCCTCGAAGACCTCGTGCAACCGGGCGTTCAGCACCCGGGCGCTGGCCAGGTCGGTGCCGAAAGGCTTTTCCATCACGATGCGCGAGCGCTCCACCAGCGCGGCCTCGCCCAGCATGCGCACCACCGGCAGGGCGGCGCTGGGCGGCACGCTCAGGTAGTGCAGGCGGCGCGACTCGGTGCCGAGCGAGGCCTCGGCCCGCTCGACCGCCGCCTTCAGCCCTGCCGCGCCGGCCGACAGCGGCACGTAGTCCAGCCGCTGCGCGAAGAGCTCCCAGGCGGCGGAGTCCTTCTTGCGGCTGCCGAATTCGTCCAGCGCCTCGCGCGCCGTCGCGCGGAAGCCGTCCGCGTCGGTCTCGTCCAGCGAGACGCCGACGATGCGCCAGTCGGGAATGAAGCCCGCGCTGCACAGGTGGAACAGCCCCGGCAGCAGCTTGCGGCGCGCCAGGTCGCCGGTGGCGCCCACCAGCACCACCACCTGCGCGAAGCGCGGCCCCACGCCGGCAGGGATCTTGGCCATGAAGCGCTCCTCCGTCATCGTTGCGGTGCGGGGGCCGCAAGCGAATTCGGTGCCAGGGCGGGGCGGCGCGCAGCGTTTCAGGCGGGCGGATGCGCGCGGTGCGCGCGCACGCTGCCCAGCACGCTGGCCGTCACCAGCGCCAGGGCGGCGGCCTCCAGCGGCGCGGGGCCGCGCCGTTCCCAGGCAAAGCCGTACAGCAGCGCGAACAGCGTCTCGAACAGGATCATCTGGCCGATCATGGTGGTCGGCAGCAGGCGCGTGGCGCGGTTCCAGAAGGCGTTGCCCACGACGGAGGCCAGCAGCGCCACGCTGGCCACCACGCCGGCGAAGCGTAGCCACGCCTCGGGCGGGTGGTCGGCGCCGCTGCCGAGGAATTCGCCGCCGAAGGCCGGCAGCGCCAGCAGCACCGCCTGCGCGCCGGTCGCCAGCCCGGTCAGCAGGCTCCAGTCGTGCGCGGAGACGTGGGACAGCCGGGCCAGCCAGCGGCCGTTGCCCACCGCGTAGGCGGACCAGCTCACCAGTGCCCCCACGGCACAGGCAAAGCCCAGCAGCGCGTCGGGGCGGGCCGGCGTGCCGGCGCCGTGCGAACCCGCCGCCCCCAGCGCCTGCCAGCCCACGCAGGCGATGCCGCCGATGCCCAGCAGCAGGGAAGGCGCCAGCCGCCGCAGCGGCACCGCGCCCGCGCCGCGCCGGCCGGCCAGCGTCACGGCCACCGGCAGGAAGCCGATGACCAGCGCCGTCATCGCCATGCCGCCGGACTGCACCGCCTGCGCCAGCAGCACGTAGTACAGGGTGTTGCCCAGCAGGCTCAGCCAGGTGAGCGCCCACCATTCGCGCCAGCCCAGGCGGGCCAGCAGGGTGCGCAGCCGGGGCGCCACCAGCGCGGCGGCGAACAGGCCGTAGGCGAGGTAGCGGCCGGCCGCGAGCTGCTGGGGCGAGAAGTCGCGCACCAGCTCGGGCGTGAGGAACACCAGGCCCCAGGCGGCGCCGGCGGCCGCGCCGCAGGCGATGCCGCGCCGCAGGCGGGAGGCGGGGGAGGTCATGCGAAAGGGTCGTCTCGTTTCAGGGGCCGGCCGCGATGGGCCGGCGCGCCGACATCGTGCCGCATTGTCCGCCGCCGCTACACCCAGACCAGCACCAGCACGCTGGCCGCGCACACGGCCAGGAAGGGCAGGCTGATGCGGTGGAATGCCGCCAGCGCGTGCGGTACGCGCGCCAGACGCAGCGCGATCAGGTTGGCCAGCGAGCCCAGCACGAAGCCGAAGCCGCCCACGTTCACGCCGGCCGCCAGGGCCGGCAGGTCGCGCACGGCGCCGTCGAGCAGGATGGTGGCCGGCACGTTGCTGATGAACTGCGACGCGGCGATGGCGGCGAGGTAGGCGCGCCAGCCTTCGGCGATGGGCGCGCTGCCCAGCCAGTGCGCCACCGCCGGCAGCTCGGCCAGCTGGCGCAGGTCCACGAACATCAGCGCGATGATCGCCAGCAGCGCCCAGTCGATGGACCGCAGCACGCGCGGGCGCACCAGCGCGAACACCGCCGCCACGCCGATCAGCCCCGGCAGCAGCCAGTGCCGGTCCAACGCGACCACGAAGCCGGCGAACAGCAGCACGGACACGGCCAGCAGGCGCGGCTGCACCGCGGCCTGCTCCGGCTGCGCCCGCAGCGCGATCGGCTGGCGCGGCACCAGCAGCCAGATGGCGACCGCCAGCCAGAACAGCATCACGCCCACGGCGGGCGCCATCATCGCGACGAAGCCGGCAAAGCTCTCGCCGCTCCTGTGCCACAGGTACAGGTTCTGCGGATTGCCGATGGGCGTGAGCGCGGAGCCGGCATTCACCGCCAGGGCCTGCAGCACCACCAGCCGCGCCAGCGGCAGGTGCGCCTGCGTGGCCAGCACGCGCGTGAGCGGCACCAGCAGGAACAGGCTCACGTCGTTGGTCACCAGCGCGGCCAGCAGTGCCGCGCCGCCGGCGAGGCCGAAGGCCAGCGTGCGCTCGTCGGTCACGCGCACCAGCAGCCGCTGCGCCAGGCGCTGGAGCATGCCGCTCGCTTCCACGCCCTGCGTGATGGCCAGCAGCCCGGCCAGCGCGCCCACCGTCTGCCAGTCCACCAGCCGCAGCAGTTCCAGCGGCGGGCGCGGGCGCAGCAGGGCGAACAGCACCGCGATGCCCAGCAGCAGCCAGAGCAGGCCGTTGCCGGCGGGCGGGTGGCTGGCGGAAGGGGCGTCGTCAGGCCTCGCGCCCGAGGCGGGCATCACCAGGCCTCGCGCAATTCGCGCTTGAGCACCTTGCCGATGGCGCTGCGCGGCAGCTCGCCGATGCGGCGCAGGCCGGCCAGGCGCTGCGTCTTGCCCACCTGCGCGTTGGCCCACTGCAGCACTTCGTCCTCGTCCGCCGCCGCATCCGGCCGCAGCACGACGAAGCCGACCGGCGTCTCGCCCCACTGCTCCGAGGGAACGCCGATCACCGAGGCGTCGGCCACGTCGGGGTGCCGGCGCAGCACAGCCTCCAGGTCGCTCGGGTAGATGTTGAAGCCGCCGCTGATGATCATGTCCTTGCGCCGGTCGAACAGGGTCAGGAAGCCCTCGGCGTCGAAGCGGCCGATGTCGCCGGTGCGGATGAAGCGCTTGCCGTCGGGCGCGAACCACTCGGCCTCGCGCGTCTTCTCGGGCTGCCCGTGGTAGCCGGTCATCATGCCGCCGGAGTGGCCCACCACCTCGCCCGCCTCGCCCGGCGCCACCTCGCGGCCGGCCTCGTCGATCAGGCGGATGTCGCTGCCCGGCGCCGGCTGGCCGACGGTGTGCAGCTTGTCGGGGTGCCGGTGGGCTTCCAGGATGCAGGTGCCGCCGCCTTCGGTCATGCCGTAGAACTCGACCAGCCCGCCCGGCCAGCGCTTGAGCACGTCGGCCTTGAGCGCGGCGCCGAAAGGCGCGCTGGTGCAGAACTTGGCCTGGAAGGCCGAGAGGTCGAAGCGGTCGAAGTCCGGATGCGCCATCAGCCGCTGGTACTGCACCGGCACCAGCATGGTGTGCGTCACGCGGTGCCGCTGCGCCAGTTCGAGGTAGCGGCCGGCGTCGAACTTCGGCATCAGCCGCACGCAGCCGCCGTAGGCCAGCGAGGGGAAGAAGACCACCAGCGTGGTGTTGGAGTACAGCGGCGTGGACAGCAGAGTCACCGTCTCGGGCCCGTAGCCGTAGGCGGCGCCGCGCTGCACGTGCGCCCAGCGCATGCCGTGCCCCTGCACGATGCCCTTGGGCTCGCCGGTGGTACCGGAGGAATAGATGATGTTGAAGGGCCAGCCGGGCTGCGCGTCCACGGGCGCGGGACGGGCGCCCTCGGGCGCGAGCCACCGGGCCAGCGGCGTGGCGCCGGGCAGCTCGCCTTCGAACGCCACGCGCGGCAGCTGCGGGCCCGCCTCGCCGCCCAGCGCCTGCAGGCCAGCAGGGTCCAGGAAGAGGAGGCGCGCATGGGCGTCCGCGATCATGCGCGCCAGGCTGGCGGCGGTGCTGCCCGGCGCCAGCGGCGCCACCGCCATGCCGGCGCGCAGGGCGCCGAGGAACACGGCCGCGTAGTCGACCGAGGCGTTGGCGCAGAGGGCGATGGCGTCGCCGGGCACCAGGCCGTCGCGCTGCAGCGCGGCCGCCACGCGGTCCATGCGCGCGTCGAGCGTGGCGTAGTCGAGCGTGTGGTGATCGTCCGCCAGCGCGGGGCGCGAGGGTTCGGCGAGCGCGTGCTGGTGGATGAGGTCGGCGATCACGCCGAAGTCGCGGTCGAGGGCGGCTTCCAGGGATGTCATGGGTTTGTCTTCCGGCGGGATTGGAATCGGGCAGGCGGTCCGGCCAGCATAGCGCGGCCCGTTTTCGTGCACTGTCGCACGCTGGGCTCGGTGGGCCGCGGCGCGCGTCAGCCGCCGATCAGCTTGGGGCGGGACCATGCGCCGCTCCAACCCTTCCTTCTCTTCCCGGGAGTGCGTCCATCATGGGTCTTCTTGACATCCTCCAGCAGGTGACCGGCGGCAATGCCGAGCAGCATTTCGACCAGGTCGCGTCGCAGGCCTCGGGCGACCAGCTGGGCGCGGCCCTGGCCGCCGCCCTGCGTTCCGACCAGACGGCGCCCTTCGGCCAGCAGGTGGGGCAGATGTTCGGCGCCTCCTCGCCCGAGCAGCAGGCCGGCCTGCTCAACCAGGTGCTGGCCGCGCTCGGGCCGGCGGCCGCGTCGGGGCTGGCCGGCGGCGTGCTCGGCCGCCTGCTCGCGCCGGGCCAGACGCAGCTGACGCCCGACCAGGCCTCGCAGATCACGCCCGCGCAGGCCGCCGAGATCGCCACCCATGCCGAGCAGCAGCACGCCGGCATCGTGGACCAGGTGAGCCGCTTCTATGCCGACCATTCGGGCCTGATCAAGACCCTGGGCGGCACCGCGCTGATGATCGCGCTGGCGAAGATCAAGGAGAACGCCTCGCGCGGCTGAGGGTCCGGGCCGCCGCCGGCTGAGGCTCTTCAGCCCAGCGGCCGCAGCAGGTCGGCAATGTCGTCCTCGGTGAACAGCGCCGCCTCGCGCGCCGCGCCGCCGCCGTGCAGCAGGCCCTGCGCCAGCGCGGCCTTGCGCGCCTGCAGCGCCAGCATGCGTTCCTCGATGGTGCCTTCGGCCACCAGGCGGTAGACCATCACCTGCCGCGTCTGGCCGATGCGGTGCGCGCGGGCGGTGGCCTGCGCCTCGACCGCGGGGTTCCACCAGGGGTCGTAGTGGATCACGGTGTCGGCCTCGGGCAGGTTCAGTCCCGTGCCGCCGGCCTTCAGGCTGATGAGGAAGATCGGCACCTCGCCCTGCGTGAAGCGCGCGATGGCCGCCTCGCGCAGGCGCGTGTCGCCGGTGAGCTTGGTCCATGCCAGGCCGGCCGCGCGCAGCTCGTCCTCGATCAGCGCCAGCATGCTGGTGAACTGCGAGAACACCAGCACGCGCCGGCCTTCGGTGACCAGCTCGCGCAGTTGCTCCATCAGCAGCGCCAGCTTGGCCGACGGCGGCTCGGAGCGGCCCCCGGCCGCGGTCCTCTTGAGCAGGCGCGGGTCGCAGCACACCTGGCGCAGCTTGAGCAGGGCATCGAGCACCTGGATCTGCGAGCGTGCGAGCCCGCGCGAGGCGAGCGCGTCGCGCACCGCCTTCTCGGTCGCCAGGCGGATGGTTTCGTACAGGTCGGCCTGCGCGCCTTCCAGCGCCACCGGCACCACGCTCTCGACGCGCGGCGGCAGCTCGGCGGCCACCGCTTCCTTGGTGCGCCGCAGCATGAAGGGCGCCACGCGGCGGCGCAGCCAGGCCAGCCGCTCGCCGTCGCCATGCTTCTCGATCGGCGTGCGGAACAGCTGCTTGAAGCGTGCCGCGCTGCCCAGGAAGCCCGGCATCAGGACGTGGAACAGGCTCCACAGTTCGCCCAGGTGGTTCTCCATCGGCGTGCCCGAGAGGGCGATGCGCTGGCGTGCGTCGAGCGCGCCCGCCACCTGCGCGGCGTGGGTGCTGGCGTTCTTGAGGTGCTGCGCCTCGTCGAGGACGACCACGTGCCAGCGCTGCCCGAGCCAGCGTTCGCGGTCGCGCTGCAGCAGCGAGTAGGGCGCGATCAGCAGGTCGCAGTCCGCCGCGAAGGCGCCGCCGTGCCGTCCGCCGCCGTGCCACACGCGGGTGCGCAACCCGGGCGCGAAGCGCGCGGCCTCGCGCCGCCAGGTGCCCAGCAGGCTCACCGGCGCAAGCACCAGGCAGGGGGCGTCGAGCCGGCCGTCCTCCTTCTCGCGCAGCAGGTGCGCCAGGGTCTGCAGCGTCTTGCCCAGGCCCATGTCGTCGGCCAGCACGCCGCCCAGGCCGTGGCGGCGCAGGAACTGCAGCCATGCCAGGCCCTCGTGCTGGTAGGGGCGCAGCTGCGCCTGCAGGCCGGCGGGCGGCTCGACGGCGGGCGGACGGCCGCTGCCGTCGAGGTGGCGCAGCACCTCGTGCAGGCGCGCGCTGCCGTCCCAGGACGCGGCCTCGCCGCTGCCCAGGCGCAGCGCCTCCCAGCGCGAGAGCCGCAGCGCGTCGCCGTCCAGCTCGCGCGCGGAGCGCTCGCCCACCAGTTCGAGCAGGGTGCGCAGCCAGGGCACGAGCGGCGCCGAAGGCAGGCGCAGCCAGCTGCCGTCGGGGCGCTCGCGCCACAGCCACGCGGGCAGGCGCGGGCCGGCGGGTGTGTCCACCACCTGCGCCAGCAGGCCCGGCAGCCAGGGCAGCACGTTCTCGCGCACGCCGTCGATCTCGATGCCCAGCGAGAGGTCGAACCAGGGCGACAGGGGGGCGTCTTCGGCGGGCGCCTCCTCCGGCGCGGCGGCGGCCGGCGCGTCCAGCGCGATGCGCAGCGCGTCGCTGTGGCGCAGCAGCGCGTTCAGCGCCGGGTCGAATTCGAGCTGGAAGCCGGCCTCGCGCAGCGGCGCCCAGTCCTGCGCGGCGAAGTCCAGCCAGGCGGCGGTGCCCACGTGGTGGTAGCGGCCGAGCGCATCGCCCAGCAGGTTCAGGGCCGCCAGCCGGCGCTGCGCGGCCTGCTCGGCGGCCAGGTCGCGCGGGAGGAGCACGCGCTCGCCGGCGTGTTCGGCCAGCGCGTGCGCCTGCGCGTCGGGCCAGTGGCCGCGCAGGCCGCCGTAGTCGAAGCTCAGCGTGGCCGTCAGCAGGCCGCGCTGCGGGCGTTCCGGGCGCGGCACGGGCGCCAGCCGCAGCCAGGCGGCGGGCGTGCACGCGGGCCAGGCGCGCGGGGGCGTCACCGTGGGCGGCAGCGGCAG
>JASGDG010000378.1:0-7056 GCA_047607325.1 Xenophilus sp. | reverse complement strand
GAGGCGGCGGGCGCCGGGCGCGCGTAGCCGCCACCGCCGCCGCCATAGCCGTCGTCATCGCCGCCCGAGGGGCCGCCCTGGCCCTGGCGGCTGCCGAGCATCTGCATGGTGTCGGCGCGGACCTCGGTGGTGTAGCGCTCGTTGCCGTCCTTGTCGGTCCACTTGCGGGTGCGCAGCGAACCCTCGATATAGACTTGCGAGCCCTTGCGCAGGTACTGGCCGGCGATCTCGGCCAGGCGGTCGTTGAACACCACGTTGTGCCACTCCGTCACCTCCTTGGGCTCGCCGGTCTGGCGGTCCTTCCAGCGGTCGGTGGTGGCGATGCGCACGTTGCACACCTGGCCGCCGCTGGGAAAGCTGCGCGTCTCGGGATCGCGGCCCAGGTTGCCGACGAGGATGACTTTGTTGACCGATGCCATGTGCGCTGCCCCTGATGAACGGATGGAAGAGGAAGGAATGAAGGACCGGTGATTGTGCCCGAGGCCGCCTGCCGGCCGGCCCGACCGTCGACAATGCCGCCCGCACCATGCCTTCTTCGCATCCCGCGGGCCGCGAGCCCGACTTCCTGGAAAACCTGCGCCACGAGCTGTCCCACTGGCGGCCGTGGCTGGACCGCGCCATCGTGCTCGGCTACGCGGTGCTCGCCGGCCTGGCCGTGGTGGGCTTCACGGTGGCGACGAACTGGACCTTCGCGCTGTTCGAGCGCCTCTACACCGGCCATGCCTGGCTGGTGCTGCTGTGGACGCCGGCGCTCACCGCCGGCATCGTGTGGGCGACGCGCCGCTGGTTCCCCGGCGCGGCGGGCTCGGGCATCCCGCAGGTGAAGGCCGCGCTGCACCCGGCGCTGCCGCCCGGGCGACGCGGGCGCTTCGCCTCGCTGCGCCTCACGCTGGCCAAGATGGGGCTGGGCGCAGCGAGCTTCGCGGCGGGCCTGTCGGTCGGCCGCGAGGGCCCCTCGGTGCAGGTGGCGGCCGGCGTGATGCAGCACGCGCGGCGCTGGCTCTCGCCCGGCTCGACCCTCGACATGCGCGCCCTGCTGGTGGCCGGCGGCGCGGCCGGCATCGCGGCCGCCTTCAACGCGCCGCTGGCGGGCGTGGTGTTCGCCATCGAGGAGCTGACCGGCCGGCTGGAGGCGCGCGCCAGCGGCGTGGTCATCACCGCCATCGTGCTGGCCGGCCTGGTGGCGGTGTCGGTGTTCGGCAACCGCAGCTATTTCGGCGTGATCCACGTGCCGCCGCTGGGCTGGGCCATCGCCGGGCCGGGCCTGCTGGTGGCGCTGGCGGCCGGCGCGGCGGGCGGGGTGTTCTCGCGGCTGATGGCGGCCTCGCTGACCAACGCGCCGCAGCGCCTGAATGCCCTGCGCGCGCGCTGGCCGATCCGCTTCGCGGCGGCGGGCGGGCTGCTGATCGCGGTGATCGGGCTGGCCAGCGGCGGCGTGACCTTCGGCGCCGGCTCCGAGGCGGTGAAGACGATGCTGGCCGGCCACGACGCGCTGACGCCGCTCCACACCCTGCTCAAGTTCATCAGCACCTGGCTCGCGGCCTGGGTGGGCGCGCCGGGCGGCATCTTCGCGCCCTCGCTGTCCATCGGCGCCGGCATCGGCGAGGCCATCGCGCGCCTGGCCGGGCCGCAGCTCGGGCCGGCCCTCATCGCCCTGGGCATGGCCGCCTTCCTGGCCGCCGTGACGCAGGCGCCGCTGACGGCCTTCATCATCGTCATGGAGATGGTGGACGGCCACGCGATGGTGCTGAGCCTGATGGCCTGCGCCATGCTGGCCAGCCTGGTCTCGCGCATGATCAGCCGGCCGCTGTACGAGGCGCTGTCCGAGCACATGGTGGCCGGCGCGATCGCCGGGCCCGCGCAGGCGCCGGCCGCGCCACCGGCCGACCCGGGCGGCGGGATGCGCTGAAATGCCCGGCGGTCTATCATGCCCGGTTCGCCGCAAAAGACCGCTTCGCCCGTGAACGCCCCCCAAGACAGCGCCTACCTCGGCAGCGTGCTGGCGCAGCAGCGCATCAGCATCCGCGGCGCGCGCACGCACAACCTGAAGAACGTCGACCTGGACATTCCGCGCAACCGGCTGGTGGTGATCACCGGCCTGTCGGGCTCGGGCAAGTCCAGCCTGGCCTTCGACACGCTGTACGCGGAAGGCCAGCGGCGCTACGTGGAAAGCCTGTCGGCCTATGCGCGGCAGTTCCTGCAGCTGATGGACAAGCCGGACGTGGACCTGATCGAGGGCCTGTCGCCGGCCATCAGCATCGAGCAGAAGGCCACCAGCCACAACCCGCGCTCCACGGTCGGCACCGTCACCGAGATCCACGACTACCTGCGCCTGCTGTACGCCCGCGCCGGCACGCCCTCCTGCCCCGACCATGACCTGCCGCTGCAGGCGCAGACCGTGTCGCAGATGGTGGATGCCACGCTCGCCTTGAAGGACGAGCCCCGGCTGATGATCCTGGCGCCGGTGGCGCGCGACAAGAAGGGCGAGTTCCTCGAGCTGTTCAGCGAGATGCAGGCGGCCGGCTACGTGCGCTTCCGCGTCGACGGGCAGACCCATGAGTACAGCGACCTGCCCAGGCTGAAGAAGACCGAGAAGCACGACATCGACGTGGTGGTCGACCGCCTGCGCGCCCGGCCCGACATGCAGCAGCGCCTGGCCGAGAGCTTCGAGGCGGCATTGCGGCTGGCGGACGGGCGCGCGATCGCGCTGGAGATAGGCGGCGAAGGGGCCGAGGACAGGGAACACCTCTTCAACGCCAAATTCGCCTGCCCGCTGTGCCACTACTCGCTGGCCGAGCTGGAACCGCGCCTGTTCTCCTTCAACTCGCCGGTGGGCGCCTGCCCGAGCTGCGACGGCATCGGCACGCGCGAGTTCTTCGATCCGGCGCGGGTGGTGGCCTTCCCCTCGCTCTCGCTGGCCAGCGGCGCCATCAAGGGCTGGGACCGGCGCAACGGCTACTACTTCAGCATGCTGGAGAGCGTGGCCAGGCACTACGGGTTCGACCTCGACACGCCCTTCGAGAACCTGCCCGCGTCCGTCCGGCAGGTGGTGCTGCACGGCTCGGCCGGCGAGGAGATCAAGTTCAGCTACACGCTGGAAAGCGGCGCCTCGGCCGGGCGCAGGCTGACGAAGAAGCACCCCTTCGAGGGCATCGTCCCGAACATGGAGCGGCGCTACCGCGAGACCGACTCGGTGATGGTGCGCGAGGACCTGGCGCGCTTGCGCAACCTGCAGCCCTGCCCCGACTGCGGCGGCTCGCGCCTGCGCCGCGAGGCGCGCCACGTCTACCTGGTCGACGACGCGCAGCCCGGCGCGGCCGCGAAGATGCCCATCTATGTGCTGAGCCACCTCACGCTCAAGGACAGCCTCGCGTATTTCCAGACGCTCAGACTCAAGGGCGCCAAGGCCGAGATCGCCGACAAGGTGGTGCGCGAGATCGGCCTGCGGCTGAGCTTCCTGAACGACGTGGGCCTCAACTACCTGAGCCTGGACCGCAGCGCCGAGACGCTCTCGGGCGGCGAGGCGCAGCGCATCCGGCTGGCTTCGCAGATCGGCTCGGGCCTGACGGGCGTGATGTACGTGCTCGACGAGCCCAGCATCGGCCTGCACCAGCGCGACAACGACCGCCTGATCGGCACGCTGAAGCACCTGCGCGACATCGGCAACAGCGTGATCGTGGTCGAGCACGACGAGGACATGATCCACGCCGCCGACCACGTGATCGACATGGGGCCGGGCGCCGGCATCCACGGCGGGCAGGTGATGGCGCAGGGCACCTTCGCCGAAGTGGCGGCCAGCCCGGCATCGCTCACCGGCCAGTACCTCAGCGGCGCGCGCCGCATCGAGGTGCCGGCACGCCGCACGCCCTGGCTGCCGGTGCTGCGCAAGGACGAGCCCGAGAAGAAGAAGGCCTCGAAGTTCCCGCCCAGCCCCGCCGCCGAGCGCCGCGCCGGGCGCGAGGCGCGCCACCTCGCCACGCAGGGCGCGCTGCAGGAAATCCGCATCGTCGGCGCCACCGGCAACAGCCTGAAGAGCGTGAGCGTGGGCTTCCCCGTGGGCCTGTTCACCTGCGTGACGGGCGTGTCGGGCTCGGGCAAGTCCACGCTGGTCAACGACACGCTCTACGCCGCCGTGGCGCGCACGCTCTACCGCGCCCACGAGGAGCCGGCGCCGCACGAGGCGATGGAGGGCATCGAGTACTTCGACAAGGTCATCAGCGTCGACCAGAGCCCGATCGGCCGCACGCCGCGCAGCAACCCGGCCACCTACACGGGCCTGTTCACGCCCATCCGCGAGCTGATGGCCGAGACCAACACCGCGCGCGAGCGCGGCTACGGCCCCGGCCGCTTCAGCTTCAACGTGGCCGGCGGCCGCTGCGAGGCCTGCCAGGGCGACGGCGTGGTGAAGGTGGAGATGCACTTCCTGCCCGACGTGTACGTGCCCTGCGAGGTGTGCAAGGGCCAGCGCTACAACCGCGAGACGCTGGAGGTGCAGTACAAGGGCCGCAACATCGCGCAGATCCTCGACATGACGGTCGAGGACGCGCACGCGTTCCTCCAGGCCGTGCCCTCCATCGAGCGCAAGCTGCGCACGCTGCTGGACGTGGGCCTGTCCTACATCAAGCTGGGCCAGAGCGCCACCACGCTCTCGGGCGGCGAGGCGCAGCGCGTGAAGCTGGCGCTGGAGCTGTCCAAGCGCGACACCGGCCGCACGCTCTACATCCTCGACGAACCCACCACCGGCCTGCACTTCGCCGACATCGAGCTGCTGCTGAAGGTGCTGCACCAGCTGCGCGACGCGGGCAACACCATCGTCGTGATCGAGCACAACCTGGACGTCATCAAGACCGCCGACTGGGTGATCGACATGGGCCCCGAGGGCGGCGCCGGCGGCGGCCAGGTGGTGGCGGCCGGCACGCCGGAAGCCGTGGCGGCCTGCGAGGCGAGCCACACCGGGCGCTACCTCCGGCGGCTGCTGCGGGACGCCGCCCCGTGACCTCGCGCCGCCCCCGCATCGGCCTGGCCCTGGGCAGCGGCTCGGCCCGCGGCTGGTCGCACATCGGGGTGATCCGCGCGCTGGAGCGCGCCGGCTACGCGCCCGACATCGTCTGCGGCACCTCCATCGGCGCGCTGGTGGGCGCGGTGCACGCCGCCGGCCGGCTCGACTGGCTGGAGGACTGGGTGCGCCGGCTCACCTAGTCCGGCGTGGTGGCGATGCTCGACTTCCGCATGGGCGGCGGGCTGATCGAGGGCTCGCGCCTGACCGGCTTCTTCCGCCAGCACTTCCGCGACGAGGGCATCGAGCATCTGCCGCGGCCCTTCGCCTGCGTGGCCACCGAGCTGGGCACCGGCCGCGAGGTGTGGCTGCGCGAAGGGCCGGCGATCGACGCGGTGCGCGCCTCGATCGCGCTGCCGGGCCTGTTCACGCCGGCGCTGCTGGACGACCGCCTGCTGGTCGACGGCGGGCTGGTGAACCCGGTGCCGGTGTCGCTGTGCCGCGCCATGGGCGCCGAGGTGGTGATCGCGGTGGACCTGAACTGGGACCTGATCGGCCGCCGCGCCCGGGCCGAGGCGCACATGGAAGGCAGCGACGCGGCCCAGGCGGACACGCCATCGATGCTGACCTCGCCGCTGGCGGCCCTGCTCGCGCGCTTCCGGCCGACGCCGCGCAACGCCGCCGGCCGCGCACAGCAGGCGCCCTCGATGCTGGACGTGCTGACCACCAGCCTGAACATCATGCAGGTGCGCATCACCCAGAGCCGGCTGGCGGGCGAGCCGGCCGACGTCGTCATCCGCCCGCGGCTGGCGGACATCGCGGCCATGGACTTCCACCGCGCGGCGCTGGCCATCGCGCAGGGCGAGGCGGCCGTGGACCTGGCGCTGCCGCTGCTGGCGGACGCGCTGGGCGCGCCGGCGGCCGGCTGAGCGCCGGCGCGGCTCCCGGGGACACTCAGTCCGCCGGTGCGGGACCGCTGACGCGCAGCATGCCTTCCTGCGCCGCGGAGGCCACCAGGCGCCCGTCGCGGCTGTAGACGCGGCCGAAGCACAGGCCGCGCGCGCCGCTGGCGCTGGGCGACTCCACCACGTAGAGCAGCCAGTCGTCGAAGCGGAAGTCGCGGTGGAACCACATGGCATGGTCCAGGCTCGCCGCCCGCACGCTGCCGGCCAGGAAGCTCAGGCCATGGGGCACGGTGGCGGCGCGCAGCAGGCCGTGGTCGGAGGCATAGGCCAGCAGGGCGCGGTGCACCGCCGGGTCGTCGGGCAGCGGCGCCACGGCGCGCATCCAGATGGCGCAGCCGCCCTCGCGCGGCACGGGCGCGATCAGGTCGTCCTGCTCCACCGTGCGGTACTCGATGCCGTGCGACGCCGTGCCCTTCGCGCGGAAGGACTCGGGCAGGCGGTCGCCCACCTCCAGACGGCGCTGCAGATCGCTGGGCAGGCCCTCGGGACCGGCAACGGCCGGCATCGGCGCCTGGTGCTCCACGCCCGGGTCGCGCGTCTGGAAGGAGGCGGCCATCTCGAAGATGACCCGGCCGTTCTGCCGCGCCAGCACGTGGCGGGTGGTGAAGCTGCGGCCGTCGCGCACGCGGTCCACGCTGTAGTCGATGGGCGCATGCGCCCCCGGCAGCAGGAAGTAGGCGTGCATCGAGTGCACCGGCCGCTCGGCCCCGACGGTGAGGCTGGCGGCCATCAGCGACTGGCCCAGCACCTGGCCGCCGAAGACGTTGGGCGTGCCGATGTCTTCGCTCTGGCCGCGAAAGCGGTCTTCGCCGACGGCCTCCATGCGCATCAGCGCGATCAGGTCGTCGACGAGACAGGCAGTGGTGGGGGCGTCGGTCATCGTGATGTGTCGAATGCGGGGAAACCCGCAACCATAGCAAAGGCAGCGCCACCGCGCTGCCGCCGCGGTCCGGTACCGTCAGCGCGCCGCGTCGTCCAGATCGGCGCCATCCGCGCGCAGCGCGGCCTGCAGCGCGGGCACGTCCGCGTCGGCGAAGCGGCCGGCGCCCAGGCGGGCCGCGGCGGTGCCGGCCGCCTGGCCCATCGCGAAGCAGG
>JASGDG010000377.1:0-12189 GCA_047607325.1 Xenophilus sp. | reverse complement strand
GGCCGTCGAGTCGCTGGGCCACGTGGCCGAGGGCGTGCACTGCGCCCGCACCGTCATGCAGCGTGCCCGCCACCTGGGGGTGGACATGCCCATCGCCGAGGGCGTGGTGGCCTTGCTGGACGGCCGGCTGGCGCCCGCCGATGCCGTGCGCGTGCTGATGGAGCGTGAGCCCCGTACCGAGGCCGGCGGGCTTCAGGCCGGCGCGTAGGCCAGCCGCACGTAAATGGGAGCGAAGGCCTCGGCCTGGGTGATCTCGACCAGGGTCTCCTTGGCCAGCTCCAGCAGCGCGATGAAGGTGACCACCATCACCGGCACGCCGCGCGAGGCGTCGAACAGTTCCTCGAACTCG
Organism: Xenophilus sp.; assembly: GCA_047607325.1. Classification (GTDB taxonomy): domain Bacteria; phylum Pseudomonadota; class Gammaproteobacteria; order Burkholderiales; family Burkholderiaceae_C; genus Xenophilus. The sequence goes on along the minus strand of JASGDG010000377.1, from coordinate 11,840 downwards.
ACGAAGCGCCGGCCCTGCAGGGTGCGCAGCACGATGCTCATGTGCTCGCGCACCGACAGCTCCTCGCGCGAGATCTTGTGGTGCTGCACGAGCCTGGCGCGCTTGAGGATGTCGGCCCAGGCGCCGCGCAGGTCGTCCAGGCGCACCTCCGGGAAGCGCGGCTGGAGCGACTGCTCGATGTAGACCTGGGCGCGCCAGAAGTCGCGCCCGTACTGCGGCAGGGCGCCCAGCGCGGCGGCCTGCATCTTGGCCTGCTCATACTCCAGCAGGCGGCGCACCAGCTCGGCGCGCGGGTCTTCCGCCTCCTCGCCGTCGGCCGTCTTCCGCGGCGGCAGCAGCATGCGCGACTTGATCTCGATCAGCATGGCCGCCATCAGCAGGTATTCGGCGGCCAGCTCCAGGTTGCGGCTGCGGATCTCCTCGACGTAGGCCAGGTACTGGCGCGTCACGCCGGCCATCGGGATGTCGAGGATGTTGAAGTTCTGCTTGCGGATCAGGTAGAGCAGCAGGTCCAGCGGCCCCTCGAAGGCCTCCAGGAAGATCTCCAGCGCGTCCGGCGGGATGTACAGGTCCTGCGGCAGCGCGAACAGCGGCTCGCCGTACAGGCGCGCCAGCGCGACCTGGTCCACCACCTCGGGCATGGGGGCGACGACTGCGTCGGCGCCCTCGCCGTGGTTGCGCGCGGCGGAGTCGTTCACATCGCTCAGGACGAGGCCTGGGTCTGGTAGACGTAGGGCTGTTGCGGCACAGAGGCTTCCTCGAATTCGGCCTGCGCGTTGCGGTCGATGGCCTGGTCCCACAGCAGGGCGCGGCCGGCGCGCTGCTCGGCTTCGAGCGTGGGCTTCATCCTGCGCATCTGCGCGATGAAATCGGTCGTGTCGGAGGTGTAGTGGGGGCGTGCGAAGATGGACATGGTGCGGTTCTTGTCTGGGCCGGGATTTTACCGACGGGGAGATGGCATGAGGGAGCAACGCATCGGTCTGCCGCTTGCCGGCCTGGCCGCGGCGCTGGCGCTGCTGGCGGGCTGCGACCCGCAGCGCATCGAGCAGCTGGAAGAGGGCGTGTCCACCGAGGCCGACGTGCGCGCCCGGTTCGGCGAGCCGGAGAACGTCTGGGACGCGCCCGGCGGCCGCGTGCTCGAGTACAACCGCCAGCCCGCCGGCCAGAAGAACTACATGATCACCATCGGCCCGGACGGGAAGATGAGCGCCCTGCGCCAGGTGCTCGCGCCCGAGAACTTCGCCCGGGTGCGGCCCGGCATGCCGATGGAGGACCTGCGCCGGCTGCTGGGCAAGCCGGCCAAGGTCACGCGCTATGCCCTGAAGCAGGAAACCGAGTGGGAATGGCGCTGGGTGCAGCCGCCCAACACGGCCATGGTCTTCACGGCCGTGCTGAACGACCGGCAGTACGTGCTGCGCAGCGGCTCCTCGCCCGACCGCGGCGTGGAGGCGCCGTAGGCCTACGGCATCGCCGGCGCGCCCGCCAGCTCCTCCAGCAGGCCGGAGCGCTCCAGCGCCTGCCGCGGCTGGGCCTGCAGCGATTCGAGCCGCAGGCTGCCGTCCCTGGCGCGCACCGCGCGCAGCAGCTGCCGCAGCGCATCCACGCCGGTGGCGTCCAGCGAGATCAGGTGGGTGGCGTCCAGCACCACCGTCATGCCGCGCGGCGCGCGCTCCACCGCCTGCAGCGCTTCGTCCAGCTTGGCGGCGGCGCCGAAGAACAGGGCGCCGTACAGCCGGTAGGTCAGCACCGGCGGCTGCAGCGACACCAGCTCCACCGAGAAGAGCTGGCTCATGCGCCGGATGAACAGCGCGCAGGCCAGCACGATGCCCGCCTGCACCGCCACCGTCAGGTCGAACACCACCGTCAGGAAGAAGGTGCCCAGCATCAGCGTGCGGTAGTGGCTGCTGAAGTGGCGCAGGTGCACCGGGTTGAATTCGCGCCACTCGCCCATGTTCAGGCCCACGTGCAGCAGGATGCCGCCCAGCACCGCCAGCGGCACGTGCTGCGCCAGCGGCGCCGCCGCCAGCACCACCGCCAGCAGCGTCAGCGCGTGCACCATGCCCGCCACGGGGGAGGTGGCGCCGGCGCGGATGTTGGTCACCGTGCGGGCGATGGTGCCGGTGGCCGGCATGCCGCCGAAGAAGGGCACCACGAAGTTGGCCACGCCCTGGGCCATCAGCTCCTGGCTGGGGTCGTGGCGGGCCTGCCCGCTCTGCTGGTCGGCCACGCGGGCGCACAGCAGGGACTCGATGGCGCCCAGCAGCGCGATGGTGATCGTCGGCGTCACCAGCTGCTTGACGCTCTCCCACGAGAAGTCCGGCAGCGCGAAGGCGGGCACGCCGCGCGGGATGCCGCCGAAGCGCGTGCCGAGGGTCTCCACCGGCAGCGAGAGGCTCCAGGACACCAGCGTCAGCGACACCAGCGCGACGATCGGCCCCGGCAGGCTCGTGCCGAGCCGGAAGGCGCGCAGGCGCGCCGCCGGGCCGGCCGCGCGGCGCAGCAGCATGCCGATGCCCGACTCGCCGCGCGACACGCCCGGCCAGGCGAACAGTCCCACCACGCAGGCCAGCGCCAGCCCGAAGGCGTAGGGGTTGAAGCTGGCGGCGTGGCGCCACAGCGTGCCGATCTGCGAGAAGAAGTCCGCCGGCATGTGCGGCACCGCCAGGCCCAGCACGTCGCGCAGCTGCGACAGCAGGATCAGCACCGCGATGCCGTTGGTGAAGCCGACCACGATGGACAGCGGCACGTAGCGCACCAGCCGCCCCAGGCCGGTGAGCCCGGCGGCGAACAGCAGCAGGCCGGCGCTGGCGGTGGCGATCAGCAGGTTGGCCACGCCGTGCCGCTCCACGATGCCGTAGACGATGACGATGAAGGCGCCCGCCGGCCCGCCGATCTGCACCGACGAGCCGCCCAGGGCGGAGATGAGGAAGCCCGCGATGATGGCCGTCCAGATGCCGGCCTCCGGCTTGAGGCCGCTGGCGATCGCGAAGGCCATCGCCAGCGGCAGCGCCACGATGCCCACCGTGAGGCCGGCGCCTGCGTCCTTGGCGAAGCGGTCCCGGTCGTAGCCGCGCAGGGCATCGATCAGGCGGGGGCGGAAGGGCATCAGCGGCGGGGCGGACATGGCGTCATGGTGCAGTGCAGCGAGCCGTCTGCCAGGGGCATCGGACCGGTCTTGCGCTATGGGGAGGCATCCCTGGAAAGGCTCGCGCTCCCTTATAGAAGATAAAGACAGCCACGAGGCGTTTCGCTTCGCGCGAGAGCGTGTGGAATTCGCGCAACACGCGATACGAAGAGGGTAAAAAGTTATAAAAATGTAACGATATGTGGGTTCAATCCGTGGCTGATTTGCTTTTCTCTCCGGAGCAACGATGAGTCATCGCACGCTGATTGCGGCCTGTGCCGTGGTGGGGCTGGGTCTGCCGACCTCCGCCAGCGCGGCGTCATGCAGCACCACGGGGGGCACGATCTCCTCGGACAGCACCACCTGCCAGACCTTGTCGGGCGGTGACACGCTGACGGTCGCCAGTGATGTCACTCTGTCGAGCAGTTCGACCGACGCGGTCACCGTCAAGTCGCAGACCTCGGGCGTGACCATCACCAACTACGGCACGATCTCGGACACCGACACCGGCAGCCGGGCGATCGTCATCAAGGGGTCGTCGCAGACCGACTTGGTGATCACGAACTATGGAACGATCACCGCCAGCGGAGACGACGCGATACACGCCGGGTCCTCGAGCACCCCGGTGACCTCCGGCTCGATCAGCCTGGTCAACTACGGCACGATCTCGTCGACGGGCACGACCAGCGATACGAGCGGCCAGGCGGTGGATTTCGACAACACCAGCGGCTCGGTCACGGTGAGCATCACCAACTACGGCACCATCAGCGCGGCCGATTCCGACGCGGTCCGCCCCGGCGCCAATGCCACCGTCTACAACTACGGCACCATCGTTGCCGGTTCGGTCGACGGCGACACCGGCAATGACGGCATCGATTTCCAGTCGCAAACCGGCGGGACGGTCTACAACGGTGTCGGCGCCACGATCACGGGGGCCCGCCACGGCATCACGGGCGACAACGCCATCACGGTCTACAACGCGGGCACCATCACCGGCTTGCTGGGATCGGGCATCAACATCGACTCGACCTCCGGGACGACGACGGTCGTCAACTACGCCACGGGCGTCATCGTCGGCAACGCGGCGGGCAGCACCGACGGAGACGCCATCGACGTCGACTATCTGGCGGTGATCAAGAACTACGGCAGCATCCTGGCCTACGGCACGTCGACGGCCGGCCTGACGGAAGCCATCACCATCGGCGGGGGCGAGATCGACAACTACGCCGGCGGCCTGATCTACAGCGTGCAGCGCGCCATCACCGTCGACGACAGCGACGAGGGCAATGCCTACGGCGCCACGACCATCTACAACGCGGGCACCATCACCGGGGACAACGGCGAAGCGATCAGGATCACGAGCACCTACGACAACACGATCACCAACGACGGGACGATCAATGGCAGCATCGTCATCACCAGCGCCAGCGGCACGACGGCGGGCGACAACACCATCACCAACACGGGCACGATCAACGGCTCGATCACGACCGGCAGCGGCAACGACACGATCAACCTCTACACCGGCTCGGTCATCACCGGCAGCATCGACGGCGGGGACGGGATCAACACCCTGAATCTGCTGGGCGACGGAGCGGCAACCACGCTGTCGTCGGCGGTTTCCAATTTCTCCAGCCTGGTCAAGTCCGGCAGCGGCACCTGGGTGGTCAGCTCGGTGCTGGCCGATGGCGCCTACAGCGGCAACGGCGCGCTGACCGTGACGGTCGAGGGCGGCACGCTGGTCCTCACGGGGGCCAACACCTACACCGGCGGCACCGTGCTGGAGAGCGGCGAGATCGAGGTGGGCAGCAGCAGCGCGCTGGGCACGGGCACGCTGACGATGTACGACGGCACGACGCTGGGCTTCACGGTCGACGGACTGACCCTGGCCAACGACATCGTCCTGTCGGGCGACCCGACCATCGACACCGGCAGCTTCACGGAGACGCTTTCCGGGGCGATCAGCGGCACGGGCGACCTGGTCAAGACGGGCACGGGTACGCTGATCCTGACCGGGACGAGCACCTACACAGGGGCCACGACGGTGGCCGAGGGCACGCTGCAGGCCGGATCGAGCGAGGCGTTCAGTGCGGGCTCGGCCTACACGGTGGCCTCGGGGGCGACCCTGGCGCTGGACGGCTACGACCAGACCATCGCCTCACTGACCAACGCGGGCACGGTGTCGCTGAGCGCCGCGGGCCAGGTGGGCACGGTGCTGACGGTCACCGGCGACTATGTGGGCCAGGATGGGGTGCTTGAACTCAATGCGACCGACTCGCTGGTGATCGGCGGCAACGCCTCGGGCTCGACGACGGTGGTGCTGACCGGCACGAGCGGCCTGGGGGCGCTGACCACGGGCAACGGGATCGAGGTCATCGAGGTCTACGGCACGAGCACGGCCAGCGCCTTCAGCCTGGCGGGCACGCACGTGGATGCCGGGGCGTACCAGTATTACCTGTACAAGGGCGACGCCTCGGGCTCGGGCAGCAACTGGTACCTGCGCTCGGAGACGGTGGGCAGCGACGGGACGGTGAGCACGGCCTACCGTTCGGAGGTGCCGCTGTACGCGGCGCTGCCGGCGCAGCTGCGTCTGGCGGATGGCCTGATGCTGGGCGACCTGCACAGGCGCCGGGGCGAGACGGCGACCGACGCGGACCACCCGGCCTGGGCGCGGGTGATCGCGACCAGCAGCCGGATCGGCCAGAGCGGCACGCCGCAAGCCCAGAGCAGCGGCCACTTCACGGGGCTGCAGGTCGGCAGCGACCTGTGGCGCGCGGGGGGCTGGCATGTGGGGGTCTACGCAGGCTACCTCCATGGCCAGTTCGACGTCACGGGGAACGCCGGCGGAACGGTGGGGGCGGTGGGAGGAACCCAGACGGACTCCTCCTTCGTGGGCGCGTATGGCACGCGCACGTGGGCGGATCAAAGCTACGTGGATGTGGTGCTGCAGGCGGCGCACCACCACGGAAAGGTGAACCCGTACGACGGGACGGCCAGCACGATGAGCGGCAAGGGGGCGACGGCCTCGGTGGAGGTGGGCCGCCCCTTCGCGCTGGGCTGGAGCCACTGGCAAATCGAGCCGCAGGCGCAGGTGATGTACCAGCGGCTGGACCTGGAGGACACGGCGATCAGCGGTTCGACGAGGGTGAGCGAGAGCAGCACGAACGCGTGGCTGTTCCGGGTGGGCGCTCGGCTCAAGGGGGACTACCAGCTACAGGCCGGACGGCTGCAGCCGTATGCGCGGGTGAATGTCGACTACTCGCCCTCGGGTTTCGACCTGACGAGCTTTGCGACGAGTGCGGCGAGCACCACGCTGGCTTCGGGGAGCGGGTACACGAGCATGGAGACGGCCGCCGGGGCGACGTGGGAGCTGAGCAAGCGCGCCAAGGTCTATGGCGAACTGGGGTATCTCTGGAGCCTGGGGGGCCATGCCAGGGTGAAGTCCTCGGCCCTGGGTTCGCTGGGGGTGAGGATCAACTGGTAGGCCCCGATCCCGGCTCACCGGGCGGCACGACAACTTCCAATGCGGAAAATCATGTTTCGACTGCCGTCGCACCCGCAGCGCGATGTGACCTCGTCTGCCTCCGCGGCCCGGCGGGCGCGGCCATGCATGGCCGCCGGCGTGGTGCTCGCGGCGTCGCTGCTGGCCGTCTCGGCTGCCCGGGCGGCCGACGGCGCGCCGCTGTCCTCGTCCACACCCGGCGCGGCCTCGGCGCTGCAGGAGACCTATGGGGATTGGCAGGTGTCCTGCACCCTGCATGACAAGGCGCGGCGCTGCGTTCTGGTGCAGCAGCAGCGCGAGCGCCAGAGCAGGCGGCTGGTGCTCAGCGCCGAATGGGTTCCCGGGGAGGGCGATACGGCCAGCGGCACGCTGGTGCTGCCCTTCGGCCTGAGGCTTGCCGACGGGGTGGGCCTGCAGTTCGATGACAAGCCGGCCGCGCGGATGACCGCAGCCTTCTCGACATGCCTGCCCGTGGGCTGCCTGGCGCCGCTGAACCTGTCGGCCAGCCAGGTCAGGAGCCTGCGTGGCGGCACGGCGCTCAAGCTGCTCGCCACGGCCCACCCCAGCGGCCAGGCGGTCACCCTCTCGGTTCCGCTGGCCGGCTTTGCTCAGGCGCTCGACCGCGCCAAGGTGCTCACCTCGCATTGAAGAGAAGTATCCCCACCGATCCGGGTCGGCGCCGTCCGAGCGCCCCGTCGAAGCCCGTCCGTCTCATGCCCCGACGTGGCGGCACTGATGAAGAAGATGACGCGGCAACGGCGCGCGCGATGAACCGGGCCAGCGGCTCGAAGGCGACCTTGCGCGGGACGTGTTCCAGAAACAGCTGCCCGGCGCGCGACAGGCGGGTGCTGCGCGTGGTGCGGATGAACAGCCGCGTGCCCAGGTCTTCCTCCAGTTCCTTGATGGCGCGCGACAGGGGCGACTGGTCGATGTGCAGTTCTTCGGCGACGGCCAGGAAGCAGCGAAGGTGCCGAAGTTCCATGCTTCCCCCGAGATTTCCCAAGCGTATTCATTGCGGATGGTGGCAAAGCCATCCGTATACCTACGCTTTACTGACGCATGCCGATCGCCAAGCGATTGAAGGCGCTCATCAGTGCGATGGCGAAGCTCAGATCGGCGATTTCCGCATCGCTGAAATGCCCCTTGAGCGGTTCGAAATCCTCATCGGGCGCGTGGCGGCCCGCCACGTCCACCAGCGATTCCGTCCAGGCCAACGCCAAGCGCTCGCGTTCGCTGAAATGCGTGCTCACACGCCAGCCTGCCAAGCTGTCCAGCTTCGCATCCGGTACGCCGCCGACGCGCAGGGCCGCCGCGTGCATCTCCAGGCAGAAGGCGCAGCCATTGATTTGCGAAACCCGCAGGTAGACCAATTCGATCAACTGTTTTCCAAGACTGCTCTTGTCCAGGGCTCTCTTGGTCAGACCAAGTCCTTGGTAGGCTTCAGGCGAGAGGGTTTGGTAGGGCAAACGAAGTGTGCTCATGGAAGGTCTCCGGCAAGAAGTGAAGGAACGAGAAACGAAGCCAACGCATGGCGTGTCTGAGCCAATGCTTCAATGGTCGGGGACAGCCCCGGCAAGTACACGAACCGCACGTTGTAGATACCCACGACGGACAGGGCATGGCGCAAGTACGGCGTCAGGAAGTCGGGTTGCCTGGCAGTGTCTCCGGCGCATGTGCTGCCCGAGCGCACCAGTACCAGTGCCGGGCGATCCCGTAGCAGCCCAACCTTGCCATCCGGCGTGATCGAAAAACTGCGCCCCTTGCGTAGTACGTAGTCGATCCACAATTTCAGCGTCGCTGGCACCGCAAAGTTGTGCATCGGCGTGCTGATCAGTAGCCCGTCGCAAGCTTCCAGCTCGCCAATCAGGCGTTCGGAGAGAACTACGGCCGGATCACCAGGCGGCGCTGACGAAGTGACGGCCTGGGCGTATCGCGCCGACAGCGGCGCAAGCGGCTCCGTTGCCAAGCTGCGCGTGGTCACACGAATGCTGTGGCCGAGATCGTCGCAACTGCCGAAGGCTGCCAATACCTGCTGCGCGCCGAGTGATTCGTGGCCGGCAGGGCTGCATTGCAGGAAAAGAAGTTGATTCATGGTTCGTCGGCCCTATAGCGCCTGGCTGAAGTGCAGCCCTTTGGGCAGCAGGCCCTGGCGGAAATAGAAGCGTTGCGCCAGGGCATTGCCCAAGGCGGTATCGAGCACCAGATGGGCACAGTCTTGCCGCTGTGCTTCCTCGCGTAGCGCCTCGATCAGTAGGCCGCCCAGGCCCTGGCGACGGGCACTTGCGACGGCGACCAGATCATCGACGTAAAAGAATCGTCCATACAGCAGGTTTTCCTGGACGCGGTAGCCCGCCAACCCCATGACCTGACCGCCCTGCCATGCGGCCAGCAGACGATAGCCTTGCCTGGCTTGGCGGCAAGCCTGCGCAGCGAATGCGGCCGCATCAGAAAGATGAGGCCGCAATTCGTGCATGACGTCGAAACAGGCCAAGTAATCCTGATCGATGTCAATGGGGCTCAACCGAAAGGTGCTCATGTCGCTTTCCTTGTCATGAAGTCCGTACTCTAGGAAAATAATGGCCTAGTAAAAAGGTGCAAAAACTGAATAAATGAATGGGACATAGAACATGGATATGCAGCAGCTGAAGCCAAGCCGAGAGCACGATGCGCCGATCTATTTGCAGTTGTATCGACGCTATCGGGACGCGATTGCCGCTGGAAAATTCCAGCCCGGCGATCGCGTGCCGTCCGTGCGCAGCCTCGCCAGTGAACTGAACCTGGCACGCGGCACGGTCGAGATGGCCTATCAGATGCTGACCAGTGAGGGCTACTTCCTGACACGTGGCCCGGCCGGCACCGTCGTCTCGCCCCAGCTGGGAAACCTGGGCGAGCCGGGGTACGCTTCCGCGTCCAGTTCTCCCGCACCGTCACTCTCACACCCTCAGACCGAGGCCAGTCAAGTACGGCCTTTCCAGCTCGGCCTGCCCGCGCTGGATGCGTTTCCGCGCAAGACCTGGGCGCGCCTGGCCGGCCACAACCTGCGGACGCTGGATACGGTGGCCATGAGCTACCCCGATCCGATGGGCCATGAACCGCTCCGTCGAGCCATCGCCGCCTATCTCGGCATCTCGCGCGGCATCGCCTGCACGCACGAGCAGGTGTTCGTCACCGCCGGCTATCGGGGCGCCCTGGATCTGGTGTGCCGCACGCTGCTGCAATCCGGCCATGCCGGCTGGTATGAAGACCCCGGCTACCTCTTCGCCCGCCAGTTTCTGGAGCGCGCAGGTATGCGCCTGGAGCCGCTTCCCGTGGATGCGGAAGGTCTGAACGTAGATGTCGGCCAAAAGCGGGCTGCCGAGGCGCGTTTCGCCGTGGTGACGCCCACGCACCAGAGTCCCATGGGAATGGCGCTGTCTCTGCCCCGGCGACTGCAACTGCTGGAATGGGCCAGCCGCCGCCAAGCGTGGATCATCGAGGACGACTACGACAGCGAGTTCCGCTACCACGGCCGGCCGCTGCCCGCACTGAAAAGCCTGGATCGCGATGGGCGCGTGCTGTACGCCGGCACCTTCAGCAAGGTGCTGTTCCCCGGTCTGCGCCTGGCCTATCTGGTGGTGCCTGAACCGCAGATCGAGCGGTTCCGGGATACGGCGAATCACCTTTGCGGCCCGGGCTCGATGCTGCTCCAGGCCACGGTGGCCGACTTCATGGCGCAAGGCCACTTTGCCCGGCACCTGCGCAGGATGCGCTCACTGTATGCGACCCGGCGCGGTTATCTGGTCGATGCTCTCTTGCAGGCGTTCGGTTCGCGCTTGCACATCCAGCCCCAGGCCGGTGGCATCCACATGCTGGCCCATCTGAACACTCGGCAAAATGACAAGGCCTTGGCCAAGGCAGCCCAGTCCCACGGCCTGGCCGTCCATGCCTTGAGCAACTGGCGAATGCGAAGGTCTCAGCGGGGCGGTTTGCTGATGGGGTTTACCGGCTTCATGACGGATGAACAGGCGGCAGCATCGGTTCAGCACCTGAGAACAGCACTGACGGCATGCTAGTCGAGCCGATGTGCAGATGCCCTCAGTCGGTCACACTGACTCTCATTTGCCCCTTGGAGAAAACAGTTCGCCGGCCCACGGAAGATGCAAATTTCCTATGCTCTACGCCATTCCTGGCTTTCGCACTGGATTGCCGTTATGAGAAACCGCTTGACAAAAGACTCCTTCAAAGCCTGACAGACTCAGCTCCTGCATGAATTCAAGTACAGCACGCCAGGTCGCACAGGCCGCCGACCTCTTCCGCGCGGGCCGCATCGGGCAGGCCGAGCAACTGCTGCTGGCCGTCGTCGAGAGGGATGCGTCGATCTCCCGGGCCTTCGAGCTGCTGGGCTACATCCACGGCAACCGCGGCGATCTGGCCCGGTGCAGGGAACTGCTGGAAAAGGCGGCGGCGCTGCCGGGCTGCCCGCCCGAGGCGCTCTACGATCTCGGGCGCGTGCAATTGCAGTGCGGCCGGGCGCGCGAGGCCGTCGCGTCCTTCGCGCGGGCGATGCAGGCGGCGGGAGAGTTCTTCGAGGGCCTGCACGAGCAGGGCGTGGCCTACGGCGCGCTCTGCGAGCACGAGCATGCGCTGCGTTGCTTCCAGCGCGCGGAGCGGCTCCAACCGCGATCGCCCGAACTGCAGTCGAATCTGGGCGACACCCTGGCGGCGCTGCGCCGGTTCGAGCCGGCGCTGGGGCACTACGAGCGCGCGCTTGCGCTCGACCCGCGCTTCGTGCAGGCCTGGTCCAACCGTGGAACGGTCCTCGCCGAACTCGGCCGCGGGGCCGCCGCATTGGCAAGCTACGAGCGGGCACTGGCTCTGGCGCCCGACGACGTGCCCACCTGGATGAACAAGGCCTCCACGCTCAACCTGCTCAAGCGCGAGGAGGAGGCGCTGGCGTGCTACGACGCCGCGCAGCGGCTGGCGCCCGACCTGGACTACCTGGCGGGGAACCACCACCACGCGCAGATGTTCGCCGCGCGGTGGGAGGGCTGGTCCGCCCGCGCGGGGGAGCTGTCCCGGCGCGTCGAAGCGGGGGAGAAGGCGGCCCCGCCCTTCACGCTGCTGTCGCTCCCGGTCGATCCGGGCACGCTGCTGGCCTGCGCGCGCACCTTCGTCCTCGATCGCCACCCGCCCCGCGCGGCGGCAGGCGACGGGGCCGCGCCGGCGGCGCCGGGC
>JASGDG010000376.1:0-4378 GCA_047607325.1 Xenophilus sp. | reverse complement strand
CCTGCACGCCGGCATCGATGCGGCGCCACAGCGCCCCGGCGGCGCCGGCGGGCGCGCCCAGCAGCTGCGCCACGCGCTCGATCACGCGCTGCACGCCGGCCTGGTTCTTCGGCTCCAGCACCGCCACGCGGATGCCCAGCGATTCCAGCCGCGGCGCCACGCGCGAGGACGGCGCGGCCAGCACCAGGTCGGGCTTCAGGGCGACGATGGACTCCAGGCTCGGGTCGATGCCGCCGCCCACCTGCGGCAGCGAGCGCACCGGCGCGGGCCAGTTGGAATAGCGGTCCACCCCCACCAGCCGGGCGCAGGCGCCGAGTTCGCACACGGTCTCGGTCAGCGAAGGCAGGATGGAAACAATGCGCTGCGGCGGCGCAGCCAAGCGCACGGTGGCGCCGCGGTCGTCCACCGCCTCCAGCGGCGCGGCGGCAGCGGCGCGGCCCACCAGGGTGCACAGCGCCAGCGCAAGCAGCCGCCTCATGCCGCCCTGCCGCTCTTCTGCCCGCCGAGGATCAGCTCGCTCGCGGCAATGTCCGCCGTGGGATGGCCGCCTTCGCTCATGGATGTGTCGTGATGTTCCCCGCCGTCACAGGGGCTGCCACTTCAGGCCGAGGTAGATCGCGCGGCCGCCGGTGGCATAGTACTGGACCAGCTGATAGCGCACGTTGGCCAGATTGTCGATGCGGGCCGTGACGGTCCAGTCGCGCGCGATGGCGGTGCTGGCGCTGAGGTTGATGAGATGGTAGCCGCCCAGGCGCTGCGTGTTGGCGGAATTCGCCCAGCGGGGGCCCGAGGCCTGGATCTCGGCGCCCAGCGTCCAGCCGGCCATGCGCCAGTCGGCGCCGACCGTGCCGTGGACGCGGGCGCGCAGGGGCAGCAGCAGGCCCGTGTCCTCGTCGCGCGGATCCTGCGCGTCGAGCGAACCGCGCAGCGTCACGCCGCCGAAGCCGCGGCTGGCGGCCAGCGTCACACCCTTGTACTCGGCGCGCGCCACATTGGCGTAGCAGCCATAGGACGAGTCGCAGCCGGTGGCGTCGTAGTCGAACGAGATCAGGTTGCGCACCCGGTTGCGGTAGGCCGTCAGGCTGGCGGTGGTGTCGGCGTCGGCGTAGCGCAGGCCCACCTCGGCGTTGCGGCCGGTCTCGGGCTGGAGGTTCGCCACGCCGTACTCGCTGAAGCGCTGGTAGAGCGTGGGCGCGCGGAAGGAGGTGCCGGCCGCGGCGGTGACGCGCCAGTTCTTCGCGAACTCGTAGCCGTAGGACGCGCTGCCGGTGGTCTTGCCGCCGAATTCGCTGTCGCGGTCGTGGCGCAGATTCAGCTGCAGCGTGTGGGCGCCGGCGTGCCAGCCATAGCCCAGCGCCAGGGCGTTCTGCGAGCGCTGGCGGTCCAGGGTGGTGCTATACGCGTCCAGCGCGGGGTTGTAGAGCGCGTCCTCGCGCCGCTCCAGCGCAGCCGTGAACAGGTGCGCGCCCAGCCGGTATTCGTTCTGGAACAGGTACCCGTGCAGGCGGGTGCGGGTGACGTAGCTCGGGTCCTCGCCCTTGACCTGCGTCTCGTAGCGCTCGCTGGAGTCGGTGAGCTGCAGCCGGGTGGTGTACGCGGGCGTCCACCTGGCGGTCCACGTCAGGCCGGTGGCGCGCAGATGGTAGCGGTTGCGGTCGTCCACCGGCGAGCTCGGGTCGTAGTAGTCGCCGTAGGAAGCGTCGTAGCCGGAATCGAGCACATTCTCCAGCGTGGTGAAGTCCAGCCGGTGGCGCTCGTTGATCTGCCAGCCCAGCCGCACGTTGCCGGAGCTGGTCTTGTAGTAGTCGTCGTCCGGGTTGTGCGCCACCTCGGACGTGATCGCGTCGAAGCCCCGGCTCTGCCCGTAGGAGGCGCCCAGCGAATAGTCGAAGGCGCCGGCCGAGCCGCTCACGCCCACCTGCGTCTGCGAGGTGCGGCGGTTGCCGATGCCGTAGCTGATGAAGGGCGTGGCCTTGCCCTCGCCCTTGCGGGTGAACAGCTGCACCACGCCCGCCACGGCGTCGGAGCCGTACACCGCGGCGGCCGGGCCGCGCAGCACCTCGATGTGGTCGATCTGCGCCAGCGGGATGGCCTCCCACATCACGCCGCCGGTGGTCTGCGAGTCCAGCCGCACGCCGTCCAGGTAAACGGCGGTGAAGCGTGTCTCGGCGCCGCGCAGGTACAGGCTGGTGCTGCTGCCGGTGCCGCCGTTGCGCGACAGCTCCACGCCCGGCAGCCGCGCCAGCAGGTCGGCCACGCCGGTGGCGCCGCTCTTCTCGATGGTCTCCCGGTCGATCACCGAAACGTCGGCCACCAGTTCCGCGAGCGGCTGCTCGACGCGGGTGGCGGTGACCACGGTCTCCTGCAGCGCGGGAGAGGCGCTCTGGGCCATGGCGAAAGGGGCGAGGGCCGCGGCGAGCGCAGCGGTCAGACGCGAGGCGCGCAACTCGGCGCGCGACGACAGGTCACGGGGATTCATGGGACGGTTCCTCCTCGAAAGCCCGTGCCAGCTTCCCCGCCGGCACGTGGGCGCCAATGGCCACCGCGCGGATGAGGCGCGGCGGCCGCCTTGTTGGCCGGTATCCGGGCTGGCAGCACGTCCCGGCCGCCTTCCCGGACGCCGCGTGTCGACGGCCTCCAGTGGCTGGTTTGGACGAGATGGCCGCGCGCATGACGCGCGGCCGGCTGCTTGACCGTTGCGGGGGCAGCGCAGGCTGGCTCCGGCGACTGGGAAGTCCCTCGGCTTCTGCTTCCCGTTGAACTGTGCCGCGCGAACCGCGGCACGAGCACCAACGAGGAGAATTCTAGGAGACCTCGGACTTGAGGCAACGGGGCGGCGCCGGGCCATGCCCGAGTCCGACGGTCTGCCGGGGCCACCTACAATGCCGCCCCATGCCCGCCTCCAGCCCCATCGATCAGATCGCCGAGCGCGTGGAACGGCTGCTCGTGCGCCACGAGGAGATGCAGCGCACCAACACGCTGCTGACGCAGCAGGTCGAGACGCTGACACGCGAGCGCGACGCGCTCAAGGCCCGGCTGGCGGCGGCGCGCACCCGCATCGACGCGATGCTCGAACGGCTGCCGGCCGAGGACGGCGCCGTCCCCGCCACCCATCCCGACGACATGCCGTGAAGCAGATCGAAGTGCAGATCATGGGCCAGAGCTACCTGCTCGGCTGCCCCGAGGACGGCGAGGCGCAGTTGCGCGAAGCCGTGCAGCGCGTGGACGCTGCCATGTGCGGCATCCGCGATGCCGGCAAGGTCAAGGCGCGCGACCGCATCGCGGTGCTCGCCTCGCTCAACATCGCCTTCGACCTGATCCAGCGCGAACGAGAGCCCGCGGCGCCCGCCGCCGGCCTGCCGCCCGTCGAGGCCGGCACCGGCGCGGACGCGGACCGCGCGGCCCAGCTCATCCGGAAACTGGACCAGGTCCTGGCCGGCGACGGACTGCTGCTGTAGCCGCAGGGGCCGCTGCGCGGCCCTTGTCAAGCCTGTACGCCGCGCCCCCCGTGCGTAGAATCGGCGGCGTCTGCGGTGCATGCCGGGCTTTATATTTCCTTGAACCAATGCTCCACGGAGCCCGGGCTTGGTACATCGCTTGGCAGGCGTGATCGTCTCGCGTCAGACGAACCCAATGCCTTGCTGCCCTCGCCCACCTGAACCCTGCGTTCAGGATGACGGTCCGGTGGCACCTGCAGACACCTTCTTCCAACGGCCCGCCACGACCATCACCGCGCGGCCCACCGCCACTCAGCCCAGGCACCACGCCATGAAGGCGCGGCCTGCGGGCGTGCCGCGCAGCAGCATCCACAGGGCGCTGGCCGCCAGCGCGCCGCCGGCGATGCGCACGCCCCATTCTCCGCGCAGGGTGGCGGCGCCCGCCTGCGCGCCGCGCCAGCCCGCGCTGGCCAGGCGCAGCCAGAGCCAGAGCCAGGGCCCGGCCAATAGCCACAGGCCGCTGCCCAGAGCGAACAGCGCCATGGTGCCGGCGCCCGCCGCCGCGTTGCCGGCCAGCGCGGCGACCAGCAGCGCCGACCAGAGCAGCCCGCAGGGCAGCAGCGCCCACAGCGCGCCCAGCAGCACCGGCCCCGATCGCGTGGCGCCCAGCCGCTGCACCTGCCGCCACGCACTGCGCGCCAAACGGCCCAGCCAGACGGGCTGCCGGGCGCGCAGCAGCAGCGCCAGGCCCAGCACCACCGCCGCGACGTGCAGCATCGTCCACACCGGCTGCAGCGCCGCGACGTGCCCGCCCAGCCAGCCGAGGCCCTGCACGGTGACGGCGGCCAGCGCGCCCAGCGCCGAATAGCCCGCCAGCCGCCCGGTCTGGAACCCCCACAGCGCCCGGCCCCGGCGCGCGCCGGCCGCGTGCCCGAGCCCGG
>JASGDG010000375.1:0-19846 GCA_047607325.1 Xenophilus sp. | reverse complement strand
GCGGGTTGAGCATGAGCTGGTCCACCTCCAGGCCGCAGCGGCGCACGCACTTGATGATGTTCTCGGCCGCGCTCTGGGCGCCGGTGACGATGTGCACCTTGGCCTCCAGCCGCATGCCGCTCATGCCGATGGGCTCCTTGACGTCCTGCCCGTCGATCACGAATTCCTGCGGCTCCACCAGCAGCAGGCGCTGGTCGCTGGAGATGTTGATGGCGCGTGCGGTCTCGACCACGCGGGCGACGTCGGTGGCGGTGACTTCCTTGTCCTTGACGGCCACCATGCCGCTGGAGTTGATGCCGCGGATGTGGCTGCCGGTGATGCCGGTGTAGACGCGGCTGATCTTGCAGTCCGCCATGAACTCGGCTTCCTTGAGCGCCTGCTGGATGCTCTGCACGGTGGCGTCGATGTTCACCACCACGCCGCGCTTGAGCCCGTTGCCCGGCGCCACGCCCAGCCCGGCCAGCTTCAGCTCGCCGCCGGGCAGCACCTCGGCCACCACCGCCATCACCTTGGCGGTGCCGATGTCGAGTCCGACGACCAGGTCTTTGTAGTCTTTGGCCATTGAGATGTCCTCGCGGTTTCCTTCTTTCGCTCTTCTCGCTATTTCCTGCGCTGCGCCGTGGCGCCTTCGTCCGGCGCGACCGTCACGCCGCGCAGGCGCAGGGCATAGGCGTCGGCATGGCGCAGGTCGGCGCTTTCCACCGCGTCCACGGTGCGGCCGTACTGCGCCGCCACGTGGCGCACGCTGCGCAGGAAACGCTCCACGCGCGCCTTGACCTCGTCGCTGCTGCCGCGGCCCATTTCGATGGTGGCGCCATTGGCCAGCTGCGCCTGCCAGCTGCCGCGGCTGGACAGGGACAGCCCGTCCAGTTCCAGATCCACCGCCTTGAACACCGGCACCAGTTCGCCGTACATGCCCAGCACGTGGCCGGCCTGGTCGTCAGGGCCGGCCAGGTGCGGCAGGTCGTCGCCGGCCTCGGCGCTGTTGGCGTCGAACACCTCGCCATAGCTGTTGACCAGGCGCGACTCGGACTCCTCGCCCCAGTGCGCCACCGGCACGTGCTCGGTCAGCGTGGCGCGCAGCCTGCCGGGGAACTCGCGCCGCACCACCGCCTTGCGCACCCAGGGGACGGACTCGAAGGCGGCGCGCGCCCTGGCCAGGTCCACGGTGAAGAAGTTGCCGCGCAGCTGCGGCGCCACGTTGGCGCGCAGCGTGATGGCGTTGTTGTGCGTCACGTCGCCGTCCACCTTGATGCCCGCCAGCGGAAAGAAGGGCTGGCGCAGCACCCACCATGCACCGGCGGCCAGCAGCATCACGCCGAAGGCGGCGAACAGCAGCGTGGCCAGCACGTTCATGAGCCGGACGTCGAAGGGCACGGGCAGGGTGTCGGCCATGGTCAGGCGCCGCCCCCCGGAGCGGCCGGGGCCGAATCCAGCGCCGCAGCAGCCAGCACGCGCAGGCACAGCTCCTCGTAGCCGATGCCGGCGGCGCGCGCCGACATGGGCACCAGCGAGTGGCTGGTCATGCCGGGCGAGGTGTTCATCTCCAGCAGGAAGGGCTTGCGGTCGCTGGCGCGGATCATCAGGTCGGCCCGGCCCCAGCCGCGGCAGCCCAGCGCGTGGTAGGCGGCCAGGGTGATGTGGCGGATCTCCTCCTCCAGCGCGTCGGGCAGGCCGGCCGGGCAGTGGTACCTGACCTCGTCGGTGAAGTACTTGTTCTGGTAGTCGTAGGCGCCCTCGGGCGCGGCGATGCGCACCACCGGCAGCGCCACAGCGTCGAGGCCGCTGCCGAGCACCGGGCAGGTGACTTCCTCGCCCTCGATGAACTCCTCGCACAGCACGTCGGGGTCGTACCGTGCCGACAGCTTCACCGCGTCCTGCATCTCGGAGTAGCCGCGCACCTTGGTCACGCCGATGGAGGAGCCCTCGCGCGGCGGCTTGACGATCAGCGGCAGGCCCAGCACGTCGGGCACGGCGCGCACCTGCTCGCGCGACTGCTGGTCGGAGGCCAGGCGCACGTACTTCGGCGTGGGCAGGCCGTCGGCCTGCCACAGGCGCTTGGTCATCACCTTGTCCATCGCCACGCTGGAGGCCATGACGCCGGAGCCGGTGTAGGGGATGCCGAGCAGCTCCAGCGCGCCCTGCACCGTGCCGTCCTCGCCGTGGCGGCCGTGCAGCGCGATGAAGCAGCGCGCGAAGCCCTCGCGTTTCAGGTCGGCCAGGTCGCGCTGGGCCGGGTCGAAGGCGTGCGCGTCGACGCCGCGCGAGCGCAGCGCCTCCAGCACGCCGCTGCCGGACATCAGCGACACCTCGCGCTCGGCGGATCTGCCGCCGAAGAGCACCGCCACCTTGCCGAAAGCCTGGGGGTCCATCGGATTCACGTCGCCCGTCCTTCCTGCGCGGATGCGCCACCAGCCAGCGCCACCACCTTGCCCGGCACCGCGCCGATGGAGCCGGCGCCCATGCACAGCACCACGTCGCCGTCGCGCGCGTTGTCGAGCACGGCCTGCGGCATGGCGCCGATGTCGTCCACGAACATCGGCTCGACCTTGCCGGCCACGCGCAGCGCGCGCGCCAGGCTGCGGCCGTCGGCGGCCACCAGCGGCGCCTCGCCGGCGGCGTAGACCTCCGACAGCAGCACCGCGTCGGCGCTGCCGATCACCTTGACGAAGTCCTCGAAGCAGTCGCGCGTGCGGGTGTAGCGGTGCGGCTGGAAGGCCAGCACCAGCCGCCGGCCCGGGAAGGCGCCGCGCGCGGCAGCCAGCGTGGCGGCCATCTCGACCGGGTGGTGGCCGTAGTCGTCGATCAGCGTGAAGCGGCCGCCGGCAGGCGCCGCGATCTCGCCGTAGCGCTGGAAGCGCCGGCCCACGCCCTTGAAATCGGCCAGGCCGCGCTGCACTGCCCCGTCGGGGATGCCCAGTTCCACCGCCATCGCGATGATGGCCAGCGCGTTGCGCACGTTGTGCTCGCCGGCCAGGTTGAGCACCACGGGCAGGTCGGGCAGCGTGACGCCGTTGCGCCGCTGCGCGGTGAAGTGCATCTGCGCGCCGACGGCCCGCACGTCGACGGCGCGCACCTGGGCGTCCTCGCCGAAGCCGTAGCTGGTCACCGGGCAGGTGACCTGCGGCACGATGCCGCGCACCGCCGGGTCATCGGTGCACAGGATCGCCACGCCGTAGAAGGGCATGCGGTGCAGGAAGTCGACGAAGGCCTGCTGCAGCCTGCCGAAGTCGTGGCCATAGGTCTCCATGTGGTCGGCGTCGATGTTGGTGACGACCGCCATCACGGGCAGCAGGTTGAGGAAGGAGGCGTCGGACTCGTCGGCCTCGACCACGATGTGCTCGCCGCTGCCCAGCCGCGCGTTGGCGCCGGCGCTGTTCAGGCGCCCGCCGATGACGAAGGTGGGATCAAGCCCCGCCGCCGCCAGCACGCTGGCCGCCAGGCTGGTGGTGGTGGTCTTGCCGTGCGTGCCGGCGATGGCGATGCCCTGCTTCAGGCGCATCAGCTCGGCCAGCATCAGGGCGCGCGGCACCACCGGGATCTTCTTCTCGCGCGCGGCGATGACCTCGGGGTTGTCGGCCTTCACCGCGGTGGAGGTGACGACCGCGTCGGCGCCCTCGATGTGCGCCGCCGCGTGGCCGACGAAGGTGCGGATGCCCAGCCCGGCCAGCCGGCGCAGCGTGGCGCTGTCGGCCAGATCGGAGCCGGAGATGGTATAGCCCAGGTTCAGCAGCACCTCGGCGATGCCGCTCATGCCGGAGCCGCCCACGCCGACGAAGTGGATGTGGCGGATGGCGTGCTTCATGCGCGGCCCCCTTTCACGAGTTCCTCGCAGGCATTCGCCACCTCCCGGGTGGCCTCGGTCTTTTCCAGTGTCTTGGCCTTGAGTGCGCGATCCAGCAGCGCGGGCCTGTGTGTCTTCTGCAGCAAGTCGGACAGCAATTCAGGCGTCAGGTCGGTCTGCTGCACCAGCCAGGCGGCGCCCGCGTCGGCGAGGAAGCGGGCGTTGGTGGTCTGGTGGTCGTCGACCGCCGACGGGAAGGGAACGAACAGCGCGGCGGCCCCCACGGCGGCGATCTCCGTCACCGTGCTGGCACCGGCGCGCGCCACGATCAGGTCGGCCTCGGCATAGGCCTCGGCCGGGTGGTCGATGAAGGGCGTCAGCTCTGCCTCGACGCCGGCGGCCGCGTAGTTGGCGCGCAGCTCGTCGATCTGCTTCGCGCCGCTCTGGTGCAGCACGATCGGCCGCTGCGCCTCGGCGATGCGCGCCAGCGCCTTCGGCACGACGGCGTTGAGCGCCCTGGCGCCCAGGCTGCCGCCGACGACCAGCACCTTCAGCGGCCCGCCGCGGCCGGCGAAGCGCTCGGCCGGCGGCGATTGGCGCATGAACTCCTCGCGCAACGGGTTGCCCACCCACTCGGCCTTGGGCATCACGTCGGGGAAGGCGGTGAACATGCGGTCGGCCACGCCGGCCAGCACCTTGTTCGCCAGGCCGGCCACCGAGTTCTGCTCGTGCAGCACCAGCGGCCTGCCGAGCAGCACGCCCATCATCCCGCCCGGGAAGGTGATGTAGCCGCCCAGGCCAACCACCACGTCGGGCTTCACGCGGCGCACCACGCCGAGGCTCTGCCAGAAGGCGCGCAGCAGCCTGAACGGCAGCGTGGCGAGCGTGACCAGCCCCTTGCCGCGCACGCCGCCGAACTGCACCGGCTCGAAGGCGAAGCCGCGCGGCGGCACCAGCTGCGCCTCCATGCTGCCCGGCGCGCCCAGCCAGTGCACGCGCCAGCCGCGCGCGCGCAGCTCTTCCGCCACCGCCAGGCCGGGGAAGATGTGGCCGCCGGTGCCGCCTGCCATGACCAGGGCGCACTTGCTCATACGCGGCCTCCGCGCATGAGGACGCGGTTTTCGTAATCCACCCGCAGCACCAGCGCCATCGCGATCAGGTTCAGCAGCATGGCCGAGCCACCGAAGCTCATCAGCGGCAGGCCCAGGCCCTTGGTGGGCAGTGCGCCCAGGTTCACGCCCACGTTGATGAAGGCCTGGAAGCCGATCCAGATGCCCACGCCCTGCGCCACCAGGCCGGCGAAGACGCGGTCCAGCGCGATCGCCTGGCGGCCGATGTGCATGATGCGGCGCGTCAGCCAGAAGAACAGGCAGATGATCAGCAGCAGGCCGACCAGGCCGAACTCCTCGCCCAGCACGGCCAGCAGGAAATCGGTGTGCGCCTCGGGCAGCCAGTGCAGCTTCTCGACGCTGCCGCCCAGGCCGACGCCGAAGACCTCGCCGCGGCCGATGGCGATGAGCGCGTGCGAGAGCTGGTAGCCCTTGCCCAGCGCGTGCTCCTCGCTGAAGGGGTCGAGGTAGGCGAAGATGCGCTCGCGCCGCCACGGGCTGGCCGCCACCATCATGGCGAAGGCGGCCACCACCAGCGCGGCGATGAGGAAGAACATGCGCGCGTTCACCCCGCCCAGGAACAGGATGCCCATGGCGATGATGGCGATGACCATGAAGGCGCCCATGTCGGGCTCGGCCAGCAGCAGCATGCCGATCACCACCACCGCCACGCCCATCGGCAGCACGGCGCGGAAGAAGCGCTCCTTGATCTCCATCTTGCGCACCATGTAGCTGGCGGCGTAGAGCACCATCGCCAGCTTGGCCAGCTCCGAGGGCTGGAAGTTCATGATGCCCAGCGGCAGCCAGCGGCGCGCGCCGTTGACCACGCGGCCGACGTGCGGGACGAGCACCAGCACCAGCAGCAGGATCGAGGCGATGAACAGCCAGGGCGCGACACGCTCCCACTGGCGCATCGGCACCTGGAAGGCCAGCAGCCCGGCGATGAAGGCGATGGCGATGAAGAGCCCGTGGCGCAGCACGAAGAAGCCCTGGCCGTAGTTGGCGCGCACGAAGCGCGGGTTGTCGCCCAGCGCGATGGAGGCCGAGTACACCATCACGAAGCCCCAGGCCAGGAGCGCGACCAGGACCCACAGCATCGCCTGGTCGAAGCCCAGCACGCGCACCGGCGCCGCCTTGGTCTGCGTGAAGTCGCCGCCGCCCAGGCGCACCGGCAGGTGCATGGGCAGCGCGTCCACGCCGCGGCGGGCGCGGCGGAACACCCCGGAGAGGCCGGACAGGAAGCCCGGCTTGGCATGGGGCGTGGCGGCGGCGGGGCTGCTCATGGGGCGTGTCCTTCCTCGGTCGGCGCCTTGGCGCCCTCGCGCAGCGGCGCCGGGTCGTCGGCCAGCGCCTGCACCGCCTCGCGGAACACCTCGGCGCGGTGGGCGTAGTCGCGGAACATGTCGAAGCTGGCGCAGGCAGGCGAGAGCAGCACCGCGTCGCCAGATTGCGCGCGGCGCGCGGCCAGCAGCACGGCTTCGTCCATGGACGTGGCGTCCAGCAGCGGCACGCCGGCGCCTTCCAGCGCGGCGCGGATGATCGGCGCGTCGCGGCCGATCAGCACCACGGCCCGCGCGTAGCGGCCCACCGGCTCGGCCAGCGGGCCGAAGTCCTGGCCCTTGCCCTCGCCGCCGGCGATCAGCACGACGCGCCGGTCCACGCCGAGGCCCGGCAGCGCCGCCGCCGTGGCGCCGACGTTGGTGCCCTTGCTGTCGTCGAAGAACTCGATGCCGTCGATCAGCGCGACAGGTTCGACGCGGTGCGGCTCGCCGGCATACTCGCGCAGGCCGTAGAGCATGGGCGCCAGCGGACAGCCGGCAGCCACGGCCAGCGCCAGTGCCGCCAGCGCGTTCATGGCGTTGTGCTGGCCGCGGATGCGCAGCGCGTCGGCCGGCATCAGGCGCTGCAGGTGGATCTCCTCCTCCTGCGCGGCGCCGCGCTTGCGCTTGCGCGTCTCGTCGGCCTCGTGCGCGCGCACCAGCCAGGCCATGCCGTTGACGCGCTCGATGCCGAAGTCACCCGGCCGCTGCGGCAGGCTGGCGCCGAAGGTGAGGTGCACGCGCTGCTGCGGGCGCTGCAGCTTGACGCGCACCGGCGGCGGCAGCAGGGCCATGACGGCCGGATCGTCGCGGTTGAGCACCATCAGGCCGCGCTCGCCGAAGATGCGGGCTTTGGCCCCGGCATACGCGTCCATGTCGCCGTGCCAGTCGAGGTGGTCCTGCGTGATGTTGAGCACCGTGGCGGCGGTGGGCTCGAAGCCGCGCACGCCGTCGAGCTGGAAGCTGGACAGCTCCAGCACCCACACCTGCGGCAGATCGTTTGCGTCCATGCGCTCGGCCAGCGTGTCGAGCAGGCTGGGGCCGATGTTGCCGGCCACGGCCACCGCGCGGCCGGCCCGCTCGACCAGCAGGCCGGTGAGCGAGGTGACGGTGGTCTTGCCGTTGGTGCCGGTGACGGCGAGCACGGCGGGGCGGTAGCCGGTCTCGGCCGGCGGCGGCGCGATGACGGGCGCGGGCGCCTCCTCGCCGGATTCGGGCGCCTTGGCGGCCGTGTCGGCCGTTTCGGCTTCGGCCGGCGCCGCATCCGCGCCGCGCAGGTCGGCCAGCGCCTGCGCGAACAGATCCAGCTCGCCGCCGATGGGCAGGCCGATGGCGCGCGCCGCATCGGCCACCGGCGCGATGGCGGCCTGCGACAGGCCGGGCGAGCGGTACACGGCGCGGATCGGCGTGCCTTCCACCAGCGCCGCGCCGAACGGGCCGCCGACGAAGGTCACCTGCGGCAGCTGCCCGCGCAATGCCGCCAGCTGCGGCGGCGCCTCGCGCGTATCGGCCACCGTCACCTGCGCGCCGTGGCGCGCGCACCAGCGCGCCATCGCCAGCCCGGACTGCCCGAGGCCGAGGACGAGGACGTGGAGGTCTTGCAGATGCTTCATCGCAGCTTCAAGGTCGAAAGCCCCACCAGGCACAGCAGCATCGTGATGATCCAGAAGCGCACCACCACCTGGGTCTCGCGCCAGCCGCTCTTCTCGAAGTGGTGGTGCAGGGGCGCCATCTTCAGCACGCGCCGGCCCTCGCCGTAGCGCTTCTTCGTGTATTTGAAGTAGCTGACCTGTGCCATCACCGAGATGGCCTCGACCACGAAGATGCCGCCCATCACGAAGAACACGATCTCCTGGCGCACGATGACGGCCACCGTGCCCAGCGCGCCGCCCAGCGCCAGCGCGCCCACGTCGCCCATGAAGACCTGCGCCGGGTGCGTGTTGAACCACAGGAAGGCCAGGCCGGCGCCGGCCATCGCCGAGCAGAACACCAGCAGCTCGCCCGAGCCGGGGATGTGCGGGAACAGCAGGTACTTGCTGTAGACGGCGCTGCCGGTGACGTAGGCGAACACGCCCAGCGACGAGCCGACCATCACCACCGGCATGATCGCCAGCCCGTCCAGCCCGTCGGTCAGGTTGACGGCGTTGCTGGCGCCGACGATGACCAGGTAGGTCAGGATCACGAAGCCGATGCCGCCCAACGGGTAGCTGATCTCCTTGAAGAAGGGCAGCAGCAGGTGCGTCTTGGGCGGGAAGTCCATGTCGAAGCCGGAGCGCACCCAGGTGACGAACAGTTCCAGCACCCGGCCGTTGGAACTCTCGGAGATGGCGAACAGCAGGTAGACGGCGGCGATCAGCCCGATCAGCGACTGCCAGAGGTACTTCTCGCGCGAGCGCATGCCCTCCGGGTCCTTGCGGACGACCTTGCGCCAGTCGTCCACCCAGCCGATGGCGCCGAAGCCCAGCGTGACCCACAGCACGATCCACACGAAGCGGTTGGCCAGGTCGAACCACAGCAGCGTGGCCAGCGCGATGGAGAACAGGATCAGCACGCCGCCCATGGTGGGCGTGCCGCTCTTGGTGAGGTGCGTCTCCATCGCGTAGCCGCGCACCGGCTGGCCGATCTTCAGCGCCCGCAGGCGGCCGATCACCCACGGGCCGGCGGCCAGGCCGAACACCAGCGCCGTCACCGCCGCCATCAGGGCGCGGAAGGTCAGGTACTGGAACACGCGCAGGAAGCCCAGCTCCGGCGAGAGGTTCTGCAGCCATTGGGCCAGGCTCATCAGCATGGGCGCACACCGGCCTCTTCATGCAGCATGACCGGCCTCCTTGTCGTTGTCGTCGTCCGGCGCCAGCGCCGCCTCGATGGCCTGCACCACGCGCTCCATCTTCATGAAGCGCGAGCCCTTGACCAGCACGCTGCCCCACTCCTGCAGCCGCCCGCGCACGGCGGCGTTCATCTCGTCGATGCCGGCGAAGTGCCGCCCCTGCGCGCCGAAGGCGGCGACGGCATGCATGCAGGCCTCGCCCAGCCCGTACAGCGCGTCGATGCCGCGCTGGCGCGCCCAGGCGCCCACCTCGGCATGGAACTGCGGCCCCTGGTCGCCGACCTCGCCCATGTCGCCCAGCACCAGCAGGCGCGGCCCCGGCAGCTCGGCCAGCACGTCGACGGCGGCGCGGGCGGAGTCGGGGTTGGCGTTGTAGCTGTCGTCCACCAGCGTCAGCGGCGCGGCGCCGGCGCGCGCCACCAGCCGGCTGCGCGAGCGGCCCTTGACCGGCTCGAAGGCCGCCAGGCCCTGCGCGATCTCGTCCAGCGAGACGCCGGCGGCCAGCGCGCAGGCGGTGGCCGCCAGCGCGTTGTGCAGGTTGTGGCGGCCGGCGATGCCCAGGCGCGTCGCCAGCGGCCCCAGCGGCGTGCGGATCTCCAGGCGCCAGGCGTCGCCCTGCCAGTGCGCCTCGCCGAGGGCGACGTCGGCGTCGGGCGAGGTGCCGAAGCGGATGCAGCGCCGGCCGGCCTCCTCGCGCGCCAGCGATTCCCACAGCTCGCTGTAGGGGTCGCCGGCCGGGAAGACGGCCGTGCCCTGCGGCGGCAGCGCGGCGAACACGCTGCCGTTCTCGCGCGCCACCGCCTCCACCGTGGCCATGAACTCCTGATGCTCGCGCTGGGCGTTGTTGACCAACGCGACGGTCGGCTGCGCGATGGCGCCCAGCCGCGCGATCTCGCCCGGATGGTTCATGCCCAGCTCCACCACGGCCAGGCGGTGCCCGGGCCGCAGGCGCAGGAGCGTCAGCGGCAGGCCGACCTCGTTGTTGAAGTTGCCCTCGGTGGCCAGCGCGCGCGCGCCGGCCGAGGCGCGCAGGATCGAGGCGATCATCTGTGTCACCGTGGTCTTGCCGTTGCTGCCGGTGACGGCGATCAGCGGCAGTTCGTACTGCAGCCGCCAGCCGCGCGCGATGGCACCCAGGGCGGCCAGGGTGTCGGGCACCTCCAGCCCAGGCAGGCCGGCGGCCGCGAGGCCGGCATTCGCCACCGCGGCCACGGCGCCGTGCGCGCGCGCCTGCGGCAGGAAGGCGTGGCCGTCGAAGCGCTCGCCCTTCAGCGCCACGAAGAGATCGCCCGCAGCCAGGGTGCGGCTGTCGGTGTGGAGGCGGGCCACCGGCGTGGCGCCGTCGCCCGCCAGGCGGGCGCCCGGCACCCAGGCGGCGGCCTGCTGCAGCGTGAAGAGCGGCGCCCCGGTCATGCGGCGCTCCTGGCGCGCAGCGCCGCATCGGCCTGCACGCGGTCGGAGAAGGGCAGGCGGCGGCCGGCGATCTCCTGGTAGTCCTCGTGGCCCTTGCCGGCGATCAGCACCACGTCGGCCGCGCCGGCCTGGGCGAGCGTCTGCGCGATCGCGGCCGCGCGGTCGGGCTGGACCTGCGCCGCCTCCGGCCGCGCCAGGCCGCGCAGGATCTGGCTGAGGATCAAATCGGGCGGCTCGCTGCGCGGGTTGTCGCTGGTGAGCACCACCACGTCGGCGCGCGCCTCGGCCACCGCGCCCATCATCGGGCGCTTGACCGGATCGCGGTCGCCGCCGCAGCCGAACACGCACCACAGGCGCCCGCCGCGCTGCGTGGCGAAGGAGCGCAGGCCGGTCAGCGCCTTGTCCAGCGCATCGGGCGTGTGGGCGTAGTCGACCACGGCCAGTGGCTGGCCGGCGGGTCCCGCCACGATCTCCATGCGGCCGGGCACGCTGCCGAGGTCGCAGCAGGCGGCGACCGCATCCTTCAGCGGCAGGCCCAGCGCCCGCAGCGTGCCGATCACGCCGAGCAGGTTGGCCACGTTGTACTCGCCGATCAGGCCGGTGGCCAGGCGCGCCGGCGCCATGCCGGCTTCCGCCACCCTGAAGGCCAGGCCCTGGCTGCCGTAGCCGATGTCGCGCGCCTCCAGCCGCGCGGCGCGGCCGGTGGACGACAGCGTCCAGATGTCCAGGCCGGGCGCGGCGCCCGCATCGAGCAGGTCCTTGACCAGGGCCGCGCCCTGCACGTCGTCGATGTTGACCACCGCCGCGCGCAGGCCCGGCCAGCGGAAGAGTTCCGCCTTGGCCTGCCAGTAGGCCTGCATGCTGCCGTGGTAGTCCAGGTGGTCCTGGGTGAAGTTGGTGAACACCGCCACGGCGATGCGCGTGCCGTCCAGCCGGCGCTCGGCCAGGCCGATGGAGGAGGCCTCGATGGCGCAGGCGCCGAAGCCGGCGCGCACGAAGTGGCGCAGCGCCCGCTGCAGCATCACCGGGTCGGGCGTCGTCAGGCCGGTGTATTCCAGCGCCGGCGGCGTGCCCATGCCGAGCGTGCCCACGACGGCGCAGGGCGAGGCCCCGGCCTGCGGGGCGGCCGTCAGCGCCTGCGCCAGCCACCAGGCGGTCGAGGTCTTGCCGTTGGTCCCGGTGACGGCCAGCACGTCGAGCGCGCGGGAGGGCTGCTCGTAGTAGGCGGCGGCGATCGGCCCGGTGGCGGCCTTGAGGCCGGCATAGGCGGCGATGGCGGCGCCGTCGGCGAAGCCGAAGGCCTCCGCGCCCGCCTGTTCCACCAGGCAGGCGGCGGCGCCCTGCGCCAGGGCCGCGCCCACGAACTGCCGGCCGTCGGCCGCCGCGCCGGGCCAGGCGACGAAGCCGTCGCCCTGTCCCACCGCGCGGCTGTCGGCGAACAGCTCGCCGCGCACGCGCTGGTGCAGCCAGCGCGCGGCCTCGTCGGGGGTGTGGAGCTGCTGCAGCGCCATCAGAAGCTCTCGTCCACGCCCTCGGTCACGACCAGGGGCTTGACCGCCAGATCCGGCGGCACGTTCATCATGCGCAGCGTCTGCTGCACCACCTCGCTGAACACCGGCGCCGCAGCCACGCCGCCGAAGTAGCGGCCGTCGCTGGGCTCGTCGATCATCACGCCGACGATGATGCGCGGCTTCTCGATCGGCGCCATGCCGGTGAACCAGGCGCGGTACTTGTTGCTGGCATAGCCCTTGCCGACCTGCTTGTGCGCGGTGCCTGACTTGCCGCCCACGGAGTAGCCCACTGTCTGCGCCA
Organism: Xenophilus sp.; assembly: GCA_047607325.1. Classification (GTDB taxonomy): domain Bacteria; phylum Pseudomonadota; class Gammaproteobacteria; order Burkholderiales; family Burkholderiaceae_C; genus Xenophilus. The sequence goes on along the minus strand of JASGDG010000375.1, from coordinate 7,582 downwards.
GCGGCCCGGTGCCGCCGGGGCCGGCCGCCATCTGCAGCATGCGGCGCACCTCCACCGCGGTGCTGGGCGAGAACACGCGCACGCCCGTGGCCGGCTCGGTGCTCTTGAGCAGGGTGACCGGGAGGATCTGCCCGTCGTGCGCGAAGGCGGTGTACGAATGCACCATCTGCAGCAGCGAGGCCGAGATGCCGTAGCCGTAGGCCATGGTGGCCTGCTCGACCGGCTTCCAGGTCTTCCAGGGCCGCAGGCGCCCGGTCACGGCGCCGGGGAACTGGATCTGCGGCTTCTGGCCGTAGCCCATGGCCGCGAACGCGTTCCACATCTCCTGGGCAGAGAGCTTCTGCGCGATCTTGAGCGCGCCGATGTTGCTGGACTTCTGGATCACGCCCTCCACCGTCAGCGTGCCGTGGTTGTGCGTGTCGCTGATGGTGAAGCCGCCGATCTGGTAGCGCCCGGGCGAGGTCTCGATCAGCGTCTGCGGCTTGACGCGGCCCAGCTCCAGCGCCGTGGCGACGGTGATCGGCTTCATGGTCGAGCCGGGTTCGAACACGTCGGTCAGGGCGCGGTTGCGCAGTTGCTCGCCGGTCAGGTTCTGCCGCTTGTCGGGCTCGTAGCTGGGGTAGTTGGCCAGCGCCAGCAGCTCGCCGGTGACGGCGTCCAGCACCACCACGCTGCCGGCCTTGGCCTTGTGCAGGAGCACGGCGTCGCGCAGCTTCTGGTAGGCGAAGAACTGCACCTTGCTGTCCACCGACAGCTGGATGTCCTTGCCGTCCACCGGCGGCACCACCTCGCCCACGCCCTCGATCACCCGGCCCAGCCGGTCCTTGATGACGCGCTGCGAGCCGCTCTGGCCGGCCAGCGCCTTGTCGAAGGCCAGCTCGATGCCTTCCTGGCCGTGGTCCTCCACGTTGGTGAAGCCCACCACGTGCGCGGCGGCCTCGCCTTCGGGGTACTGGCGCTTGTACTCGCGCGTCTGGTGCAGGCCCTTGACGTTCAGCGCCGCGATCTGCTTGGCGATCGGCTCGTCCACCTGGCGCTGGATCCAGACGAAGGTCTTGTCCTCGTCGGCGAGCTTCTTGTCCAGCTCCTTCTGCGGCATGCCCAGCAGCCGGGCCACCTGGCGCAGCCTGGCCTGGGTATCCGGGTCGTCGCGCTCGATGTCCTCGGGGATCGCCCAGACGCTGGGCGCGACCACGCTGGAGGCGAGGATCAGGCCGTTGCGGTCGAGGATGCGCCCGCGGTTGGCCGGCAGCACCAGCGTGCGCTCGAAGCGCACCGTGCCCTGGCGCTGGAAGAAGTCGTTGCCGAAGACCTGCACGTAGGCCGCGCGCCCGGCCAGCACCACGAAGCCCAGCGCGATGCTGGCGACGATGAACTTGCTGCGCCAGACCGGCGTCTTGCTCGCCAGCAGAGGGCTGGTGGTGTAGCGCACGCTGCGGCCGGTGCTCATCGGGTCCTCCCCTGCGCGGCGGTGGCGGGCGCGGCCGGCGGCGCGGACGCCACGGCCGGGATCACCGTGCCGTCGGCCCGCACGTACTGGGTGATCGCCGGCGTGGGGGTGCGCATCTTCAGGCGCTCCTTGGCCAGCTTCTCGATGCGCAGCGGCGTGGCCTGCGCGCGCTTTTCCACCTGCAGGCGCTCGAACTCGGTCTCCAGCACCCGCGCGTCGCCCTGCGCGCGGTACAGCTGGGTGTACAGCTGGCGCGAGCGGTACTGCGTGTGGACCAGCACCATCGCGGTGGCGATCGCGGCCAGCAGCAGCAGCAGGTTCAGGCGGGTGATCAAGTCAGGCCTCCCGCCGGGCCGCCCCAAGGGAGGCCTGCGCCCCCTCGGGGGGCAGCGCATACACGAAGTGAGGAGCGTGGGGGCACATGTCAGACCTCCGTGCGCTCGGCCACACGCAGGATGGCGCTGCGCGCCCGCGGGTTCGCCGCCACTTCGGCGGCGGAAGGACGGATGCGGCCGAGCGCGCGCAGCTTCATCGCCTTGGGCGCGGCGAAGGGCGCGCGGCGGTCGTACACCTCGCGCGACTGGGCGGCGATGAACTGCTTGACGATGCGGTCTTCCAGCGAATGGAAGCTGATCACCGCGAGCCGGCCTCCGGGTTGCAGCACGGTCAGGCTCGCTTCGAGAGCCTGTTGCAGCTCTTCAAGCTCGGCGTTGACGTGAATCCGAAGAGCCTGAAATGTGCGCGTTGCAGGGTTCTGGCCCGGCTCGCGGGTTTTGACCGCGCCAGCCACGAGCCCGGCCAGTTCGGCGGTGGTTGAAACTGGGCCCCGCTCCTGTCGGCGAGCAGCAATCGCCTTTGCAATCTGAACAGCAAACCGTTCTTCGCCATAGTCACGAATCACCTCTGCAATCCGCTGGGTGTCGGCCGTCGCCAGCCACTCGGCCGCGCTCTGGCCGCGCGTGGTGTCCATGCGCATGTCCAGCGGACCGTCGAAACGAAAAGAAAAACCCCGTGCGGGGTCGTCGATCTGGGGGGAGCTGACGCCGAGATCCATGAGGATCCCGGCCACGCTGCCCGGGGGCAGCGCCCCCAGCCCGACAAAGCCTTCGTGCCGGATCGAGAAGCGCGCATCGGCGATGCGCCCGGCCTGCGCCACCGCCTCCGGGTCCTTGTCGAAGGCGACCAGCCGGCCCTGCGGCCCCAGCCGTTCCAGGATGCGCCGCGCATGCCCGCCGCGCCCGAAGGTCGCGTCCACGAAGGTTCCCGCGGGCGCCGCCGCATCGCCCAGCAGCGCATCGACGGCCTCTTCGAGCAGCACCGTGGTGTGAACGAGCGGAGTGTTCAATCGGCCGCTCCATCAGAACGCCAGGTCTTGCAGGGTCTGCGGGTCCATGGCGGCCAGCGCCTCGGCCTCCTTGGCGTCGTGCGTGGCCTTGTCCCACAGTTCGAAGTGGCTGCCCATGCCCAGCAGCAGGGTGTCGCGCTGGATGTTGGCGGCGGCGCGCAGTTCGGGCGAGACCAGCACGCGGCCGGTGCCGTCCATCTCCACGTCCATGGCATTGCCCAGGAACAGACGCTTGTACCACTGTGCATTCATGGGCAGCGCGGCGATCTTCTCGCGGAACTGCTCCCATTCCGGGCGGGGGAAGATCATCAGGCAGCCGTGGGGATGGCGGGTGATCGTGAGTTGCCCGCCGGCCGTGGCCTGCAGGACGTCGCGATGCCGGGTCGGCACCGACAGCCGCCCCTTGGCATCCAGACTCAGCGATGAAGCGCCCTGAAACACGGCCCCGAAACCCCGATCCGGCAGTCACAGGGACGCGAAGGCACCATTGCCGACACTTTTTCCCACTTAACTGCACTTTTTTGCACTGTAGCAGGAAACGGTATGCGCGCAACGCCGCGGCGTGCTGTTTTTTGTAATGGAATCAAAGACTTAGCGCGACTTTTTACGCGCAAGAATGACGTGAAAGTCTTTTAGAAGTAAGCACTTAGCCAGAGCACTGCAAGTGCTTCGTGAGACTCCGGGCGCGTCCTGCCCCGCTCAGAGAATGAAGCGCGAAAGGTCTTCGTCGTGACTTAATGCCGCCAGCCGGGCGTCCACGTAGGCGGCATCGATGCGCACCGTCCGGCCCTCCAGCTTCACGGCGTCGAAGCTCAGCTCGTCGAGCAGCCGCTCCATCACGGTCGCGAGGCGCCGCGCGCCGATGTTCTCGGTGCGCTCGTTGACCTCGTAGGCGATGGTGGCCAGCCGGGTGATGCCCTCGGGCGTGAACTCCAGCGTCACGCCCTCGGTGGCGAGCAGCGCCTGGTACTGCTTGACCAGCGAGGCGCGCGTGGCGGTGAGGATGCCCTCGAAGTCCGCCACCGACAGCGACTGCAGCTCCACGCGGATCGGAAAGCGCCCCTGCAGCTCGGCGATCAGGTCGCTGGGCTTGCTCATGTGGAAGGCGCCGCTGGCGATGAACAGGATGTGGTCGGTGCGCACCACGCCGTACTTGGTGCTGACGGCCGTGCCCTCCACCAGCGGCAGCAGGTCGCGCTGCACGCCCTGGCGCGAGACGTCGGCGCCTTGCGCCCCGCTGCGGGTGGCGACCTTGTCGATCTCGTCGATGAAGACGATGCCGTTCTGCTCGGCGTTGGCGATGGCCTGGGCGCGCACCTCCTCCTCGTTGAGCAGCTTGCCGGCCTCCTCGTCGGTGAGCAGGCGCAGCGCCTCGGCGATGCGCAGCTTGCGCGCCTTGCGCTTGCCGCCGCCGAACTGGCTGAACATGCCGCGCAGCTGCTCGGTCATCTCCTCCATGCCGGCCGGGCCCATGATCTCCAGCGCGGGGCGCTGCTCGGCCACGTCGATCTCGATCTCCTTGTCATCCAGCTGGCCCTCGCGCAGCTTCTTGCGGAAGGCCTGGCGGGTGGCGTTGCCGCCGTCGGCCACGGCGCTGCCATCGGCGCCGCGCGCCGGCGGCAGCAGCGCGTCGAGGATGCGCTCCTCCGCCGCGTCCTCGGCGCGCAGGCGCACCTTGGCGGCCTCGGCCTCGCGGGCCTGCTTGACGGCGACCTCGGCCAGGTCGCGGATGATGGCATCGACGTCCTTGCCGACGTAGCCCACCTCGGTGAACTTGGTGGCCTCGACCTTGACGAAGGGCGCGTCGGCCAGCCGCGCCAGGCGGCGCGCGATCTCGGTCTTGCCCACGCCGGTGGGGCCGATCATCAGGATGTTCTTGGGCGTGATCTCGCCGCGCAGCTTTTCATCGACCTGCTGGCGCCGCCAGCGGTTGCGCAGGGCGATGGCGACGGCGCGCTTGGCCTCGCGCTGGCCGACGATGTGGTTGTCCAGCTCGGACACGATCTCTTGCGGGGTCATCGTCATGGCGCGGCTCACAGGGTCTCGATGGTGTGGTGCATGTTGGTGTAGATGCACAGCTGCCCGGCGATCTCCAGGGACTTGCGCACGATGTCCTCGGCCGGCAGCCCGGTGTTCTCCAGCAGCGCCTTGGCGGCCGAATGGGCGTAGGCGCCCCCCGAGCCGATGGCCACGATGCCCTGCTCGGGCTCCAGCACGTCGCCGTTGCCGGTGATGATGAGCGAGGTGGTGGCGTCGGCCACGGCCAGCATCGCCTCCAGCCGGCGCAGCACGCGGTCGGTGCGCCAGTCCTTGGTCAGCTCGATGGCGGCGCGGGCCAGGTGGCCCTGGTGCTTCTCCAGCTTGGCCTCGAAACGCTCGAACAGGGTGAAGGCGTCGGCCGTGGCCCCGGCGAAGCCGGCCAGCACCTTGCCGTGGTGCAGCGTGCGCACCTTGCGCGCCGAGCCCTTGAAGACGATGTTGCCCAGCGTGACCTGGCCGTCGCCGCCGATGGCGACCTGGTCGCCCTGCGGGGTGGCGCGGCGCACGCTGACGATGGTGGTGCCGTGAAATTGTTCCATCGGGGCATGATGGGGCCGAAGCAGCCCGATGCAAGGCCGGCCGCCGGCCGGGATTCAGGGGCGCGGCGTCACCGCGGCATGGTCGGCGATGCCCGCCACGCCGAAGAAGGCCGCCAGCAGGCGATGGACGTCGACGAACTCGACGCGGCGGCCCTTCGCGTCGCAGGCCATCACCCAGCGCAGGAGGCTGGCCGCGGCGGCGACGTCCACGCGCAGCAGCGAGGCGCACGACACCAACGGCCCCTCGGCGCCCGCCAGCTCGGCGTCCAGCCGCTGGCAGGTGGCCGCCAGGTCGCCGGAGAGTTCACCCGAGAGCTGGCCGGCAGGCGAATCCGCCGGGCGCCACGCCCCCGGCCGGCCGGCGTCCAGGGAGAGGTAGCGGCCCACCGGATCGCGCCATTCCGGGGGCGCCACCTCGTAGGTGATGCAGTAATTCAGCGCCACCAGCTCGAAGTCGTCGGGCAGGTTCATCGCCCGCAGCACCGACAGATACAGCCGCCACCAGGCCAGGTCGGTGCCGCGCACCGTCAGCGGCGTGGCCTCGGCCAGCACGGCGACCAGCCGGTCGGCGCCGGTGAAACGCAGCTGCACCGGCGAATCGGCCCAGTGGGTGAACAGGACGCCCAGCGGCGCGGCCGCATCGGCCTGGATGCCGCGCAGCAGGCGCCAGTCCAGCCGCCACACCGGGCCGGCCTGGGCCAGGGCCCGTGTGAGCTGCACCAGGCCCTCGCGGCCGAGCTGCTCGGGGGCGTACCAGTCGGCCGCGCCCTCGTCCGCATCCTGCGACTGGCTGTGATGCGCCAGCAGCCGCAGCGACACCCACTCCGGCGCGGGCCGCTTGAAGCGCTGCGCATAGCGGGTGCTGCTGACGGCGAACTTCTCGGCATCGCCGGTGGCGCGGTACAGGTCCAGCAGCGCGCGCCAGGTGTCGTCATCGTCGGCGTAGGCGCCGCTGCCGGCCACGGCCTGCTGCAGCAGGCCCTCGGCGCCCGCGTCGTCGCCCCGGGCAAAGCGCAGCGCCGCCTCCTGCACGGCGGTCTCGCACACCAGCCGGGCGAGGCCCGGCGCCCCGGCCGCCCCGCCTTCGTCCAGGAGCGAGGGCGCGCCCGGCGCGGTGTCGGCGTAGGCGCGCGCGTGCTGGGCCGCCAGCGGATCCGGCTGCGAGGCGCGTACCGCCTCATCCCCGCCGCCGCGCCCCTTCCACCACTGCTGCGACATCTGCTCCTCGATCTCGTCGATCTTCTTGAGCGTGAGGGCGCGGCCGTCGGTCTTGCCAAGGCTGTTGAGCTGGAAGGAGGACGGCGCGCCGCCCTCGCGCCCGCCCGCCGCCTCGCGCTGGCGCAGCCTGCGCAGCACGTCGAACTCGCGGCGGCGCACGAAGTCGTTGCGCTGGCGGCGCTCGATCATCTCCTTGAGCGCCTCGCGGCTGTAGCCGGCGTCGGACAGCGCCGGACCGGATTCGGGCCCGTCCAGCTCGGACCAGTCCTTCAGTGGATTGCGAACGAACTTCGCCACCTTGGACAACAGCCGGCTGCTTTCTTCCTTGGTGGCCATGTGCGCGAGGGGGCGGGCAGGAACGGGCCGGGGCTCAGTCTCCGAACATCTTCTGCTTGAGCTCGCGGCGCTGCTGCGCCTCCAGCGACAGCGTGGCGGTGGGCCGCGCCAGCAGCCGGCCGACGCCGATGGGCTCGCCGGTCTCGTCGCAGTAGCCGTAGTCGCCGGCGTCGATGCGGGCGATGGACTGCTCGATCTTCTTGAGCAGCTTGCGCTCGCGGTCGCGCGTGCGCAGCTCCAGCGCGTGCTCTTCCTCGATGGTGGCGCGGTCGGCCGGGTCGGGCACGACGATGGTGTCCTCGCGCAGGTGCTCGGTGGTCTCGCCGGCGTTCTCGAGGATGCCCTTCTTGAGCATCAGCAGCTTGTGGCGGAAGAAGGCCATCTGCTTCTCGTTCATGTACTCGCCGTCGGGCATGGCGATGACCTCGGCGTCGGTGAGTTCCTCGGCCGGCTTGGCCTTCCAGTTGTTGGCGAGCCTGGGGTCTTTCTTGATGGCCACGGGCGGCGGCGAAACGAGTGCAGTGGACATGGTCTGTAGGAAGCTGGCCTTGGCGGCGGTCGAGGCCACCGCCTGCGGCATGGAGGGAACGGTCAGTTGCGCCAGGCGCGCCGAGGCGCGGGCGCGCGGCACGGGCGCTTCGGCGGCGGGGGCCG
>JASGDG010000374.1:0-7470 GCA_047607325.1 Xenophilus sp. | reverse complement strand
CCGCGGCCTTGCGTGCCGGCGCGGCGACGGCGCGGGGCGCCGCCGCAGGGGCTGGGGCGGCATCGCCGTCCGCGCCCACGCCCGGCAGGCGCTTGATCTCCTCGAGCGCGGCCCGCATGTGGTCGATCAGCTCGTACGATTCCTCCTGCGACAGGATGCGCCGGCAGGCGGTGACGCCGAAGTCCAGCGAGCCGGCATAGCTCTGCACCGTGATGTTCAGCGCGCTGCCGTGGTAGGGGATCGACACCGGGTAGTAGCTTGCCATGCGCGCCCCGGCCATGTACAGCGTCGCGGCCGGCCCCGGCACGTTGGAGATCAGGACGTTGGCCATGGGCGGCAGCCGGCGCGCCAGGCTGGAGCGCCCGTACAGCGAGGCCAGGCTGGTCATGAGCCAGGGCGAGCCGGTGACCGGCATGTCCACCCCGAGCACCGGCTTGAGCTCGCGCACGACCGCCTTGGCCGCCTCGGACGAGGCATGGATCGCCTTGAAGCGCTCGATCGGGTCGGCGATGTCGGTCGCCAGGTCGACGCGCACCATCGACACCTGGTTGTTCATCGCGTCGTCGCCCTCCGGGCGCAGGCTGACGGGAACGGCCGCGATGAGCGACGCCTTGGGCATCAGGCCGCGCTGCGCCAGAAAGCGCTGCAGCGCGCCGCTGGCCATCGCCATCACGATGGTGTTGACGGTGCCGCCCACGCGCTTGCCCAGCGCCTTGAGCTCGCCGAAGGGCAGCGACATCGTGCTGTACGAGCGCTGGTTGGTGATGGAGTCGTTGAAGATCGTCTTGGGCGCCAGGCCGAGGTTCAGCGGCCGCTCGCCCTGGGCCGTCTGCTGGCTCGCCAGCACGTTGCCGGCGGTGGTGAGGGCGCGCGCCGCGGTCGGCAGCAGCGTGGCCAGCTTGCGGTACTGCTGGGCGGTGTTGGCCACCGCCGCCTGCAGCAGCTCGGCCACGCCGAGCTGGTAGCCGCTGCCGGCGGCCTTGCGCCGCGGCGGCGGCACCTCGCGGATCTTGGGCGAGATGTCGTACATCACCTTGGCCAGCTCGGCGCCGGCCTTGCCGTCGACGCCGCTGTGGTGGGCCTTGGTGTAGAAGGCGACATGGCCGTCCTGGAGGCCCTCGATGACGTACATCTCCCACAGCGGCCGGCTGCGGTCCAGCAGGCTGGAGTGCAGCCGGCCGATGAGCTGGTGCAGCTGCTCCATGGTGCCCGGCCGGCGCAGCGTCAGGCTGCGCACGTGGTAGTCCAGGTCGATGTCGTCGTCGTCGATCCACACCGGCTCGGCCAGCTCGAAGGGCATCGGCGCCAGCTTGCGGGTGAGCACGGTGGCCAGGTGCAGGCGCGCGCCGATCATCGCCTTCACGTCCTCGTAGTAGTCGCCCTCATAGCCGGGCGGCAGCTCCAGCAGCATCAGGCTGCCGACGTGCATCGGCGTCTCGGGCGTTTCGAAGTGGAGGAAGGAGGCGTCGAGGCCGCTGAGGTGATGCATGGCGAAACCTTTTTTCGGGGAGGGCCTCGGCGCCGGGCCGGAGGCTGCGGGCTCAGAATGGGTGGATGAATCCGGCGTGGCCGGGCATGACGGATGCCGTCACACGGTTCAGGCCTTGGCCTCGCGCTTGCGGGCCTCCTCGTCCACCAGGTCCTTCTTGGACAGCTTGCCCACCGCCGTGCGCGGCAGCTCGGCGCGGATCTCCAGGGCGTGCACCATCTCGTGCTTGCCCAGCTTGTCCTTCAGGAAGGCCTGCAGCTGCTCCAGCGTGAAGGCCTCGGCGCCCGGCTTGAGCGTGACGAAGGCCTTGGGCGACTGGCCGCGGTAGTCGTCGGGCACGCCGATCACCGCCACCTCGTGCACCGCGGGGTGCTGGTAGATCGCCTCCTCCAGCACGCGCGGGTAGACGTTGTAGCCGCTGCACAGCAGCATGTCCTTGGTGCGGTCGACGATGAAGACGAAGCCGTCCTCGTCCATGTAGCCGACGTCGCCGGTGCGGAAGAAGCCGTCGAAGGTGGTGCTCTCCGCCGTCGCTTCGGGCTTCTTCCAGTAGCCCTTCATCACGTTCGGGCCCCGGATGCACATCTCGCCCTTCTCGCCCAGGGGCACGTACTTCGTCGGGTCTTCCAGGTCGAGCATCTTGATGGTGACGCCGGGGTGCGGGATGCCGCACGAGCCCGCCTTGCGCTTGCCGTGCGCCGGCGAGAAGGTGCCGGTGGGCGAGGTCTCGGTCATGCCCCAGCCCTCGGCCAGCCAGGTGCCGGTGACGGCGCGGAAGCGCTCGCCCACCTCCACCGGCAGCGGGGCGCCGCCGGAGTTGCACAGCTTGAGCGAGTGCAGGTCGTACTGGGGCGTGTCCGGGTCGCCGACGACGGCGGTGAACATGGTCGGCACGCCGCAGAAGGTGGTGAGCTTCTTCTCGGTGATGTCGCGCAGCGCGGCCTTGGGGTCGAAGCGCACGTGCTGCACGATCTCGGCGGCCAGGCGCACGCCCAGCAGCAGGTTCACCGTGAGCGCGTAGATGTGGAAGGGCGGCAGCACCGCCAGCAGCCTCTCCTGCCCCATCGTCAGCACCGGCGGCGTGCCGAACTGGGTGATCACCACCTGCTCGCAGGCCGAGGAGAGGTTGGCGTGCGTGAGCATCGCGCCCTTGGGCAGGCCGGTGGTGCCGCCGGTGTACTGCAGCACCGCGACGGCCTCGCGCGGGTCGCCCACCGGGTGGGGCGTGTAGCGGCCGTCGTTGTCGAGCAGCGCGGCGAAGCGCACGTGCCGGCCGTCGGCGGGGACCTCGAGGGTCTCCTTCCTGGCCTTCATCTGCGCGGCCACCTGCTCGGGCGCGCCGGTCATCTCGGCCAGGGTGCCGACGATGAGCTTCTTCAGCCTCGTCTTGCCGAGCATGGCGGCCATCTGCGGGTACAGGCTGGCCATGTCGAGGGTGATCAGGAAGTCCGTCTGGCTGTCCTCGATCTTGTGCTCCAGCACCTTGGCGGCATCGAGCGGCGAGTAGTTGACCACCGTGCCGCCGGCCTGCAGCACGCCGAAGACGGCGATCAGGTAGTGCGGCGAGTTGGGCAGGAACAGGCCGACGTGCACGCCCGGGCCGACGCCCAGCGCCTGCAGACCCTTGGCGGCGCGGTCCGCCAGCGCGCCGAGCTCGCGGTAGTTCAGCCGCTTGCCCATGAAGTCGATGGCCGGCCGCTCGGGGTAGTTGGCCACCGCGTCGTTCAGGATCTGCTGCACGGTGGTGGGCCGGATCTCGGTGTCCCAGCGCACGCCGTCGGGGTAGGACGCCAGCCAGGGCTTGTCGTTCAGTTCGCTCATCGTGTGTCTCCAGGAAGGGGCGTCATCCGGCGAAGCGGTGCGCCGCGCGGTACGGGTCGGGGTAGATCAGGCGGCGCAGGCCGGTGCGGCGGAACGGCGTCCACCCGCCCTCCGGCTGCGCCAGGCGGTCGGCGATGGCGTAGAGCGCGACGGGATGGTGGCCCAGGCCGCAGTGGCTGCTCTCGACCTCGATGTTCTCGGCCTGGGCGCCCTCGCGCTCCATGCAGCCCTGCCAGGCGACGACGCCGTCGCTGCGGCTGAAGATCGCGGTCGCCGGCACCGGCGGCGGCGCCTTCATCTGCTCGCGCCCGGGCCAGTCCTCGGCGCTGCGCCCGCTGAGCATCTCGTACAGCCGCCAGGCGTTGCTGGCGCGCGGCTCGCCCGCGAACGGGCTGCCGAGCGTGATGACGGTGCGGACGCTGTCGGGCGCGCGGCGCGCCAGCTCGCGCGCGAAGACGCCGCCCAGGCTCCAGCCGACCAGGCTGACCTTGCGCCGGTAGCGCCGGTGCAGTTCGGCCAGGCGCTCGGCCATCTTCTCCTCCACGCCCTCGCGCGGGCCGTGGTTGGGGCCGAGCTTCCAGCCGTGCGCGCGCCAGCCGCGGTCGCGCAGGAAGGCCCGCAGCGGGCGCGTGGTGCTGTCGTCGGCCGACAGGCCGGGCAGCACCAGCACCGGGTGGCCGTCGCCGGCCGGCGCCAGGCGCAGCAGCGGCGCCAGCGAGAAGAAGGCGGCCAGCTCTCCGACCGCGCGCTGCTCCAGCAGGAGCAGCCCCGCCGAAGGCGGCGCCATCGATGCGGCGCCGCTCATGGCATCCCTCCGTGCGAAAGGTGTGACAGCGTGAATCCGTGCGGCCCGCGCATCCGTGCGCGGGCATCCCGAGGCCGGTGGCCCGATGCGTCCATGTTGTCTCCTTCGACCCGTGGCCGGGCCGCGCGAGCGGCCCGCTCCGGGTGTTCATTTTCTTGACCGCCGTGCCCTCATCTTTCCGCGGCGGCATCGACAAGGAAAGGTGCGATCAGCCCGTTTGAAGGTGATTTCAGGCCGGCCGGTCCGACCCGTGTTCAAGCTCGCAGGTAGGCGATGCCGGTGAGCCTCCCCCGGCCATGGAAGACGACCTTGCCTTTGCCGGGGCGGTCCAGGTCCGCCATGTAGACGCGGCCGGCCAGGTCGCTGACGAAGGCACGGCGGTTCGGCAGGTCCAGCGCCAGTCCGATCGCCTCGTGGAAATCGTGCAGCAGGATCTCGTGGTCGATGGGCTTGCCCTCGCGGATCCTGGCGCGGTTGAGGGTGTTGCCCTTGGGCGGGTCGCCGCGGTCGGTCCAGTAGAGGGTGTCGCTTTCCTCGTCCCACTCGAGGTCGATGGGTTCCGGCAGCCCGTCGAACACGGTGTCGATGTCGGTGCGCCGGGCCGGGTCGGCGCCCGGCGCCAGCTGCAGCGGCACCCGCATGATCCGGCCTTCGTTGCCGTTCGGCTTGCCCTTCAGCGTCCAGTAGAGATGACCCGACCGGGCATCCACCGTCACGCCCACGCAGTGGTTCCGTTCGTCGCGCCGGTCTTCTCCCGAGCCGCACTGGACCAGCACCCTCAGGTCCGAGCCGTCGGTGCGGCAGCTCATCACGCGCATGCCTTCGCGGTCGCACCAGTAGAGCCGCTGGGAGGCGGCGTCGAAGGTGATCTGCTTGCCGGTGACGAAGCTGCCGAAGGGCACGACCACCTGGCGGTTGCCGCCGTCGTAGTCGCAGCGCTCGATGTAGCCCTCGTTCTCCCAGAAGTCGCCTTCGCCGGTGCGGGTGACGCCCATGAAGGTGTAGAAGAGGTGCTTGTTGGCCGGGTCGATCGTCACGCCGTCGGGCTTCGAGTCGAGGTCGTCGACCAGCACCCGGGGGTCGCTGCCGTCGGTGGCGATCGAGAGTACGCGCGATTTGGGGCCGAGGCTCAGGACGATGAGCCGATCGGAGGGAGTGTTCAAGGTCAGTCTCCTGGTGATGCCTCCGCGTGGGGCAGCGGTGCATGCTCGCCCGCCTGTTGTCCCTTGCGTCGATCTTGCCGCAGGGGCCTGCGGGCGCGAAGGTGCGTTGAGGCCAATCGGGCGGTGATTCCCGGCCAGCCGCGCGCCGGCGCGCCAGCATCAGACGGCAGTCAGCCCGCCGTCGACGGCCAGGATCTGGCCGGTGATGAAGGCGCCGGCGTCCGAGGCGAACAGCGCGGTCACGCCCTTCAGGTCTTCCGGCCCGCCGCCGCGCTTCATGGGCGCCTTCATGGCCGAGCCCTCCTCCGCCAGCGCCGCGGTCATCCTGGTCGGGAAGTAGCCGGGCGCGATGGCGTTGACGGTGATGCCCAGCGGCGCCCACTCCGCCGCCAGCGTGCGCGTCATGTTGACGACGGCCCCCTTGCTCGCGTTGTAGGCCAGCGTCGGCATGTCGTCCGGGTAGGTGCCGGTCAGGCCCTGGATGGAGGCGATGTTGATGATGCGCCCGCGCCGGCGCGGCACCATGCAGTGCCGGCCCACCTCCTGCGTGGCGACGAAGATCGCGCTCACGTTCAGCGTGATCACCTTGTTCCAGCCCTCCAGCGGGTGGTCGACGGTGGGCGCGCCCCACGAGGTGCCGGCGTTGTTGACGAGGATGTCGATCGGACCGAGCGCCGCCACCACGCCCTGGACCATCGGCGGGATGGACGCCAGATCGCTCATGTCGCACACCACCGGCAGCGTCTCGATGCCGAGCGCGCGCAGGTGGGCGGCCGCCTCGTCGAGCTCGCCGCGCTTGCGCGCCGTGATCGCCACCCTGGCGCCGAGCTCGCCCAGCACCTCCGCCATCTGCAGCCCGAGGCCGCGCGAGCCGCCGGTGACGAGCGCCACGCGGCCCTTGAGATCCTGCAATGCCGCCAGGCTCATGATGTGTCTCCTTGGTCTCAACGCGATGGAAGGGGTTGCGAGCTTAGGGGCGGCGCGGCACGGGCGGAAGGTGCGAACAGCCTGCAGGCGGTGACTTCCGGACAGCGCGGCGCCTTCAGCGCTGCCGGTAGTCGTGCGGACTCCTGCCCGTCCAGCGGACGAAGGCGTGCCGGAAATTCGCGGCGTCGCTGTAGCCCAGCCGGCTGGCGATCTCCTCGGTGGTCATGCGCGTGGTGCGCAGGTACTCGACGGCCAGCCCGCGCCGCACGCCGGCGAGGAGGTCGCGGTAGGAGGCGCCCTCGGCCTCGAGCCGGCGCCGCAGGGTGCGCGGGTGCATCGCCACCTCGCGCGCCATCGACTCGAGCGTGGGGAAGCGCCAGGGCATCTGCTCGATGAGCGTGCGCCGCACCAGGGCGGACACGCCGCCCGACTGGGGCAGCTCGCTCAGCACGCGCTGGCACATCTCGGCCGCCATGGCGTGCGTGATCGAGTCGGGCAGCCGGGACGGCAGGTCGATCCAGGGCACGGCGATCTCCAGCGTGTTGCGCTCCTGGCCGAAGCGCAGCGGGCCGTCGACCAGCGCGCGGTAGAGGTCCACGTGCGGCGGCTCGGGGTAGCGCGCGCACAGGCCGGCGATGGCGAACGCCGGGCCGTACAGGTCGCGCCCGAGGCGCTGGTGGGCGGCGAAGGCGAATTCCAGCGCGAAGCGGTAGAGCCGGTCCTGCGGGTCCGGGGACAGCAGCACCTCGTAGGCGTGCGTGGCCAGCCGGTCGTCGCGCTCGTAGCTCACCGGGCCCGCCACCGGCCCCATGACGCGGTTGTACTTGAGCGAGAACTCGACCAGGCCGGCGTGCGTGGGGCTGCTCAGCAGGCCGTAGCCGTACATGCCGTAGGCGGTGATGTGCATGCGCGCGCCGGCGCGCAGGGCGGTGTCCGGCCGCGCGGCGAGCCGCTCGGCGTTGCGGAACACCGCGGCCACCTGCTCGTAGGAGATCTTCGTGGCCGGCGCGTGCAGGTCGTGCTCGGCCACGCCGGAGCCGGCCAGCGTCCTGGCCGGGGCGATGCCGTCCTCGGCCAGCGTGGCGACGACGGCGGCGATGCGCTGCGGCCCGTAGATGCGGGCCCCGAAATCAGGGGAGGGGTGATGGACGGTCAGAAGGTCTCCGTGCGGGTTCGGGGTTCCATCGGCGCCGGGGCGGCGTGCCTGCCCATACGGTACTCGTGCGGGCGCTTGCCGGTCCAGCGGGCGAAGGCATGGCGGAAAT
>JASGDG010000373.1:0-2627 GCA_047607325.1 Xenophilus sp. | reverse complement strand
CGCCGCCGCCTGAGCGGCCGGCCTTCGCCCTTGACCGCGGCTGCGCTGCCCCGCGTCTCGGTCGGCCAGCACTCGGCGGCCGGCCGGGGCGGGGTGAACCAGGATTTCCACGGCGCCATGCTCCCCACCGGCCACCTGCTGGCCGACAAGGGCGTCGCGCTGGCGCTGGCCGACGGCATCGGTTCCAGCCGCGTCAGCCAGGTGGCCAGCGCCGCGGCGGTGCGGGGCTTTCTCGACGACTACTACGCCACCTCCGAAGCCTGGTCCACGCGCCGCTCCGCCGAGCGCGTGCTGGCCGCGCTGAACGCCTGGCTGCACGCCCAGAACCAGCGCGGCGACGCGCGCTTCGACAAGGACAGCGGCTACGTCTGCACCTTCACCGCGCTGATCCTCAAGGGCCGCCGGCTGCACCTGCTGCACGTGGGCGACGCGCGGGTGTACCGCGTCCACGTGCAGGCGCTCGAACAGCTCACCGAGGACCATCGCGTGCGCGTGTCGCCGCAGGAGTCGTACCTCGGCCGCGCGCTCGGCGCGGGCGCGCACGTGGAGATCGACCACCACAGCTGGGAGGCCGAACAGGGCGAGCTGTACCTGCTGGCCACCGACGGCGCCTACGGCCCGCTCGACGCCGCCGCGGTGCATGCGGCGCTGGAGAGCGCCGGCGGCGATCTGGATGCCGCCGCCCGCACGCTGGTCGCGCTGGCCGCCGAGCGCGGCAGCCAGGACGATGCCACCGTCCAGCTGCTGCGGGTGGATGCGCTGCCGTCCCCCGAGGCCGGCGAACTGCACCTGCAGCGCGAAGCGCTGGCCCTGCCGCCGCCGCTGGCGGCGGGCATGCGCTTCGAAGGCTTCACCGTGCTGCGCGAGCTGTTCGTCGGCCCGCGCAGCCACGTGCACCTGGCGCAGGACGACGCCAGCGGCCGGCGCGTGGTGCTCAAGGTCCCGTCGGTGGACCTGCAGGCCGACGCGGCGCACCTCGACCGCTTCGTGCTGGAGGAATGGGCGGCGCGGCGCGTCGACAGCGCGCACGTCGTCCGGGCCGCCGCCGCCGAGCGGCCGCGCCGCCACCTGTTCGTCGCGCTGGCCTACGTGCAGGGCCAGACCCTGGCGCAGTGGATGCGCGACCATCCCCGCCCGCCGCTGGAGGCGGTGCGCAGCATCGTGGAGCAGGCGGCGCGCGGCCTGCAGGCCCTGCACCGGCGCGAGATGCTGCACCGGGACCTGCGCCCCGAGAACCTGATGATCGACGCCGCCGGCACGGTGACGCTGATCGACCTGGGCTCGGTGCACGTGGCCGGCCTGGCGGAACGGCTGGCCGAGCCGGGCCCGCCGGCGCTGGAAGGCACGCTGCAGTACGCCGCGCCGGAGGTGCTGCTGGGCCAGGGCGCCAGCGAGCGCGCGGACCTGTTCTCGCTGGCCGCGATCGCCTACCAGCTGCTCACCGGCCAGCTGCCCTACGGCCTGCACGCGGCCCGCGTGCGAACGCCGGCCGACCTGCGCCGGCTGCGCTGCGTGCCGCTGCGCCACCACCGGCCCGAACTGCCGGCCTGGGTGGACGCCGTGCTGCAGAAGGCCCTGCAGCCCGACCCGCTGCGCCGGCAGGAGGCCGTGTCCGAGTTCGTGCACGATCTGCGCACACCGGGGCCGCGGTTCCTCCGCCCGCGCGTCCTGCCGCTGGCCGAGCGCGATCCGGCGCGCTTCTGGCAGTGGATTGCGCTGCTGCTGGCCGCCGCGGTGGTGGCGCTGCTGGCGCTACGCGCCGTTGGCCGCTAGGTGTGACGATCCAATAGTCATTGCGGGTGTTCACCCGAAGAGATTTTGAGAGACTGGAAATCACCAAACCCCAGTCAACCCTCAATTCCTGATCTGGATGAACACCCATAGGAATGCCCGATTGACCTACCTGCGTCGCCTGGAGATGGTTCAAGACATGACAGAGCGTGGCATGTGCGCATCACAAACGGGCGCCAAGCACGGCGTCAGCGCCGTGACTTCCCGTAAGTGGCACAACCGCTACCTGGCACGCAACGCCCAGCAACTGTTGGACAAGTCCTCTCGCCCCACACGCTCGCCTCGGATGATCGAGCCGAGCGTGGGGCGGCAGTTACTTGCATCAACCCAACCGAAAGAAAGGGTACCTGGTTCGGCCTGCTGGGCGAAGTGTCGAGCCACCTGCAGCAAGAGCGCTTGAGTCCCGGCGATCAGGTGTTCAGCGTGATACCGGTTTGTTGGACGACGGCTTTCCAGCGCGAGATCTCGTCCGCCAGAAACTTGGCGAACTCCTGTTGCCCTGCGGGTAACGGATCGATGTAAGAACCAGCCAGTTTGGCCTTGACGTCGGGCAGTTCGAGCACCTGGATGATCGCTTTGGCGAGTGGCTTCTGAATCTCAGCGGGTGTTTGGGCTGGCACGAGCACGCCGTACCAGGCGCTGCCCAGCACGCCTGGGACAGTCTCGGCAAACGTCTGGATGCCCGGCAGCTTCGGACTGCGTTCTGGGTTGGCGATGGCGAGTACCTTCAGGCGCTTGGCTTCGACGTGCGGCATGCAGGCGGGCATCGAGTTGATCACCAGCGGAACGTGGCCGCTGACGCCGTCCGTCAAGGCGGCCGCCCCGCCCTTGTAGGG
>JASGDG010000372.1:0-2878 GCA_047607325.1 Xenophilus sp. | reverse complement strand
GCAGCCCTCGGCCGGCGGCTGCGTGCCCGCGGCGGCGCAGGCGGCGTAGCCGGCGGCGGCGTCGGGGCGGATGCGCGCATCGCCCGAATGGGACAGCGGCAGGTCGAACAGCACGGCGGCCGGCACGATGGGCAGCGTGCCGAAGCGCACGTCCATGCCCACGCCGCGTTCCTCCAGCCAGCGCACGGCGCCGTCGGCGGCGGCCAGGCCCCAGGCGCTGCCGCCGGCCAGCACGACGGCGTGCACCTGCTGCACCAGGTTGCCGGGGGCGAGCAGGTCGGTCTCGCGCGTGCCCGGCGCCGCGCCGCGCACGTCGACGCCGGCCACCGCGCCCTCGCGCGCGATGACGACGGTGCAGCCGGTGGGGCGGCGGGCGTCGGTGAAATGGCCGACCTCCAGGCCGGCGACGTCGGTGAGGGCGCCCGCGGAGGGCAGCGCAGCGAGGGGTGATCGGGACATCGGCCGGCATCATAGGCGCGGCCCGCGCGGCTATTCTTGTCCGTTCGTTAACGCTGCCCCTCTCCGGAATCCGCTCATGCTCCAGACCGCCATGGTCGCCGTGCGCGACCGCCAGCGCCTGCAGGAAATCGTCGGCGTGCTGCTGCGCCACGGGCTGGGCGACGTGGCCCACCGCCTGCGCCTGGCCGGCTGGCTGCCGGCCGGCGGCGAGGCCCTCAGCGCCGAGGTGCAGGCGGCCGGCACGGCGCAGCGCCTGCGCATGGCGCTGGAGCAGCTGGGGCCGACCTTCGTCAAGCTGGGCCAGATGCTGGCCACCCGCGCCGACCTGCTGCCGCCGGAGTGGACGCGGGAGCTGGAGCGCCTGCACGCCGCCGTCGCGCCGGTGCCCTGGGAGGCGATCGCCCCGCGCATCGAGGCCGATCTGGGCGCGCCGGTGGACAGCGTCTTCCCCGGCTTCGTGCGCGAGCCCGTCGCCGCCGCGTCGATGGCGCAGGTCTACCGCGCCGCCCTGCCGGACGGTCGCCCGATCGCATTGAAGGTGCGCCGCCCCGGCCTGCGCCGCCGCATCGACGCCGACCTGCGCCTGCTCGGCCAGCTCGTCGCGCTGGCCGAGGCGCACTGGCAGGCGCTCGCGCGCCTGCGCCCGCGCGAGGTGCTGGCCGAGCTGCACGCCGCCCTGCGCGAGGAGATGGACTTCACGCAGGAGGCCCGCAACACCGAGGCCGTGGCCGCCGAGCTGGCCGGGCGCGAGGACGTGTGCATTCCCGGCATCCACTGGGCCTTCACGACCGAGCGCATGCTGGCGCTGGACTTCGTCGAGGGCGTGGCGCCGGGCGATGCCGAGCGGCTCGCGGCGCAGGGGCTGGACGGCCCGCGCGTGGCCCGGCGCGGCGCGCAGGCCTTCCTGCAGATGGTGCTCGGCGGCGGGGTGTTCCACGCGGATCCGCACCCGGGCAACCTCTTCGTGCTGCCGGGCGGGCGCGTGGCCTTCATCGACTTCGGCATGGTCGGGCGCCTGTCGCCGCGGCGGCGCGAGCAGCTCCTGTCGGTGCTGGCGGCCATCGTGGGCGGCGATGCGGATGCCCTGGTCGGCGTGATGCTCGACCTTTCCGAAGGCGGCGCGCCCGACATCGCCGCGCTGGCGGCGGGGGCCGAGCGCTTCGTCGCCCGGCATGGCGGCGGCGTGCACGACCTGGTGCAGGCCATCGACGGCTTCATGGCCATCGCACGCGGCGCGAGCCTGCGCCTGCCGGCCGACCTGGCGCTGCTGTTCAAGGCGCTGGCGACGGCCGACGGCATGCTGCGCCGCCTCGACCCGGCGCTGGACCTGGTCGCCACGGTGGCGCCGATGGTGCGCGCCGCGATGGCCGCACGCTACTCGGCGGGCGCCGTCGGCGCGCGCGGCAGGGCCGCCGCCGCGCAGCTCTACGACATGGCCGGCGACCTGCCGCAGGTGCTGCGGCTGGTGCTGTACCACCTGAAGCAGGGCAGGGTGCAGGCCGAGGTGGAGGTGCGGCACTTGGACCGCGTCGCCGACGCGCTGGAGCGCGCGGCCACGCGGCTGGCCATCGCCATCGTGGCGGCCGCCTTCGTGCTCGGCCTGGCGCCGCGGGTGCTGGGCTGGGGGCCGGCGTGGGGCGGCATCCCGGTCTTCGGGCTGCTCGGCCTGGTGCTCACGGTGGCGGCGCTCATCGCGCTGCTGTGGACCTTCAGGCACCGGCGATGACGACGGCACGGGACGAAGACGGCGGCGCGCCGCGCCGCCGCGTGGTGGTGATCGGCGCCGGCGCGGTGGGCTGCGCCAGCGCCATCGAGGCGCTGCGGCGCGGCATGCAGGTCACGCTGCTGGAGCCCGGCGAGCCGGGCGGCGAGCAGGCCAGCAGCTTCGGCAACGCGGGCTGGCTCTCCTCGCATTCGGTGATCCCGCCGGCGCTGCCCGGCGCGTGGCGCAAGGTGCCCGGCTGGCTGGCCGACCCGCTGGGGCCGCTGGCGGTGCGCTGGGCCTACCTGCCGCGCGCGCTGCCGTGGCTGCTGCGCTATCTGGCCGCGGGCTGGACCGAGGCGCGCGTGCAGCGCACCGCCGAGGCGCTGCGCACGATGCTGGCGGACGCGCCCGCGCTGCACCGGCAGCTGGCGCAGGAGGCGGGCGTGCCGGAGCTGGTCGAACAGCGCGGCCTGCTGCACGTCTACCGCTCGCGCGGGGAATTCGAGGGCGAGGCGCTGGCCTGGCGCGTGCGGGCCCGCTGCGGCGTGCAGTGGCAGGAATGGGATGCGCAGGCGCTGCGCGCGCGCGAGCCCGACCTCGATGCGCGCTACACCCTCGGCATCTTCGTGCCCGAGGCCGGCCACTGCCGGCAGCCGGGCGCCTACGTGGCCGCGCTGGCGCGGCACGCCGAGCGGCTGGGCGCGCGGCGCCGTG
>JASGDG010000371.1:0-4262 GCA_047607325.1 Xenophilus sp. | reverse complement strand
CGCCGGCTGCGCGCGCCGGCCACGCGGGCCAGCGGCGCGCCAGCAGCCGCTGGTGCTCGGCGCCCAGGTAGACGCTCAGGCAGCCCGCCAGCGCGAGCAGCAGGCCGAGGGCAAGGACGATGTTCATGGGCGGCAGAACGATACCGTAGCCGGCAGCCTGAAGGTGCGCGGCGCGCCGGGCATCACGAAGCCGTCGGCGAACGGGCTGATCCAGTCGTTCTTGCCGGTCACCTGCTCCACCGAGGCGTTGAAGCGCACCGGCGTGTTGCCGCGGGTGTAGGCGTTCACGTGCACCGGTGCATCCATGATGGAGGTCGCGCCCAGGATGGGCAGGTCTTCACGCATGACTGGCCATCAGCGCCAGGACGATGGGGTTGGGCCGCATGCGGCGGCGGAATGGTTTCACGGACTTGCATTCCTTGGAGTCGAAGCTGAACGCCGAACCCTGGCCGGCGGGCGCACGAGTCCTCTCGCGGGCCCCTCCGGGGGCCGCATGGATTTGCACAGACAGGAATCAGGCGGAAGCTATGCGGCAGGCCGCAGTCTGGCCACAGGCTGACTTCGGTGCGTCGATATTATAGTGAATTATTATCAATTGTATTTGCCACTGCCTGCTGGATGGCGGCGCCGCGACCCTAGAATCCGCGGCTCGTCGTGCCGGCCGCCAGGCGTTCAACGCCGACGCCCTGCCGCCGCCACGCATGAAACGCCACTGGGAAATCGACGCGCTGCGCGGGCTGATGCTGGTGCTGATGACCGTCACCCACCTGCCGACCCGCTTCACCGACCCGCTTGGCCAGCCCTTCGGCTGGGTCTCGGCGGCGGAGGGCTTCGTGCTGCTGTCGGCCTTCATGACCGGGCTGGTCTACAGCCGCTATGCACGGCGCGATGGCGTGGAGGCGATGCGCCGCGCCTTCTGGCGCCGGGTGCTCAAGATCTACCTCTGCCACGCGGCGCTGCTGCTGTTCCTCTTCACCGCCATCGCCGCCGTCGGCCTGCGGGTGGACCAGCCGGCGGTGAAGAACCTGCTGTCCTTCTACCTCGCCCACCCGCGCGACGGCCTGGTCTGGGGCCTGCTGCTGGTCTACGAGCCGGCGCTGCTGGACATTCTGCCCATGTACATCTTCTTCATGATGCTGAGCCCATGGGTGCTGGCCCATGCGCTGCGGCATGGCTGGGCGAGCGTCATGCTGGCCAGCGGTGCACTGTGGCTGCTGGCGCAGTTCGGCCTGAGTGAACGGCTGTACGGCTGGACTTTCGCGCACACGCGCATCCCGGTGCCCTACCAGGAAATGGGCGCCTTCAACGCCTTCGCCTGGCAGTTCCTGTGGTTCGGCGGCCTGTGGCTGGGCGTGCAGCACAGCGCGCCCGAGGCGCCGCCGCTGCGCCTGGGCTGGCCGGCGGTGCTGCCGGCGGCGGCGGTGGCGCTGGCGGGCTTCCTGTGGCGGCACTTCGGTCAGCACGGGCAGGCGCCCTTCGGGGCCGACGTGCAGCTGAATCTGCTGGTGGACAAGTGGCAGCTCGGCCCGCTGCGCCTGCTGAACCTGGCCGCCCTGGGCGTGCTGGCGGTGCGCTTCGGGCCGGGGCTGGCGCGCGCGCTGCCGCGCCTGGCCTGGCTGGAAACGCTGGGCCGCGCCTCGCTGCCGGCCTTCTGCGCGCATCTGGTGGCGGTGCTGGCGGTGCTCGCCCTCTGGGGCGATGCGCTGGACACCCGCAGCTGGGCGCAGGACGGCCTGCTGCTGGCCGCGGTGCTGCTGTGGATGCTCGCGGTGGCGCGCTTCACGCAGGGGGCCGACGCGGCGCCGCCGGAGGACAGCGTGCCGGCCGGCTGAGCGCCCGGGCGTCACGATCTGCCTCTACCATGGCGGCACGTCCCACTGTCCGGAGAGGAACTGCGCATGCCGATTGTTCTGGTCGCCAACCCGAAGGGCGGCGCGGGCAAGTCCACGCTCGCGACCCACATCGCGGGCTACTATGCCAGCCGCGGCCACGCGGTGATGCTGGGCGACACGGACCGGCAGCAGTCGGCGCGCCTGTGGCTGGGGCTGCGTCCGCCCCAGGCGGCGCCCATCCGCGACTGGGCCGCCGGGGGCGACGGCACGCTGCTCAAGCCGCCGCCGGGCACCACCCACGCCGTGCTGGATTCGCCCGCCGGCCTGCACGGCAAGCGCCTGAAGGAACTGCTGGCGCTGGCCGACCGCATCGTCGTGCCGCTGCAGCCCAGCCTATTCGACATCTACGCCGCGCGCGACTTCCTCGACCGCCTGGCCGAGCGCGGCGCCGGCACGGAGAAGCGCATCGGCCTGGTCGGCATGCGGGTGGACGGCCGCACGCTGGCGGCGCAGCGCCTGCGCGAGTTCGAGGCGCAGCTGAACGTGCCGGTGATCGCCGAGCTGCGGGACACCCAGCTCTACGTGCAGCTGGCCGCGCGCGGGCTCACGCTGTTCGACATCGCGCCCGGCCGCGTGCAGCGTGACCTGGAGCAGTGGGCGCCGCTGGCGGCCTGGCTGGACGGGCGGGGCTGAGGGTTTCCCCCTGTCCCGGCGCCGACACGGCACGGGCGCGCCGGGCGACAGAATCTGTCTCATGCCCAAGAGAACCTTCCAGACCCTTCAGGAGTTGGCCGCCTGCGCCGGCCAGGACGTCGCCACCAGCGACTGGATCACCGTCACCCAGGAGCAGGTGAACCAGTTCGCCGAGGCCACCGGCGACCACCAGTGGATCCACGTGGACGTCGAGCGCGCCAAGGCCGGCCCCTTCGGCGGGCCGATCGCGCACGGCTTCCTCACGCTCTCGCTGCTGCCGAAGCTCTTCGAGGCCGGGGTCGAGGTGGCCGAGTCGCGCATGGGCGTGAACTACGGCCTCAACCGCGTGCGCTTCATGTCGCCGGTGCTGGTGGGCAGCCGCATCCGCGGCCACCTGAAGCTGCTGTCCAGCGAGCCCATCGACGACCAGGGGGGGGTGCAGATGGTGTGGCAGACCACCATCGAGCTGGAAGGCGCCGCCAAGCCGGCCTGCGTGGCCGAATCGGTGGTGCGGCGCTATCCCTGACCGGCGAAGCCGTGCTGCCGCCAGGCCTCGAACACCGTCACCGCCACCGCGTTCGACAGATTGAGGCTGCGCTGGCCCGGCTGCATCGGCAGGCGCAGCAGCTGCGATGGCGGAAAGCGCTCGCGCAGCCGCGGCGGCAGGCCGCGCGTCTCGGCCCCGAAGACCAGCCAGTCGCCGGGGCGGAAGGCGGTGCCGTGCACGCTGCCGGTGCCGCGCGTGCTCAGGCCGAACAGGCGCTCCGGCGCCGGGCGGCAGGCGGCCAGGAAGGCGTCCCAGCCGGCATGGCGGCGCACCTCGGCGTACTCGTGGTAGTCCAGCCCGGCGCGGCGCAGCAGGCGGTCGTCCATCGAGAAGCCCAGCGGCTCGATCAGGTGCAGCTTGCAGCCGGTGTTGGCGGCCAGGCGGATCACGTTGCCGGTGTTGGGCGGGATTTCCGGCTCTACCAGGACGATGTGGAACATGAGGGCAGGGCGCGCGAAGGGATGACAGGAAGAATACCCGGGCCGGGTGAAATGCCGCGGCGCCGGCGGCCGAGGGGCAGGCCATGCGGGGTGTTCACATGCCTGGCGTGCGGGCCAGCACCAGGGCGTCCACGCGGGCGGCCCCGGCCTCGCGCAGCGCCTGCGCCGCGGCGGCGAGCGAGGCGCCGGTGGTCATCACGTCGTCCACCAGCAGTATGCGGCGGCCGTGCACGAGGCCGGCGCGCAGCGGCTCCACCGCGAAGGCGCCGCGCAGGTTGCGCAGGCGCCGGGCGCGCGTCAGCCCGCTTTGCGGCGGCGTGTCGCGCAGCCGCAGCAGCAGTGTGGCGTCGCAGCGGGCGGGCGCCAGGCGGCGCGCCAGCGCCAGCGCCTGGTTGAAGCCGCGCTCGCGCAGGCGGCGCGGGTGGAGCGGCATCGGCAGCACCCGTTCGGCCTGCGCGATCAATGCCGCGGCCCCTGGCGCCGCCAGCATCAACGCGGCGAGCGGCCCGGCCCAGCCCGGCTCGCCCTGGAACTTGAAGCGCTCGATGCAGCCGGGCCAGGGCCAGGCGTAGTCGCAGGCGGCCAGGCAGGTGTCCAGCGCGGGGGGATGACGCAGGCACTCGCCGCAGCGTTCGATGCCGGCGGGCACCCGCAGCGCGCACGTGCGGCAGCGCGGCGCCGGCGCGGCGAAGCGGGCCGTGCAGGCATCGCACAGCGGCCGCGCCGGCCAGGCCCGGCACAGGGCGCACT
>JASGDG010000370.1:0-3303 GCA_047607325.1 Xenophilus sp. | reverse complement strand
GCTCGGCCTTTTGCGCATGCAGCACGGGGGCACGCAGGCGGTCGCGTTCACGGCGCGATTGCTGTTGTGACAACTGCTGGGCCAGCAGCTCCTCGGCCTTCAGGCGCTGCCAGGCAGGGTGGCTGTGGTCTTCCAGCTGGGCCATCGCCACGTCCGGCGCGGGGTGGTGCAGGAAGCCCAGCGCCTCGCGCAGCCCCCAGGCGCGCGGCGGCATCAGGTGCGCCGGCACGATGTCGTCCAGCGGCGCGCGCGCCAGCCCGGCCTGCACGGCGCGGCGCAGCACCGGCTGCGCCAGGCCGGCCGTGGTGCCGTACACAGGCGTGAGCGCCAGCGGTAGCGGCGTGCCGGCGGCCTTCACGGTCGGGTGCATGATCGTCCGGCCGAGGAAACCGCCCTTGATCTCACCCCTCACCCGCACCCGGCTGCCCGGCGCGAGCTGCTTCTGCTGCGACGGGTAGAAGTTGAAAAAGCGCAGTTGCACCGTGTCACCGCCATCCGCCAGCGTGGCCAGCAACTGGCGGCGCGGGCGATACACCACCTCGCACTCGGTGATCACGCCCTCCACCTGTGCCGTGTCGCCCTCGCGCGTACTGGCCAGGGGCACGATGCGCGTCTCGTCCTCGTAGCGCAGCGGCAGGTACAGCGCGAAGTCGATGTCGCGCACCAGGCCCAGCTTCTTCAGCGCGCGCTGCACGGCACTTTCGCCGCTGCCGGGCGCGCGTTGCGCGGGCGTTTCGGCAGAGGCGGCGGGCTTCGGAACGGGCATGGGAGAATTCTGCCCTTCAAGAAAGCGCCGGGCCGTTCCCAAGCTTTCTTGCTCCCCTCGGGGGGCGGGCTGGGCGCAGCCCAGACCTGGGGGCCTACAACTTCTTGGCACGGGCTCGTCCAGCCCTCAAGCATGCGTTCCTTCACCCTCTCCGATTTCGATTTCGCACTGCCCCCTGAACTGGTGGCGCAGCATCCCGCCGCCGAACGCTCCGCCTCGCGCCTGCTCGACGGCTCCGCCAGCCCTCCTACCGACCGCGTCTTCCGCGATCTGCCCAGCCTGCTCTCGCGCGGCGACTTGCTGGTCTTCAACGATACGCAGGTGGTCAAGGCGCGCCTGTTCGGCGAGAAGCCGACCGGCGGCAGGCTGGAGCTGCTGGTGGAGCGCGTGCTCGCCGGCAACGAGGTCGTGGCCCACATGAAGGTGAGCAAGAAGCCGCCCGCGGGCACCGTGCTGCGCATGGCCGGCGGCTTCCGCGCCACCCTGCTCGGCCGCTGGCCGGAGCAGGACGGCGCCCTGTTCCGCCTCGCCTTCGAAAGCGGCGACGGCGCCGACCCCTACGCCCTGATGGCGCGCCACGGCCACGTGCCGCTGCCGCCGTACATCGCGCATGCCGACTCGGAAGACGACGCGCGCCGCTACCAGACCGTGTTCGCCCGCGTGCCGGGCGCCGTGGCCGCGCCGACGGCCGCGCTGCACTTCGACGAGCCGCTGCTGGCGCGGCTGGACGCCGCCGGCGTGCAGCGCGCCAGCGTCACGCTGCACGTGGGCGCCGGCACCTTCCAGCCCGTCAAGACCGAGAACATCGCCGAACACACGATGCACGCCGAACGCTACGAAGTGCCGCCTGCGACGCAGCAGGCCATCGCCGACTGCCACGCGCGCGGCGGCCGCGTGGTGGCGGTGGGCACGACCACCGTGCGCACGCTCGAATCCTGGGCGGCGAGCGGCGAGGCGGCCGGCGACACGCGCATCTTCATCACGCCCGGCTTCCGCTTCCGGCACGTCGACCGGCTCGTCACCAACTTCCACCTGCCCAAGTCCACGCTGATGATGCTGGTGAGCGCCTTCGCCGGGTACGAGCGGGTGATGGCGCTGTACGCGCACGCCATCCGCGAACGCTACCGCTTCTTCAGCTATGGCGATGCGATGCTGCTCGAAAGGAATGCACCATGACGCCCGGCGCACGGCAATGCCTGGCCGCAGCGGCCCTGCTGCTCCCGCTGGCCGCCGCCGCGCGCGGCTACACGCCCCAGGGCACCTGCGGCGCCTTCGCCCGGCTGCCCGTCGACAGCCCGCCCGGCACCTGCGTGGCGCTGCTGGCGGACGAGGCCGAGGGCCTGCGCGCGCCGCGCCGCATCCTCGAAGTCGCGCCCGGCCGCTACTGGATCGCCGACATGGGCTCGTGGGACCCGCGCCGCGGCCGGCTGCTGGAGATGACCCTCCCCCCGGACGGCCCCGCGCCACGCCGCGCGCGCATCGCCGAGTTGGCCAGCGGCCTGGACCGCCCCTCGGCCCTGGCGCTCGGCCCCAACGGCAAGGTGTACGTGGGCGAGGCCGGCCAGGTCTGGCGCGCCGCGGTGCCCGCGCCCGGCGGCGCGCTGCAGCGCGAGACGGTGCTGGACAAGCTGCCCGACGACGGCACGCACCCGCTCAAGGAGATCGCCTTCGGCCCAGGCAACCGCCTCTACGTCAACGTCGGCTCCAGCAGCGACGCCTGCCGGGAAGGCGCCAAGGCGCCCGCCCTTCCCTGCCCCGACGGCGAGGGCGAGCGCCCGCGCGCCACCGTGTACGAGGCGCAACTCGGCGGGCCGCAGTTCGTGGTTCAGCGCTTCGAGCCCTTCGCCACCGGCCTGCGCAACAGCATGGCGCTGGCCGTCCTGCCTGGCGGCGCGGAAGGCCGGATTCTGCAGGGCGAGAACTCCATCGACTACCGCGACGCGCAATCGCCGCCCGAGGAGCTGAACCTGCTGCGGCGCGGCCGGCACTACGGCTGGCCCTACTGCGTGGGCATGCGCAGGAACGCGCAAGGTTATGAAGGCCGCTACGACTGCGCCAAGACCGAGCCGCCGCTGGCCACGTGGCCCGCGCACGCCGCGCCGCTGCAGATGATCCCCGGCCCGGCCAGCACGCCCTTCGCAGGCCAGCTGCTCGTCGCCTGGCGCGGCCCGCAGGCCAGCGGCCATCGCGTCGTCGGCTTCCGGCTCGGCAAGGACGGCCTGCCCGCGGGCAAGCCGATCGACTGGCTCTTCCGCTGGCACGCCCAGGACGGCGTGCGCCCGATGGGCCGCCCCACCGGCCTGACGGTGGACCGCGCCGGCCGCCTGCTGGTGGTCGAGGACTACAACCGCACCGTGCTCATGCTGCTGCCGCAGGCGGCGGCCGACACCCCAACGACACCCTCGAAGAAATGACCGCCCTGCGCTTCGAACTGCTCGCGACCGACCCCGGCAGCCACGCCCGCCGCGGCACGCTCACGCTCAACCACGGCGTGGTGCAAACGCCCATCTTCATGCCCGTGGGCACCTACGGCACCG
>JASGDG010000369.1:0-5808 GCA_047607325.1 Xenophilus sp. | reverse complement strand
GCTGCCCGCGCCGCGCGGCACCGTCGACCGCATCGCTCCCGCCGCCCTGGCGGCCTGGCTGCAGGCGGGCGGCGACCTCGTGCTGATCGACGTCGGCGCCAGCGCCGGCTACGTCAGGCGCCACATCCCCGGCGCCTGGTTCGCCATCCGCGCCCAGTTGGCGCAGGCGCTGCGGCAGCTGCCGGCGGCCTCGCGCTACGTGCTCACCTGCGGCAGCAGCCTGCTCGCCAGCCATGCCGCGCAGGACCTGCGCGACGCGCTCGATGCGGCGGGCCGCGCCGAGGCCCAGGTGCGCGTGCTCGACGGCGGCAATGCCGCCTGGTTCGCCGCCGGCCTGCCCGCCGAGGCGGGGGAAACGCGCCTGGCCACGCCGCGCACCGACCGCTACCGCCGCCCCTACGAAGGCACCGATGCTCCCCGCGAGGCCATGCAGGCCTACCTGGACTGGGAGTTCGGACTGGTGGCGCAGCTGGAGCGGGACGGCACGCACCACTTCCGGGTGCTCTGAGGGGATCTGGTGTATTGGTGTGTTGTGGGCCTGTGGTCCGGCCCCAGCCCCGGTGAGGGCGGGCGCAACGCTCAATCGCGCAGGATCGCACACACGCTTAGTTGTTTTCGATATTTAGAACTGAGAACTCGGTCGTTCGCCAATCTTTGGGGCGTCTCCAGAATGCACGGCATCGCGCAGATGCGCCCCGAAGCCGATGCTTCCGCCTCCTTTTTCATGCCTCCCGTCCTCCTGATCGCCGGCAGTCCTTCGGCGCCTTCCCGGTCCACGGTGCTGCTCGATGTGGTGGCCGATCGCCTGGCGCTGCGCGACATCGAGACGCGCCTGCTGGAGGTGCGCGAGCTGCCGCCGGCGGCGCTGCTGGCGGCCGACGTGTCGCAGCCCGCGATTTCCCGCGCGCTGGACGACCTGGCCGCCGCGCCCGCGGTGGTGGTGGCCACGCCGGTCTTCAAGGCCGCCTACAGCGGCCTTCTCAAGGTTTTTCTGGATCTGCTGCCGCAGGGCGCGCTGAAGGGCAAGGCGGTGCTGCCGCTGGCCACCGGCGGCAGCCCGCACCACATGCTGGCGCTGGACTACGCGCTGCGGCCCGTGCTGCAGTCGCTCGGCGCGCGCCACATCCTGCCGGGCCTGTACGCCAGCGACGTGCAGGTGGCGCTCACGCCCGAAGGCGCCCACCAGTTGCAGGTCGAGCTGTTCGACCGCCTGGCCGAGGCCGTGCAGGCGCTCGCCGCGGAGGGATTGCGAATGCCGACCGGGCACGGCTTCTTCACGCCCGTGCCCTTCGCCAGCGTGCGATGTAGCGTCTGAGCGCGCTGCCCCCGGCGCCCCGCCATCCCTCATTCCGCTCCCCGTGCAATGGCCGCCAGGTGACAAGGCCGCTGCGCGTCTTCACGAATACACGCGAACAGAACAACATGCCTCCGATCCTCACCGACGAATTTCCCGCCGCCCGGCCGCGCAACCGCTGGCAGATCCTGATGGACCTGGCCCTCGCCATCGTGCTGGTGCTGGCGATCGCGCTGGTCACGTCCTTCCTCGCCGTGACCGCCCATGCCCAGGGCGGCGCGCAGGAGCTTCGCATCGGCATCCAGAAGTCCTCGGCCCTGCACACGCTGCAAAGAGCCAACGGCTCGCTGGAGCAGAAGCTCAAGCCCCTGGGCGTCACCGTCAGGTGGGTGGAGTTCCCGGCCGGTCCCCAACTGCTGGAAGGGCTCAACGTGGGCGCGGTGGACGTGGGCTATGTCGGCGAGTCGCCGCCCATCTTCGCCCAGGCCGCCGGCGCGCAGTTCGTCTACATCGGCAACGACCCGGCTTCTCCGCGGGCCGAAGCCATCGTCGTGCCCAAGGATTCGGCCATCCAGTCGGTGGCCGAGCTGAAGGGCCGGAAGGTGGCGCTCAACAAGGGCAGCAACGTGCACTACCTGCTGGTCAAGCTGGTCGAGCAGGCGGGCTTGCGGCTCACCGACCTGCAGGTGGTCTACCTGCCGCCCGCCGACGCCCGCGCCGCCTTCGAGAGCGGGAGCGTGGACGCCTGGGTGATCTGGGACCCGTTCCTGGCCGCGGCGGAAAAGCAGGTCGGCGCGCGCGTGCTGGCCGACGGCAGGGGCGTGGTGAACAACTACCAGTACTACCTGGCCCAGCGCGACTACGCCCGGAAGAACCCCAAGATCATCGAGACGCTGTTCGCCGCCTCGGTGGAGCTGGGCGCGTGGGTCAAGGCCAACGTGAAGCAGGCCGCCGCGCAGATCGCGCCGCTGCAGGGCCTGCCGGCCGAGGTGGTGGAGCTGACGCTGCAACGGCAGGAGCTCAACGTCAAGCCCCTCACGCCGCAGGTCGCCGCCGACCAGCAGAAGATCGCCGACACCTTCTTCGAGCAGAAGCTGATTCCCAAGGCCATCAAGGTCAACGAGGCGGTCGCGTTCGACGCCCGCTGATCCCTGTTCGTTCCCCAGCATTCCTTTCAAGAGATTCAGCATGCATCCTCACGCTTCACGCAAGCGCCGCGAATTCCTCGCCACCGGCCTGGGCGCCGCCGCCTCCGTCGTCCTGCCGTCGTTGCCCGCGCACGCCCAGCCGGCCAGGCGCGTGCTGCGCGTCGGCCATCAGAAAGGCTTTCTGAGCCTGCTCAAGGGGCGCGGCACGCTGCAAAGCCGCCTCGCGCCGCTGGGCGTGGACATCACCTGGACCGAGTTCAACGCCGGCCCGGTGCAGCTGGAGGCGCTGAACGTCGGCTCGATCGACCTGGGCGACGTGGGTGAGGCGCCGCCGATCTTCGCGCAGGCCGCCGGCGCGCCGCTGGCCTACGTGGCCGCCACCGTGCCGCGCCCGGCGACCGAAGCCGTGCTGGTGCCCAAGGGTTCGGCGATCAGGACGGTGGCCGACCTCAAGGGCAGGAGGGTCGCCTACAACAAGGGCAGCAATGTCCAGTACTTCCTGGTCAAGCTGCTCGAAAAGCACGGCCTGAAGTACGAGGACGTGCAGTCGCTCTTCCTGTCGCCGCCGGATGCGCGCGCCGCCTTCGAGAAGGGTTCGGTCGACGCCTGGGTGATCTGGGACCCGTTCCAGGCCGCCGCCGAGGCCAGCCTGGGCGCGCGCGTGCTGGCCGATGCGCAGGGCGTGGTCGGCAACCGCGCGTACTACTTCTCGTCGCTCGACTACGCGAAGAAGAACGGCGACGTCATCAAGGTGGTGATCGAAGAGGTCAACAAGCTCGACGTCTGGGGCGCGGCCAACCGCGGCGCGCTGGCCGGCGAGCTGGCCCAGCTCTGGGGCATCCCGAAGGCGGTGCTCGACATCTCGGTCGGGCGCTGGGCCTTCGGCACCGGCCCGATCACCAAGGCGATCCTCGCCGAGCAGCAGCAGATCGCCGACACCTTCTTCAATCTGAAGCTGATCCCCCGGCGGATCAACGTGCTCGAAGCCGCGGCGCCGGACGTCGCCTGACGAGGAGGATGGACATGACGGCATCTCCTTCGCAGCAGGTCCTGCGGGTCATCGGCGTGACGGCCGTGGCCTGGAGCGTGCGCCTGCCCTCGGCCCGGGCGCTGGCGCGCCGCGCTCCCCGCGGCTACGTGCCGGTGCGCACGCTGCGGCGGCTGCGCGCCGCCGTGCGCGAGATCCATCCCGCGCCGGTGCTGGCGCATTCCTGGTGAGCAGGGCTTCTTCATCATGACCGTCCAGGTGTTCTGGTTCCTTCCCACGCACGGCGACAGCCGCTACCTCGGCAGCGCCGAGGGCGCGCGGGCCGTCGATCTGGCCTACCTGCAGCAGGTGGCCGGCGCGGCCGACGCGCTGGGCTACGAGGGCGTGCTCATCCCCACCGGCCGCTCCTGCGAGGACCCGTGGGTCGTCGCCTCCAGCCTGATCGGCGCGACGCAGCGGCTCAAGTTCCTGGTCGCGGTGCGGCCCGGCCTGCACCAGCCGGCGCTGGCGGCGCGCATGGCCGCCACCTTCGACCGGCTCTCCGGCGGGCGGCTGCTGGTCAATCTGGTGACCGGCGGCGACCGCGCCGAGCTGGAGGGCGACGGCGTGTTCCTGGACCACGCCGCGCGCTACGAGCAGTCCAACGAGTTCATCCGCATCTGGCGCGAGATCCTGGCGCGCAGCCACACCGGCGAGACCTACGACTTCGACGGCAAGCACCTGCAGGTCAAGGGCGCCAAGCTGGTCTACCCGCCGCTGCAGCAGCCGCATCCGCCGGTGTGGTTCGGCGGCTCGTCCGAGGCCGCGCACGAACTGGCGGCCGCGCAGGTGGAGCGCTACCTGACCTGGGGCGAGACGCCGGACGAGGTGGCCCGCAAGCTGGCCGACGTGCGCGCCCGCGCCGAGGGCAAGGGCCGCCGCGTCGAGTTCGGCATCCGCCTGCACGTGATCGTGCGCGAGACGGAGGAAGAGGCCTGGCGCGCCGCCGACGCGCTGATCAGCCGCGTGGACGACGCGACGGTGGTGCGTGCGCAGGAAGCCTTCGCGCGCATGGACTCCGAGGGCCAGCGCCGCATGGCCGCGCTGCACCGCAAGGGCGCCAGCCGCGCCCGCGAGGCGCTGGAGATCAGCCCCAACCTGTGGGCCGGTGTCGGCCTGGTGCGCGGCGGGGCTGGCACGGCGCTGGTCGGCAGCCCGCAGCAGGTGGCCGATCGCATCAAGGCGTACGCCGAACTGGGCATCGGCGCCTTCATTCTCTCCGGCTACCCGCACCTGGAAGAGGCCTACCGCTTCGCGGAGCTGGTGTTCCCGCTGCTGCCGCGGCGCGTGCAGCAGCGCCTGGCGGGCAGCGGCCTGACCGGGCCCTTCGGCGAAGTGGTGGCGAACGTGGACGCGCCCTCGCGGCTGCGCGCGCAAAGCTGAGGTGGCGACGTGACGGAACAGGTCCAATCCCTGCTGCCGGCGAACGCCCCGGCGGCCTCCGCGCCGGGCGCGGCGCCGCGCGAATTCGCGCTCGGCCTGCTGCGGCGCCTGGTGCCCTGGCTGGTGCCCGTCGCGCTGCTGGTGGCCTGGCAGGCCGCCTCGTCCTTCGGCTGGCTGTCCACGCGGGTGCTGCCGGCGCCGGTCGACGTGGTGCGCGCCGCCTGGCAGCTCGCCGTGTCGGGCGAACTGTGGACGCATGTGAAGGTGAGCGCCGGGCGCGCGCTGCTGGGCCTGGCCATCGGCGGCGGCGCGGGCCTCGTGCTGGGGCTGCTCACCGGGTCGGTGCGCTTCTTCGAGACGCTGCTGGACTCCACCGTCCAGATGGTGCGCAACATCCCGGCGCTGGCGCTCATTCCGCTGGTGATCCTGTGGTTCGGCATCGACGAGGCGGCCAAGATCTTCCTCATCGCCGTGTCGGTGTTCTTCCCGATCTACCTGAACACCTTCCACGGCATCCGCAACGTCGACCCGCAGCTCATCGAGATGGGCCGCACCTACGGGCTGTCGCGCTGGCAGCTCTACAAGGAGGTGATCCTGCCCGGCGCGCTGTCGTCGATCCTGGTGGGGCTGCGCTTCTCGCTCGGGCTGATGTGGGTGATCCTGATCGTGGCCGAGACCATCTCGGCGCAGTCGGGCATCGGCTACCTGACGATGAACGCGCGCGAGTTCCTGCAGACCGACGTGGTGCTGGTGGGCATCCTGCTGTATGCGCTGCTGGGCAAGCTGGCCGACCTGCTGGCGCGCGGGCTGGAGCAGTGGTGGCTGCGCTGGCACCCCGGGTACCAGAAATGAACGTCCCCCGGTCTTCCATGATCCACGCACCCATCCGCCGGCGCGCCGCGCTCGCGGCCATCGCCTCGCTGGCCGGCGGTGCCGCGCTGGCGCAGACGGCCGGC
>JASGDG010000368.1:0-3609 GCA_047607325.1 Xenophilus sp. | reverse complement strand
GCGCCTCTCCTGCTGACCGGCCGCACGGTGCGCGGGCTGCCGGTGCTGCAGGTCGCCTCGCAGGGCGAGACGGCCACGGGCAACGGCGCGGACATCACCTACCACGCCTACGACGGCCGGCGCTACGCACCCGCCGCGGCATGCACCTCCTATGCCGAGGACGAGGCCGCCGCCGATGCTCCGCTGGCCGTGTGCGAACCCGCTGCCGCGCAGCCCGCCGGCAGGCGCTGACGCCACATCCCTCTGTGCTGGCGAGGCCGGCGCGTGCCGTTCACGGATGCCGCCTACGGCGTCGCGTCCGGCCGCAGCGCCATCATCTCGACAAACACCGTGCCGACGGAGGCCGGCGGCGCCTCGCCCTGGCGCCAGCGCACCGCCCGCGCCGACGCGCCCACGCCGCGGATCAGCGCGCAGCCCGGACCGTCGTCGCCGGTGCCGTCCTGCGTGCCGAAGCGCACCTGGGCCAGGGCCTGGTTCCAACGCATGACCAGCGCCGGATCGGTGCGCAGCGGCATCGGCGGGTCGGCGCGGCCGGTGCCGTGGGTGAAGGCGCGGATGCGGCCGTCCGGCTGGGCCTCGACGCTGCGCAGCAGCGCCGTGCCGCCGCCGCATTCGGCGCGCAGCGGCAGCATGAAGGCATGCGGCGCCGAGGTCGGCATGCCGCCGCAGCCGGCCAGCAGGGCGGCCGCCGCCAGCAGCGCGGTGCTGCGCCATCCGCCCTGCGTCGTCCATGGATTCATCGGGTTCTTCCTTGTCGGTACATGCCGCTGGCGCGCCGGCCCAGCGGCGCCGCCTGGGCCAGGCGCGCCATCGTGCGGCCCACCTGGGCGTGGGTGATGGCCAGGCCCAGCGCGTCCGCCGCGTCGGTGCCGGGCAGGCCGGGCAGGCCGAGCAGGCGGCGCACCATCTCCTGCACCTGCGCCTTGGCCGCGCGGCCGTGGCCGGCCACGGCCTGCTTCATCTGCAGCGCGGTGTATTCCGCCACCGCGAGGTCGTTGGCCACCAGCGCCGTCAGGCAGGCGCCGCGCGCCTGGCCCAGCAGCAGGGTGGACTGCGGGTTGACGTTGACGAAGACGATCTCCACCGCCGCCGCGTCGGGCCGGTAGCGCGCGGCCAGCTCGCCGATGCCGTCGAACAGCACCTTCAGCCGCGCCGGCAGCTCGCCGCGCGCCAGGTGCCGGGTGCTGATGGTGCCGCTGGCCACGTAGCGCAGCGCGACGCCGTCCACGTCCACCACGCCGAAGCCGGTGGTCTGCAGGCCGGGGTCGATGCCGAGGATGCGCATGGGCTCAATCCTGCGGCTTCAGCAGCGGAATCGCCTTGCGGCCATGGCGGCGATAGACGTGGAAGTCGCCGTTCAGCGTGAGCACGCGGCAGGGCTCGTACAGTTCCGACATGCGGATCAGGCAGGCGTCGGCCAGCGAGGCCGGCACGTTGCCGTAGCGCGTGAAGAGCTGCTGCACGGCGGCGATTTCCTCGCCCAGCGCCATGCCCAGCCGGACGACGCCGCGTTCGAGCAGTTCGAGCGCCCGGCGCGGGTCGAAGCCGCCGCGCGCCAGCAGGAAGCAGGTTTCGGCCACCACGGCTTCGCAGGTCAGCAGCGGTTCGGCGGTCTTGGCGAACTGGGCCTTGGCCCAGGCGTGATGCCGCTCGCCGCGGCAGTGCAGCGCCACCCAGGGGCCGGTGTCGAGGATCAGCCGCACGCGGGCGCTCAGACTTTTCCGAAGCCGTCGAGGTGTGCCGGGTTGGAGGCCAGATCGGCCGGGCCGCCCTCGAAGCAGCCGACCAGATCGCCCGCCCGGTCGAGCGCGGAAACGAAGGGCGCCTTCGACTTGTGCTGCGCCAGGTAGGCTTCCAGCGCCCGGCGCACCAGCGCCGACTTGGTGATGTGCTCATGCGAGCTGACGGCGGCGATCTCGCTTTCGAGCTGGCTGGGGAGCTTGATGGTCAGCGTGTTCACCCGGTGATGATACCGATGGGCGCATGGTATTACCATGGACCATGGCCGCCGGCACTATTCGCCAAGCGCCAGCGCACGCCCCCGCGCAGGCTGCGCGCGCAGGCCGGCGGCCAGGGCGGAGAGCGGATGGCTGATCCATAGGTGGCCGTGGCCGGACAGAAGCAGCCGGTCGGTGCCGGGCAGGGTCATCAGCTTCGAATCGGGCAGGTCGCGCAGGCGGGAATCGGTCACGCTCCAGGCGCACTGGGCCTGCCGGCTGTAAAGCCAAAGGAAGGTCGATTGCAACGGGCTGCCGTCGTGCAGATCCAGCACCAGCCAATCGTCGTCGAGGGCCAGGGCCCGACCGTGGGCAGGCATCCAGGGGATGCCCTGCGTCCGGCTGTGGCGCAGCAGCGGGGTCAGTTCGACGCGCGCGCCGATGCGCCAGCGCACGAGATCGAGTTCATCGAGCCAGGCCTGGTGGCCGTCGGGAGTGCAGCGGACCCACCAGAGCCGGCCATCCCGCTCGGCGGAGGGCGGGCCCGGGTCGCCGGACGCCAGGCCGGCCGGCGGCGCGAGCGTGCGCACGCCGTCCCGGTCGACCAGCCAGTAGCAGCCCCACAGGCGCGCGATGGTCCGATCCGGGCCCGCCGGGCGCATCCAGGCCCGTTCGTGCATCGGCGGCTTGCGGGGGGCGCCGGCGGGCAGCACGTCGCGGTCGTCCAGCAGCGCTCCCTGCGCGCTGAAGCGGGTGGCTCGCAGGCTGGCGGGCAGCCGCTTGGCCGGCGACGGGCGCGGCTGGAGCAGGACGATGTCTTCCTCCACCCAGCAGGCCAGGCCGGCAGGCGCGCCGGCTTCGGCCGGTTGCGGCGGGGCGAGCACCGTCCAGTCCTGCAGCGATCCGGCGCCGGGCGGCCCCACCTGCCAGCGGCGCTCGGGGGGCAGTTCGCGCTGGAGGTCGTCGCGGCGGCGGCGCGTGCAGCAGGCCAGCAGACGGCCGCTACGGGCGGCAGGCCGCACGGTGGCCGCCTGCAGAGCCCAGCCGCCGCGATCGAAGTCGCTCCAGGCAGGGGTCAGGTGGATCGCCTGCGGCAGGCCCTCCACCCAGTGGCCGCCTGCCTCGCTGTCCCGGGCCAGCAGGCGGCCGTCGGGCAGCGCATGCAGCGGACCGCGCGCCCGGCGCACGATGCCGTGCGGGTCGGGTGCGTCGTCGAGCGTTTCGAGGTCGATGCGGCGGTCGATGAAATCCTGGAGCATCTTCAGGGCACCTCGACGGCGCCCATGCGCGCCGCGATGGTGGCGCTGCGGCCGTTGAGGTAGGGCGAGTTCGGGCGCTGCTCGTAGAAGCGCGGGCTGGGCAGCATCACGGCCAGCCGGGCCGCCTCGCTGGGCGTGAGCTGCGCCGCGCTCTTGCGGAAGTAGCGCCGGGCCGCCGCCTCGGCGCCGAAGACGCCGTCGCCCCACTCGACGCTGTTGAGGTAGATCTCCAGGATGCGCCGCTTGCCCAGGAAGGCTTCCAGCGCATAGGTCAGCACCAGCTCCTGGCCCTTGCGCAGCATCGTGCGCTCGCCGGAGAGCAGGAGGTTCTTGGCGAGCTGCTGCGTGATGGTGGAGCCGCCGCGCAGCTGCGGCGGGCGCACCGGCCTGCCGCGCGCCGCGGCGCGGACGGC
>JASGDG010000367.1:0-3360 GCA_047607325.1 Xenophilus sp. | reverse complement strand
GTCGGCTTCGAGGACCTGGGCATGGAAGCCATCTACGAGTTCGACGTGGTCGACATGCCGGTGACGGTGGCGGTGGACGCCGGCGGCACCAGCGCGCACGTCACCGGCCCGGCCGAGTGGAGCAAGCGCATCGCCAGCGGCGAGTTCAAGGGCATCGCGCTGGAGACGGCCTGAGCCCATGCACGCCGGTGCCCGCGCTCCCATCGGCGTGTTCGACAGCGGCGTCGGCGGCCTGAGCGTGCTGCAGGCGCTGCGCGAGGCGCTGCCGCACGAGCGCTTCGTCTACCACGCCGACAGCGCCCACGCGCCCTACGGCGAGCGCGGCGATGCCTACGTGCTGGCGCGCTCGCGGGCCGTGGCGCAGGCGCTGATCGGGGCGCACGGCGCCAAGGCCCTGGTCGTGGCCTGCAACACCGCCACGGCCGCCGCCATCCACGCGCTGCGCGCCGCCTGGCCGGGCCTGCCCGTCGTGGGCCTGGAGCCGGCCCTCAAGCCGGCCGTGGCGGCCAGCCGCACCGGCCGCATCGCGGTGCTGGCCACGCGCGGCACGCTGGCCAGCGCCAAGTTCCTGCGCCTGCGCGAGGCGGTGGCGCCGCAGGCGCAGGTCGTGGCCGTGCCCTGCGACGGGCTGGCCGACGCCATCGAGCGCGCGGATGCCGGCGAGACGGAGGCGCTGTGCGCCCGCTACATGCGCGCCGCGGGGCCCTTCGGCCCGCAGGCCGGCGAGACGGACACCGTCGTCCTCGGCTGCACCCACTACCCCTTCGCGCTCGATGCGCTGCGCCGCCATGCACCGGCCCCGGTGCGCTTCCTGGACACCGGCCGGCCGGTCGCCACCCGCACCCGGCAGCTGCTGGCCGGGGCCGGGCTGCTGGCGCCGGCGGACGCCGGCGGCGGCCTCGTGCTGACCGGCAGCGGTGCGCTGCTCGCCCTGGAAGCCGCTGCCCACCGCTGGCTGAAGGCCGTGCCACCGGCGCAGGTGTCGAAAGATACCGATCCGGCGCCGCAGATGGCGGCCCCCGCCCTTCCGGCCGGCTGAGCCCGCCGGACAATCGGGGCATGCGTCCCCGTGTTCCGCACCGCCTGCGCGCCGCGCTGCTCCTGTTGCCTCTTCTCGCGGCCGCCGCGCTGCCGGCCCGGGCCGCCTGCGAGAGCGGCCTGGCCGAGCGCATGCACGCCCGGCTGCACCCCAGGCGCACGCTGGTCAGCGACTTGGCCGCCTGCAAGGCTTGGCCCGCGTACCCCGGGCGCAGCATCGTGGTGCTGCCGCTGGAGCGTGCCGACAGCGGCGCCGGCGACCGGACGCTGGACCTGGAGGTGCTGGTGATCCAGCGCCCCGACAACGGCAACACCGACCGGGACGCCGTGCTGGCCCGCCTTTTCCAGCCGGAGGCGCTGGAGGAGGACACCATCCGCATCCGCGACATCCGCATCGACACCGCCCGCTACGTGCTCTCGCCCGGGTCCCGCGCCTTCGGCCTGCGCGTGAGCTACAGCGGCAGCTCACGGCCCAACCCCTTCTCCAGCGAGACGCTGCGCCTGTACGTGCCGGAAGGGGGCAAGCTGCGCCAGGTGCTGGACGAGATCGAGCTGGACCGCGACAGCGGCGAATGGGACCTGCAATGCGCCGGCCAGTTCGAGCAGCTTCGCTCGCTGGTGTCCGTCGGCCGGCCGCGCGGCGGCGGCGGTTTCGCCGATCTCGTGCTCGCCCGCACGCTCACGCCCATGCGTGCCCAGCTGCAGGACGACGGGCAGTGCGTCGAGAAGACGGGGACCGCGCGCTACGAATCGGTGACGCTGCGCTACGAAGGCGAGCGCTACGCCGTGCCGAAGGCGCTGCGCGCGCCCTAGGCCGCCGCGTCAACGCCCGGCCAGCGCCGCCGCGCGCCCGCGGCGCATGTCGATCGGCAGGAGCAACGCGAGGCCGGCGAGGAAGAACACCATCGTTGCCAGGATCGCCACCCGCTGGTTGCCGCCCGTCAGCCAGGTGATCGCGCCGTAGGACAGCGGCCCCACGATGCTCGCCAGCCGCGTCGCGAAGGTCCACAGGCCGAAATACTCCGCCAACTGCGCCGGCGGTGCCAGCACCCCCGTCATCGCACGGCCCGCCGACTGGCTCGAACCCATCGCCAGCCCGGCGACGGCGGCCGCGCACCAGAAGCCGCCCTTGCTGGTCGCGCCCGCGGCGATCAGGCACACCGCCACCCAGGCCAGCAGCGTGACCGACAGCGCGCGCCGGTGGCCGATGCGGTCCTGCACGTAGCCGAAGGCGAAGGCGCCGCCGGCGGCGGCCAGGTTGAGCACGAAGACCAGCACCATCGCCTCGTGCGGCACGAAGCCGATCACCTGCTCCGCGTAGATGGCCGCCAGCGCGATCGCCACCGCCACGCCGGCCTGGTAGCACGCCGTGCAGGCCAGCAGCCACATGAAGTCGCGATACCGCCGCGCCTCGGCGAAGGTGGCGCGCAGCTGCCGCCAGGCGCTCACCCGCGCACGCTGCGGCTGCGGCTCGGCCCGTTCGGGCAGCAGCGCGAAGGTGGCGCAGGCCGCCAGCCCGTACACCGCGGCCGTCACCAGCATCGTCACCGGCACGAAGTGCGACGCCGGCAGCCCGCGCGACTGCGCCCACAGCACGTAGGCCAGGCACAGCCCCAGGGTGAGCATGCCGCCCACGTAGCCGAAGGCCCAGCCCCAGCCGCTGACCTGGCCCATGCCTTCGGGCCGCGCCAGCTCGGGCAGGAAGGCGCCGGTGAGCGATTCGCCGTACGAGTAGAAGGTGTTGGAGACGACGACCAGCAGCATCGCGAACAGCACGCCCTGCAGGCCCCCGCCCTGTGCCATGCGCGGCGTGAACGCCAGCGCGGCGGTGGCCAGCACGCAGCCGGCGGTCACCAGCGCCAGCACGCGCTTCTTGGCCGCATGCCGGTCGGCCCAGGCGCCGATGGCCGGCATGGTGAACATCACCACGGCGTAGGCGATGCTCAGCGCCAGCGTCCAGGCGAAGGCGGCCCAGGGCGCCGAGCGCGCGATGCCGCCCACGAAGTAGGCCGCGAACACGGCGGTGATGACCACCGTCGTGTAGCCCGAGTTGGCGAAGTCGTACATCGCCCAGCCGAACACCTCGCGCTTGCGCACGCCCGGTTGCAGCACCGATCGGGAAAACAAGGCCACGCGCACCCCTCGTCCGGAACAAGGCGCGCAGCATAGCCGGCGCCTGTGTCACGGGCAGCGGACGCACGAAGGCCCGCGCTCGGCGGGCCTTCGAGGGGATTCCGTCAGGGCGGAATCAGCGCGTCAGTGCAGATGGCGCGGCCGCCGGCCGCCGCCGTGCCCGCCGGCGCCCGGGCCGCCCGTGCCGCC
>JASGDG010000366.1:0-10499 GCA_047607325.1 Xenophilus sp. | reverse complement strand
GTGCCCTCGCCGCCGCCGATGCACAGCGTGGCCACGCCGCGCTTCTTGCCCCGTGCCTGCAGCGCATGGATCAGCGTGACCATGATGCGCGCGCCGCTGGCGCCGATGGGGTGGCCCAGCGCGCAGGCGCCGCCGTGCACGTTGACGATCTCGTGCGGGACGCCCAGCGCCTTCATCAGCGCCATGGGCACCACGGCGAAGGCCTCGTTGACCTCCCACAGGTCCACGTCGTCGACGCCCCAGCCGGTCTTGGCGAAGAGCTTGCGCACGGCGCCCACCGGCGCGGTGGAGAACCACTCGGGCTGCTGCGCGTGGGTGGCGTGGGCGACCAGGCGGGCGATGGGCCTGGCGCCGATCTTCTCCGCGTGCGACTCGGTCGCCATCACCAGGGCGGCGGCGCCGTCGTTGATCGACGAGCTGGAGGCGGCGGTGATGGTGCCGCCCTCCTTCTTGAACGCGGGCTTGAGCGTGGGGATCTTGTCCAGCTTGACCTTGCCCGGGCCCTCGTCGATGGCGATCACCGTCTCGCCGCCACGGCCCTGGACCATCACCGGCGCGATCTCGGCCCGGAACAGGCCGTCGCGGGTCGCATGCTGCGCGCGCTGCACGCTGGCGATGGCGAAGGCGTCCTGCTGCTCGCGGGTGAAGCCGTACCTGGCGGCGCAGTCCTCGCCGAAGGTGCCCATGCTGCGGCCGGGCTGGTAGGCGTCTTCCAGGCCGTCGAGCATCATGTGGTCGAACACCCGGTCGTGGCCCATGCGGTAGCCGCCGCGGCCCTTGAGCAGCAGGTAGGGCGCGTTGGTCATGCTCTCCATGCCGCCGGCCACCATCACGTCGTGGGTGCCGGCCAGCAGCAGGTCGTGCGCGAGCATGGCGGCCTTCATGGCCGAGCCGCACATCTTGCTGAGGGTGACGGCGCCCGCGCTGTCGGGCAGGCCGCCCTTGTAGGCTGCCTGGCGCGCCGGCGCCTGGCCCTGGCCGGCCATCAGGCAGTTGCCGAACAGCACCTCGCCCACCGCTTCGGGCGCCACGCCGGCGCGCTCCACCGCCGCCTTGATGGCGGCGCCGCCGAGGTCGTGCGCCGCGAGGGCGGCGAAGTCGCCCTGGAAGCTGCCCATGGGGGTGCGCGCGGCACCGAGGATGACGATCGATTCGCTCATGATGGGCTCCTTGGAGGCAAAGGGTGCGAGGGGGTCACCTGGCCGAGGCGGGTGTCGGGCGCGTCCTCGCCGCCGTTGCCCTGGCCATGGCGCAGGCGGCGCGGCTCGATGGCCACCGGCTCCGCCTCGGCCGGCTTGCCCCATTTGAAGCGGATGCGCTGCACCGCCGCCTTGTAGATCGACTCCAGCGAGCGGCTGCCGTCGACGCTGATCTCCAGGTCCTGCAGCAGCCCGTCGTGCACGCCGAAGGCCCAGCCGTGGATGGTCACCTTCTGCCCGCGGCTCCAGGCGTCGACCATCACGGTGCTGACGGCCACGTTGACCACCTGCTCGGCCACGTTCAGCTCGCACAGCGCGTCGGCGCGCGCCTCCGCGGGCATGGATTCGAGCATCACGTGGTGGCGGTCGCGCACGTCCTGGATGTGGCGGATCCAGTTGTCGGCCAGGCCCATGCGCGCGCCTTCGAGTGCCGCCTTCACGCCGCCGCAGCCGTAGTGGCCGACGACCATGATGTGCTCCACCTTGAGCATGTCCACCGCGAACTGGATGGCCGACAGCGCGTTGAGGTCGGAATGCACCACGATGTTGGCCACGTTGCGGTGCACGAACACCTCGCCGGGGTCCAGCCCGGTGATCTGGTTGGCCGGCACGCGGCTGTCGGAGCAGCCGATCCACATGAACTTGGGCGTCTGCTGCTTGACCAGGCTGGTGAAGAAGCCGGGGCGTTCGCGCTCCATCTGGGCGGACCAGGCACGGTTGTGGGCAAAGAGGTCTTCGATGGACGTGGACATGGCTGGATTGTGGGCGATCGATGCGGGGGCGGGACGGCTGCCGGCGCCAGGCTCATTGCCCGGCGCTGCGGGCGGCGGACCTGCGCGTCCGGGACAGCACGGTGCGCGCCTGCGCTTCGTGCGCGCGGACTTCGTCCAGGTTGGCCTGCAGGTCGGCCAGTTGCGCCTCCAGCCGCTGCCGGTGGATGCCGAGCACGCGCAGGAACTCCTCCAGCTGCGCCGCGGTGTCGCGCGGGCTGTCGTACATGTCGAGGATGGCCCTGGCCTCGC
Source organism: Xenophilus sp. (assembly GCA_047607325.1). Taxonomy (GTDB): domain Bacteria; phylum Pseudomonadota; class Gammaproteobacteria; order Burkholderiales; family Burkholderiaceae_C; genus Xenophilus. The sequence goes on along the minus strand of JASGDG010000366.1, from coordinate 8,278 downwards.
TGAGCGTCAGACCCAGGCGCTTGGCGCGCAGCGTGAGGGCCAGCCGCGTGCGGTCGCGCGCGGAGTAGATGCGCTGCACGCCGCTGCGGGCCGGGGCGAGCAGGCCCATGTCCTCGTAGAAGCGGATCGCCCGCGTCGTGAGATCGAACTCCCGGGCGAGTTCGCCGATGGTGTAGACGGTGGAGGGCATGTTCGCAGGCGACAGCGCATTCCCGGACGGCTGCCTACAATGAAGCGCCATCCATGACGTTGACGTAAACGTCAACCCCGGGATCATACACAATATGAATCTGCTCGAACGCGAACTCCACTACCCGCTGGGCGACCGTCTCCCCGCGCCCGGCGAGACGATCGAGGTGGCGCCGGACGTGCGCTGGATCCGCATGCAGCTCCCCTTCGCGCTGGACCACATCAACCTGTGGCTGCTGCGCGACCGCATCGACGGACGCGAGGGCTGGAGCGTGGTGGACTGCTGCATCAGCCGCCGCGAGGCGCAGGCGCAGTGGGCGCAGATCTTCGAAACGCAGCTGCAGGGCCTGCCCATCCTGCGCGTGATCGTCACCCACATGCACCCCGACCACATCGGCCTGGCGCACTGGCTGTGCGAGCGCTGGGACGCGCCTTTGTTCATCAGCTCCACCGACTACCACGTGGCCCGGGTGCTCAGCACCTCGGGCGACACCCTGGCCGGCGGCCAGGCGGCGGCGGACTTTTTCGCCTCGCACGGCATGACGGACCCCGAGTCCCTGGCCAAGCTGCGCGAGCGCACCCGCTACTACGCCAGCATGGTGCCTTCGGTGCCGGACCGCTTCGTGCGCATGCTGGACGGCGACGTGCTGCGCATCGGCGGGCGCGAATGGCGCTGCATCGCCGGCTACGGCCACGCGCCGGAGCACATCGCCCTGTACTGCGCGGAGCTGAACACCCTGCTCGGCGGCGACATGATGCTGCCGCGCATCTCCACCAACGTGAGCGTGCATGCCGGCGAGCCGGAGGCCGATCCGCTGCGCCTGTTCCTCGGCAGCCTGGAGCGCTACCTGGAACTGCCCGAGGACGCGCTGGGCCTGCCGGCGCACGGCAAGCCCTTCCGCGGCATCCACACCCGCGTGCGCCAGTTGCAGGACCACCACCGCGACCGGCTGGCCGAACTGCTGGCCGCCTGCACGCAGCGCCCGCACACGGCGGCGGAGGCGCTGCCCATCCTCTTCAAGCGGGCGCTGGACCTGCACCAGATGACCTTCGCGATGGGCGAGACCATCGCACACCTGCACCTGCTGTGGTTCAGCGGGCAGTTGCAGCGCAGGCGCGACGCGCACGGCGTGTACCGCTTCGGTGTCTGATACCGCGGCACTGGATGACCTGCGCGCCGGCCGCCTGCGCGGCGCCACGCGGCTGCGCCTGGCCGGCGGGCTGACCGAATTTCCGCCGAAGCTCTTCACGCTGGCCGACACGCTGGAGGTGCTCGATCTCTCCGGCAACCGGCTCGCCGAACTGCCGCCCGACCTGCACCGGCTGCGCCGCCTGCGGGTGCTGTTCTGCTCCGGCAACCCCTTCGCCGCGCTGCCATCGGCGCTGGGCCGCTGCGAGTCGCTGGAGATGGTCGGCTTCAAGGGCTGCGGCCTGCGCGATGTGCCTGCCGACGCCCTGCCCGCGCGGCTGCGCTGGCTGATCCTGACCGGCAACGCCATCGAGGCGCTGCCCGACACGCTGGGCGACTGCCCGCGGCTGCAGAAGCTGATGCTCGCCGGCAACCGCCTGGCCGCGCTGCCCGGCACGCTGGCGCGCTGCACCTCGCTGGAACTGCTGCGCCTGGCGGCCAACCGCTTCGAGGTATTGCCGCCCTGTCTGGCCGGCCTGCCGAAGCTGGCCTGGCTGGCCTGCGCCGGCAATCCGCTGAGCGAGGCGGCGGCCGGCGCGCCCGTCACCGGCATGCCGTGGGACCGCCTGGTGCTCGGCGAGCGGCTGGGCGAAGGCGCGTCCGGCGTCATTCACGCCGCGCGGCGGACGGGCTGCGAGGAGGCCCTGGCCGTCAAGCTCTTTCGCGGCGAGATGACGAGCGACGGCTGGCCCGCCAGCGAGATGGCCGCCCACCTCGCGGCCGGCGCGCACCCGGCGATCGTGCCGGTGCGGGGCCGGGTGCAGGGCCATCCCGAAGGCGCGCAGGGCCTGGTGATGCCGCGCCTCGGGCCCGAGTGGCGCAGCCTGGCCGGCCCGCCCGACTTCGCCACCTGCACGCGCGACGTGTACGCGCCGGGCCTGCGCCTGTCCGCGCGGGCGGCGCGTGACATCGCCCGCGACACCGCCTCGGCCGTCGCGCACCTGCATGCGCGCGGGCTGGTGCACGGCGACCTGTACGCCCACAACCTCCTGTGGCGGCCCGTGGAAGGCAGCGGCGCGCAGGCGCTGCTGGGCGACTTCGGCGCGGCGGCCCGGCTGCCCGAAGGGCCCACGCTGCGGAGGCTGCAGCGCATGGAGGCGCTGGCCTTCGGCCACCTGCTGGGCGAACTGCAAGCCCATTCGGCACCCGACGACGCGCTGGCCGCGCTGCAGGCGCGCTGTGTCAGCCCCGACCCCGCGGCGCGCCCCGGCTTCGACGCCCTGGCACTGGCCCTCGCTGCCTGAGAGCGCCCCGTCCGGCGAACCGCTGCCACCTGCGCGACCCTGCCGCCGCAGGCTTCGCCTTAAGCTGCGCCGACCCCGTTCCAAGCAACCCAGAGACGATCCCATGGACCTCCAGAACCTCTTCTCGCTCAAAGGCCGCACGGCCCTCGTCACCGGCGGCTCGCGCGGCATCGGCCGCATGATCGCCGAGGGCTACCTGGCCGCCGGCGCGCGCGTCTACATCTCGGCGCGCAAGGCCGAGGCCTGCGACCGCACCGCCAAGGAACTGTCGGCCCTCGGCCACTGCGTCTCGCTGCCGGCCGACGTCTCCACGCTGGATGGCATCCAGGGTCTGGTGCAGGCCTATGCGAAGCACGAGGGCTCGCTCGACATCCTGGTCAACAACGCCGGCGCCGCCTGGGGCGCGCCCTACGACGAGTTCCCCGAGAGCGGCTGGGACAAGGTGGCCGACCTGAACATGAAGACGCCCTTCTTCCTCACGCAGGCGCTCACGCCGATGCTGAGGAAGGCCGCCGCCGACCACCTGGCCAAGGTGATCCACGTCGCCTCGATCGACGGCATCACCGTCAACCCGTGGGAGACGTACTCCTACGCTGCCAGCAAGGCCGGCCTGATCCATCTGACCAAGCGCATGGCGCTGAAGCTCGCGCCCGAGCGCATCGTGGTCAGCGCCATCGCGCCCGGCCCCTTCGCCTCGGAGATGAACAAGGACGCGCGCGACCACGGCGACGAGGTGGCGCACCGCGTGCCGCTGGGCCGCATCGGCACGCCGGAGGACATGGCCGGCGCGGCGGTCTTCCTGGCCTCGCGGGCGGGCGACTACGTGGTCGGCTCCACGCTGGTGGTGGACGGCGGCTGCGCCTGGGGGCGATAAGGCCTGCCGCGCCACAATGCGTGGCATGGCACCTTCCGCCGCCCGCATCCCGCCGATCCAGGCCCTGCTGGCCTTCGAGGCCGTGGCGCGCCTGCGCAGCGTGACGCAGGCGGCCGCCGAACTGAGCGTCACGCCCAGCGCCATCAGCCACCGCATCCGCCAGCTCGAGGCGCGGCTCGGCCTGAAGCTCTTCGCCAACCGCGGCGACTTTCTGGCCACCACCGAAGGCGCGGCCTATCTGGCGCGGGTGCGCGAGGCCATGGCAGTGCTGCAGGATCCGCCGCACGCCAGCCCGGCGGGCGCCGATGCGCCCGCGCGGCTGCGCGTGGCCGTCACGCCCACCTTCTCGCGCCAGCTGCTGCTGCCGCGGCTGGCGATGTTCCGCCATGCCTACCCGGACATCGAGCTGATGCTGCAGGTGGCCATCCCGATCCACCACGTGACGGCCGAGGAGGCGGACATCGAGTTGCGCTTCGGCACCGGCCCCTTCCCCGACCGCGAGTCGATGCACCTGCTGTCGGACGAGGTGTGCCCGGTGTGCAGCCCCGAGTACCTGCGCGAGGCGGGGCCCTTCGAGGACGGTTTCGAGACCGAGGAATCCATCGGACGCGCCCACCTGATCCGCTCGCCGCTGGAGCCGTGGCGCACCTGGTTCCGCGCCTGCGGCATCGGCCTGCCGGAGCCGGCCTCGGGCAACCAGTTCAACGACCTGGGGCTGGTGCTCGACGCCGCCGTGGCCGGCTTCGGCGTGGCGCTGATGCGCATGAAGCTCGGCCAGGGCTGGCTGGACAGTGGCCGGCTGGTGCGCCTGTCGCAGCGCAGCGCGCGCTCGCCGCACGACTACTTCCTGTGCTGGCAGCCGGGCACGCTGAAGCGCTGGGAGTGCGCGGCCTTCGTGGACTGGCTGAGCCAGGCGATGAAGTAGCCCGCGCCGGCCCGGGCCGGCCCTCCGGGTATTCCCGCAGGCCTGCTCCGCACCCCCCCTGCGGCACGGCCCGCGCTGAAAAACTTTCACACGCGACGCAACCATATTTCACGCACTGCCGAAACCCCACCCCTACAGTCCGCACCCGGCAGGGCTCGCGCGTCCGGCGCGGGACTGCGCCTGCCAGCCAGGGTGCCACGCGCCCACGCCATTCCCACAACGACACCCAGAAGGAGACGCGCCATGACCTGGCAGCAGACCTACGACCCGTTCGGCAACATGTTCATCTCCACCGCCCTGGCGGCGATCCCGGTGGTGGTGATGCTGGCCGCCCTCGGCTTCTTCCACATCAAAGCGCACATCGCGGCCGGCATGGGCTTGGTGGCGGCGCTGCTGGTGGCGGTCTTCGCCTACGGCATGCCGGCCGACATGGCCGGGCGCGCGGCGCTGTTCGGCGGCTTCACGGGCCTGCTGCCGATCGGCTGGATCGTGCTGAACATCATCTTCCTGCACCAGCTGACCGAGCAGAACGGCAGCTTCGCCGTGCTGCAGGACTCGCTCTCGGGCATCACCGAGGACCGGCGCATCCAGCTGCTGCTGATCGCCTTCTGCTTCGGCGCCTTCTTCGAGGGCGCGGCCGGCTTCGGCACCCCGGTGGCGGTGACGGCGGCCATCCTCATCGGCCTGGGCTTCTCGCCGCTGGCGGCCTCGGGCCTGAGCCTGATCGCCAACACGGCGCCGGTGGCCTTCGGCGCGCTGGGCACGCCGGTGATCACGCTGGCCAAGGTGCACGGCTACGACCTGACGGAAGTGACGGCCATGATCGGCCGCCAGCTGCCCTTCTTCTCGCTGCTGGTGCCCTTCTGGCTGATCTGGGCCTTCGCCGGCCGCAAGGGCATGCTGGAGATCTGGCCCGCCATCCTGGTCACGGGCGTGAGCTTCGCGGTGCCGCAGTACCTGGTGTCCAACTTCATCGGGCCGGAGCTGGTGGACATCATCGCCGCCATCGTCTCGATGGTCTGCCTGGTGGCCTTCCTGCGCGTGTGGAAGCCGAAGAAGGTGTGGACCTCCCCCTCGCTGCGCGGGCACGACCCGAGCGCCGCCGAGGCCAAGCCGCCGCAGCCGGTGACGCGCCACAGCACCCAGGCGCTGGTGGCGGCCTGGACGCCGTGGGTGATCCTGTCGGTGTTCGTCTTCGCCTGGGGCCTGCCCTCGGTCAAGACCTGGCTCAACGGCCTGTTCGCGCCCTCGTTCCCGATGGCCGGCCTGCACAACCTGATCGAGAAGATGCCGCCGGTGGTCGCCCAGCCGACCAAGGAAGGCGCGGTCTACGTGCTGAACCTGCTGTCGGCCACGGGCAGCGGCATCCTGCTGGCGGCGGTGGTCAGCGCGCTGGTCATGAAGTACAACCCGCTCGCCATCGTGCGCACCTTCTTCAAGACGCTGTGGCTGGTGAAGTACTCGCTGCTGACCATCGTGCTGATGCTGGCGCTGGGCACGCTCACGCGCTACTCGGGCACCGACACCACGCTGGGCCTGGCCTTCGCCAACACCGGCGTGCTGTACCCCTTCTTCGGCACGCTGATGGGCTGGCTGGGCGTGGCGCTGACCGGCTCCGACACGGCGAGCAACGTGCTCTTCGGCGGCATGCAGAAGGTGGCGGCCGAGCAGCTGCACCTGAGCCCGAACCTGATGGGCGCGGCCAACAGCTCGGGCGGCGTGATGGGCAAGATGATCGACGCGCAGTCGATCGTGGTCGCCTCCACCGCCACGCGCTGGTTCAACCACGAGGGCGACATCCTGCGCTACGTGTTCTTCCACTCCATCGCGCTGGCCTGCCTGGTCGGCCTGTACGTGACGCTGCAGGCCTACGTGTGGCCCTTCCACCTGATGGTCCTGCATTGAGAATCGCCCCATGAGCGTCATCACCACCATCGAAGACCTGCGCGTGCTGGCTGAGCGGCGCGTGCCCCGCATGTTCTACGACTACGCCGACTCGGGTTCGTGGACGGAGGGCACCTACCGCGCCAACGAGCAGGACTTCCAGAAGATCAAGCTGCGCCAGCGCGTGGCGGTGAACATGGAGGGGCGCACCACGGCGGCCACGATGGTGGGCCAGGCGGCGGCGATGCCGGTGGCCATCGCCCCGGTGGGCCTGACGGGCATGCAGCACGCCGACGGCGAGATCCATGCGGCGCGCGCTGCCGAGAAGTTCGGCATCCCGTTCACGCTCTCGACCATGAGCATCTGCTCGATCGAGGACATCGCGCAGAACACCACGGCGCCGTTCTGGTTCCAGCTGTACATGATGCGCGACCGCGACGCGATGGCCCGCATGATCGGCCGCGCGCGCGACGCGAACTGCAGCGCGCTGGTGCTCACGCTGGACCTGCAGGTGATCGGCCAGCGCCACAAGGACCTGAAGAACGGCCTGACGGCGCCGCCGAAGCCGACGCTGCGCAACCTCCTGAACCTGATGACCAAGCCGCGCTGGTGCATCGGCATGGCCGGCACCAGGCGCCGCACCTTCCGCAACCTGGTGGGCCACGTCAAGGGCGTGAGCGACATGAGCTCGCTGGCGGCCTGGACCAACGAGCAGTTCGATCCGCGCCTGTCGTGGGCCGACATCGAGTGGGTCAAGCGCCAGTGGGGCGGCAAGCTGATCCTCAAGGGCATCATGGTCGAGGAAGACGCCCGCCTGGCGGCCGAGGCGGGCGCCGACGCCATCGTGGTGAGCAACCACGGCGGACGCCAGCTCGACGGCGCGCCCAGCAGCATCACGGCCCTGCCGCCCATCGTCGACGCGGTGGGCCGCCGGCTGGAGGTGTGGATGGACGGCGGCATCCGCAGCGGGCAGGACGTGCTCAAGGCCTGGGCGCTGGGCGCCCGCGGCACCCTGATCGGCCGCGCCATGGCCTACGGCCTGGGCGCGATGGGCGAGCAAGGCGTGACCCGGGCGCTGCAGATCATCCACAAGGAACTGGACGTGACGATGGCCTTCTGCGGCCACACGAACATCCAGGACGTGGACCGCGGCATCCTGCTGCAGGGGACCTACCCGGCCTAGTGCTTCGGCGCCGGCTCGTCCTTGAGCACCTGCCGGCGCTGCGCGTAGTCCGGCAGCACGCGCTCCACCTGGTCCCAGAAGCGCGGGCTGTGGTCCATCACGCGCAGGTGGGCCAGTTCGTGCACCACCACGTAGTCGATGATGTCCAGCCGGTAGTGAATCAGGCGCCAGTTCAGGCGGATGGAGCCGTCGGCGCTGGCGCTGCCCCAGCGCGTCGCCGCGCTGGACAGCGACAGCCGGGTCCAGCGCACGCCCAGCTGGGGCGCGAAATGCGCCAGCCGCTCGGTGAAGACGCGCCGCGCCTGCCGCATCAGCCAGGCCTGGGCCGCGTCGCGGATCTGCGCGGCGCCGGCCTGCCGGGGCAGCGCCAGCCGCAGCACCTGCTCGCCCGGGCCGCCCTCGCCGGCATCGAGCACCGCGCCTGCCGCCGCGAAGCCATGCGCAGGATCCAGCCGCATGCGGACCGGCACGCCGAGGAAAGGCAGCGCCGCGCCGTCGCGCCACACGATGCGGGCGTCCTCCTGCCGGGCCTCGCGCTGCTGCGCCTCGGCCAGCTTGCGCAGGATCCAGGCCGACTTCTCCTGCAGCGCCGCATCGATGTCGCGCAGCGCCACCCAGCGCGGCGCACGCACCGACAGCCCTTCCGCCCCCACCACGAAGCCGATGGTGCGGCGCCGGCCGCGCGCGAACTCGTAGGCCACCAGCGCATCGCCCAGCCGCACCTCGCGGCTGGCGCGCGGATGCGCGAAGCGCGCCGGCGGCCTAGCCGGCGCGCCGGGGGGCGAGGGCC
>JASGDG010000365.1:0-4100 GCA_047607325.1 Xenophilus sp. | reverse complement strand
CGCGCGCCCCGGCGCCGCCGGCCTGGATGCCGCTGCCCCTGGCCGGCGTGCCCCGCTTCGATGCCGCCGCGGTGCTGGCGCACTGGCCGCGCCTGCATGCCGGCCAGCCGCTGCCGCCGCCGGCCGATCCGGCGCTGGCCGAGGCCTGGGCGCTGTACCACGGCGGCGACTTCGCGGCCGCCGCCACGGCAGGGCTGGCGCTGGGCGACGGCGGCGCCAACCTGGCGGACCAGGCCACCGCCATCTACGCCAACTATGTCGAGCCGCGCGAAGCCACGCGCCTGGCGCTGCTGCGCCAGGTGGGCGACCGGGCGCAGGCCCGGGCCCTCGCCCATCCCGAGGACTGCCAGGCCCTCTACTGGCACGCCTACGCGCTCGGACGCCATGCCCAGGCGGTGAGCGTGGCGCGCGCCCTGGCCCAGGGCCTGGGCGGCAAACTCAAGGAGGTGCTGGAGCGCATCATCGAACTGGAGCCACGCCATGCCGATGCGCATTTCGCGCTCGGGGCCTTCCATGCGGAAGTGATCGACAAGGTCGGCGCGCTGGTCGGCCGCATGACCTACGGCGTGCGCGCCGACACCGCCGTGGCCCTGTTCGAGCGCGGGCTGGAGATCAACCCGCATTCCGCCACCGGCCTGATGGAATACGCCCGCGCCCTGCTCGCCCTGGAAGGGGATGCGCGAGCGGCGCAGGCGACGCGGCTGTACGAGCGGGCCGCCGCCATCGAGCCGGCCGATGCGCGCGAGCGGCTGGACGCCGAACTGGCCCGCACCGGGCTCCATGATTGAGGTCCGGCCCGCCGCATTCCGGATGACAATGCCGGTTTTTTGCCGCCTCGATGTCTTCCGATCTGAACACCCTCTTCGAAGCCGCGCAGGCCAACGCCAAGCTGCTGCCCGCGCGCCCCGACAACCCGACGCTGCTGAAGATCTACGCGCTGTACAAGCAGGCGACCGAAGGCGACAACGCCGCGAAGAAGCCCAGCTTCAGCGACATCGTCGCCCGCGCCAAATGGGATGCGTGGACGGCGCTGAAGGGCACGTCCGCAGACGATGCCAGGCAGAAGTACATCGACCTGATCGAGTCGCTGCGCGCGGGCTGAGCGCGCGTCAGCGCTGCGGGCCGTCCACGTAGTACCAGCGCCCGCCCTCGCGCACGAAGCGGCTGCGCTCGGCCAGGCGCGAGGCGCGCCCCGAGGCATGCCGCATGCGGGCGACGAACTCGACCTGCGCATGCGAGGCATCGGCCTGCAAGTGCGCCTTCACCTGCAGGCCGAGCCATTGCAGGCCCGGCTCGAAGTCCAGCGCGGCCGGCCGGGTGGACGGGTGCCAGGTGGCGAGCAGGTAGCCGGCCCGCCGCAGCACGAAGGCGGTGTAGCGCGAGCGCATGAGCGATTCGGCATCGGGCGCCGGCGTGCCCTCGAAGTCCTCCACGAAGCGGCCGCAGCAGCCGGCATAGGCCAGCCGGCGGCCGCGCGCCGCGGCGCGGCCGCACGGGCAGTCGCCGTCCGCCGCCATCAGGCCAGCGCCCGCGTGATGAGCAGCTTCTGGATGTCCGAGGTGCCTTCGTAGATCTGGCACACGCGCACGTCGCGGTAGATGCGCTCCAGCGGGAAGTCGTTCACGTACCCATAACCACCCAGCGTCTGGATAGCGGCGCTGCACACCCGCTCGGCCATCTCGCTGGCGAAGAGCTTGGCCATCGCCGCTTCCTTCAGGCACGGCCGGCCCGCGTCGCGCAGCGCGGCGGCATGCCAGATCAGCTGGCGCGCCGCCTCGATCCGGGTGGCGCATTCGGCCAGGCGGAAGCTCACCGCCTGCTGCCCGAAGATCGGGCCGCCGAAGGCGCTGCGCTCCTTGGCATAGTTCACGGCGAACTCGAAGGCGCTGCGCGCCATGCCCACGCTCTGCGCCGCGATGCCGATGCGCCCGCCCTCCAGCGCGCCCAGGGCGATCCTGTAGCCCTCGCCTTCGGCACCGATCAGGTTCTCGGCCGGCACCCGGCAGCCGTCGAGCTGGATCAGCGCCGTGTCGCTCGAATGCTGGCCCAGCTTGTCCTCCAGCCGCGCCACGGTGTAGCCGGGCGCGTCGGTGGGCACCAGGAAGGCGCTCATGCCCTTCTTGCCCGCCGCCTTGTCGGTCATGGCGATGACGATGGCGACGTGGCCGTTCTTCCCGCTGGTGATGAACTGCTTGGTGCCGTCGATCACGTAGCCGTCGCCGTCGCGCCGGGCCGTGGTGCGCAGGCTCGACGCATCGCTGCCCGCCTGCGGCTCCGTGAGGCAGAAGGCCCCCAGCATCTTGCCCTGTGCCAGCGGCTGCAGCCACTGCCGCTTCTGCTGCGCGTTGCCGTCGCGCAGCAGGATGGCGTTGACCGGGCAGTTGGTGACGCTGATGGCGGTGCTGGTGCCGCCGTCGCCGGCGGCGATCTCCTCCAGCACCAGCGCCAGCGTCAGGTAGTCCAGCCCGGCGCCGCCGTGCTCCTCGGGCACGCAGATGCCATAGGCGCCCAGCGCGGCTAGGCCCTGGTGGGCGGCCCGCGGGAAGGTGTGCTCGCGGTCCCACTGCGCGGCGTGGGGCCACAGTTCGGCTTGTGCGAATTCGCGCACCGCGTCGCGGATGGCTTCCTGATCCGGGGTCAGCAGCATGGCGGGGTCTCCGGCCGGATCGGCCTCACTTGCCCTGGGCCAGGTCCATCACCAGCCGGGTCGACATGTAGAGCCGGCGCGGGATGGCGCCGATGTCCACGTACTCGGCCTGGTCGCTGTGGTAGCCGAAGCCGGGCAGGCCCATGCTCTCGATGACGGGCTTGCCGGCCAGCGCGGCATAGGCGGCGTCGGTGCCGCCGCCGGTGCGCTCGACCACGCCGACCTCGCCGCCGGCCTCCTTGTAGTAGGTCACGGCCTTGTCGACCAGCACCTTGCCGGCCGGGCCGGCATCGAAGGCGGGGCGGCCGCGGGTGATCAGGATCTTCACCTCCGCATCCGGCAGCCTCTTCTTCTGGGCACGTTCCTCCAGCACCTTCATCGCGGCCTCGAAGTCCTCGTTGCGCGCATAGCGCACGTCGGCGTTGAGCGTGGCGCCGTCGGGGATGATGTTGCTCACCGCGCCGGCCTTGGCGATGGTCCAATTGAAGCGCAGGCCCCTGGCCTTGTCGTCGATGTCCAGCGTGCGCTGCACCAGGTCGGCCGCCTCCACCAGCGCGTTGACGCCGAGCTCGGGCGCGGCGCCGGCATGCGAGGCCTTGCCCTTGATGTTGGCCTGCACGTAGGCGATGCCCGAGGTGCCGAGCGAGAAGCCTTCCTTGCCGGCCGAGGTGGGCTCGTAGGAGAGCACGTAGTCGGCCTTGGCCGCCTCGGCCTGGATCAGGTCGCGCGAGCCGAAGGAGCCTTTCTCCTCGTCGGTGTTGAACAGCACGGTGATGGTGCCGAAGTCCTGGAAGCCGCGCGCCTCGAGCAGCGCCAGCGTATGCAGCACGACCGCGTTGCCGCCCTTGTCGTCGGCGATGCCGGGGCCGTAGGCCTTGTCGCCTTCCACTCGGAAGGGCGCCTTGGCCAGGATGCCCTTGAGGTAGACGGTGTCCATGTGCGAGATGAGCAGCACGTTCTTGCCGCCCTTGCCCTTGAGCGTGCCGACGAGGTTGTCGCCGACCACCATGCCCGCCGCCTTGTGGCGGGTGACGGCGAAGCCCAGCGCCTTCAGGCGGTCCTCCAGGTACTGCGCGGCCGCGGCCATGCCCTCGGCGTCGCCGGTGCCGGTCTCGATGTTGACCAGCTGTTCCAGCGTCTTGACGACGGCGGGCTGCTCGTCGGTGGCGGCCTTCAACAGCGCCTCGTCGCGCTGCTGGGCGAAGGCCGCGGGTGCGACGAAGGCGACAGCCAGCAGGCAGGGCAGGAGGGAGCGCGGGAACGTCGACAGGCTCATGGTGCTTCTGCTTTCTTTCTTCGGATCAGAGGAGTTCGATGGCGACGGCGGTGCCCTCGCCGCCGCCGATGCACAGCGTGGCCACGCCGCGCTTCTTGCCCCGTGCCTGCAGCGCATGGATCAGCGTGACCATGATGCGCGCGCCGCTGGCGCCGATGGGGTGGCCCAGCGCGCAGG
>JASGDG010000364.1:0-8941 GCA_047607325.1 Xenophilus sp. | reverse complement strand
CCAGATCCAGCGCGCTGGCCACGCCGCCGGCGCGCAGCTGCTCGCCGATGCGCGGACCCACGCCCCACACGTCGCCCACCGCCGTGGCGGCCAGCAGCGCCTCGCGCTCGGCCGGCGCCAGCGCGCCCAGGTGGCAGACCTGCGCGTGCCGCACCGGGTAGCTGCCCGGCGTGCGCTCGGCCTCCTTGGCGATGTGGTTGGCGAGCTTGGCCAGCGTCTTGGTCGGCGCGATGCCGATGCATGTGGGGATGCCGATCCAGCGCAGGATGCGCGAGCGCACCGCGCGCGAGCGTGCCGCCAGGTCGCCGCGCACGCCCTGCAGGCCGATGAAGCACTCGTCGATGCTGTACACCTCCTGCGCCGGGCCCAGGCCGGCGGCCAGGCTCATCATGCGGTCGCTCATGTCGCCGTACAGCACGAAATTGGCGCTCAGGCTGACCAGGCCGGCGCCGTCCTCCAGGTGGCGGATCTCGAAATGCGGCTGCGCCATGCGCACGCCCAGCGCCTTGGCCTCGTTGCTGCGGCTGATCGCGCAGCCGTCGTTGTTGCTCAGCACCACCACGGGCCGGCCCTGCAGGCTGGGCCGGAAGACGCGCTCGCACGAGACGTAGAAATTGTTGCCGTCCAGCAGGGCCAGCATGGCGCGCGCTCGCTCAGGTCGAAAAGCGCTTGATGCAGCCGGTGGCGACGCCCCACACCTCGACCGTCTGGCCCTCGGCCGGCGCGATCTCGGGATACGTCGGGTTGCCGGCGCGCAGCCGCAGGCGGCCGCCGCGCAGATGCAGCCGTTTGACCGCGAACTCGCCATCCACCACCGCCACCACGATCTGCCCGTGGCGCGGCTTGAGCGCGCGGTCGACCACCAGCAGATCGCCATCGTCGATCCCCTCGTCGCGCATCGAGTCGCCGGCCACCCGAAGCACGAAGGTCGCCTGCGGGTGCGTCACCAGCACGGCATTGAGGTCGATGCGCTGGGCGCGGAAATCATCGGCAGGCGAGGGGAAGCCGGCGTGCACCGTGGCGCCGGCCATCGGCAGCGACAGGCCGTCAGCCGGCAGGGGGTCCGCCGGGCGAGAAATGCTGTTCATTCGTGCAGGATCAAAAGCCAGTTCAGTATGGTTTTTAGTATGGCTTTTTTCTGATCAATTGGACTTTCACTGGGGAATCCAATGATCAAGGATCACAATGTTCATGGCCTCCCATTGTGCCTTGCGCATGCGCGCGCCAGAGCGCCGGACCCGAGGGCCGTGTGCAGTGCGCGGCCTCAGTGCAGGCGTGCCGACCCGGCCGCTTCCAGGGCCGCCAGCCGCTCCAGTTCGGCGCAGACCTCGTCCATGCGGCCGGAGATGACCACGCCGCCCGCCAGCGGCCGGCTCTGCCCCTGCTCGATCAGCCGGGTGACCTTGAGCGGCCGCGCGGGCCCGTTGCCCGGCGTGCCGCGCAGGCCGCGGGCCGGCCGCACGGCCACGTAGCGCAGCGCATGACGGCTGCGGCGCCGGTCGGTCATCCAGCGGCTGGCGATGGACTGAAAGGGCGTGAGCAGATCGGCCAGGGTGAGCAATGCGATTCCCATGTGAACTCCTGAGGGAAGGTTGAACACAGGCAGGATTCGTTGGTGAAAGGCCATGCCAGGGTGATGGCGCCTGAAGGCCCCATACGCCCGCCACCTGGCACGGCCCGAGGCGGTGCTACATCAGCATCGTGTTGCGGATCAGCCCGACGGCCAGGCCTTCGATCTCGAAGGGTTCGCCGGGCTGCACCACGATGGTGGGGTAGTCGGGGTTCTCGGCGTGCAGTTCGATGACGTCCTTGCTGCGCTTGAGCCGCTTGACGGTGACCTCCTCGCCCAGGCGGGCCACGATGATCTGGCCGTTGCGCGCCTCTTTGGTGGCTTGCACCGCGAGCAGGTCGCCGTCCATGATGCCGGCATCGCGCATCGACATGCCGCGCACCTTGAGCAGGTAGTCGGGCCTGTGCTGGAAGAGGGTGTTCTCGACGTAGTAGGTCTGGTCCACGTGCTCCTGCGCCAGGATGGGCGAGCCGGCGGCGACGCGGCCGATGAGGGGCAGCGCCAGCTGCGAGATGCCCGGCAGCGCCAGCGACATCTGGCTGCTGCGCGATTCGCCCAGGACGCGCAGCGCCTCGCTCTTCAGACGGATGCCGCGCGAGGTGCCGCTGACCAACTCGATGACGCCCTTGCGGGCCAGCGCCTGCAGGTGCTCCTCCGCCGCGTTGGCGGACTTGAAGCCCAACTCGGCGGCGATCTCGGCGCGGGTGGGCGGCGCGCCCGTGCGCGCCATGGCGCTGCGGACCAGATCCAGGATCTGCTGCTGCCGGGCGGTAAGCTTGACGGCGGAAGGCGAAGCGGGCAGGTTGAGCATCGGGCAACTCCTTGCGAGGCGCGTGTGCGGGGCCGCCGGGGCGGAACGCGATACTGATCACGCATCCAGTGGCTGTATTTTTAACCAGTTTTCCATGATTGACAAGTATTCGGCGCCGGACGGCGCACCGGGCGGGGCGAGGCGGGTCGTCGTGCTGGGCACGGGCGGCACCATCGCGGGCCGGGCCGTGGAGCCGGGCGACAACCTGGGCTACCGCGCCGGCGAGGTCGGCGTGGGCGAACTGCTGGCCGGCATCGCGGTGCCGGGCGTGGCGCTGCAGGCCGAGCAGGTGGCCAACATCGACAGCAAGGACATGGACGGCGAGGTCTGGCGCGCGCTGGCGCTGCGCTGCGCACACTGGCTGGCGCAGGACGAGGTGGCAGGCATCGTCGTCACGCACGGCACCGACACGCTGGAAGAGACGGCCTTCTTTCTGCACAGCGTGCTGGCGCCGCAGCGGCCGGTGGTGCTGGCCTGCGCGATGCGGCCGGCGACGGCGCTTTCTCCCGACGGGCCCCAGAACCTGCGCGACGCGATCCACGTCGCCGCGATGCCGGGCCTGTCGGGCGTGCTGGCCGTCTGCGCGGGCACGGTCCACGGCGCGCAGGCCGTGCAGAAGGTGCACACCTACCGGCTCGATGCGTTCTCGTCCGGCGACCTGGGGCCGGTGGGCGTGGTGGAGGAGGGCCGCGTGGTCCTGGCGCACGGCGGGCCCGGGGCGCCTCAGGCCAGTCCGGCGCCGGAGGCGATGCAGCGGATCGCGGCCGGCGCGCCATGGCCGCGCGTGGAGATCGTGCTCAGCCATGCAGGTGCCGGCGGCCTGCTGGTCGACGCGCTGCTGCGCGAGCGGGCCGAAAGCCCGGCCGCCGGCGTGCAGGGCATCGTGCTGGCCGGCACGGGCAATGCCACCCTGCACCGCGAACTCGAAGCGGCGGCGGCGCGCGCGCAGGCGGCCGGTGTGGCGGTGGTGCGCGCGACGCGCTGTGCCTTCGGCCGCGTGCTGCCGGCGGGCGGGGAAGGCGCGTTGCCGGATGCGGGCGGCCTGTCGCCGGTCAAGGCGCGCATCGCGCTGATGCTCTCGCTGATGCGGGCGGGCTGAGGCCCGCGGCGGCCAAAGAAAAAAGCCACCGCCTTGCAGCGATGGCTTTTCGCGCCGAGTGGCGAGGGCGTCGTCAGCTCGAAAGGGCTTCCAGCGCGCGCCGGGTGATCTGGTCGACCGAGCCGACGCCGCTGATGGCGCGGTACTTCGGCGCACCGGCCGGGTCCTGCGCGGCCCACTGCTGGTAGTAGTCGACCAGCGGGCGCGTCTGCTGGCTGTAGACGTCGAGCCGCTTGCGCACGGTTTCTTCCTTGTCGTCGTCGCGCTGGATCAGGTCCTCGCCCGTGACGTCGTCCTTGCCTTGCACCTTCGGCGGGTTGAAGCGCACGTGGTAGATGCGGCCCGAGGCCGGGTGCGAGCGGCGGCCGCTCATGCGCTCGATGATGTCCTCGAAGGGCACGTCGATCTCGAGCACGTGATCGATCTTGACGCCCGCGGCCTTCATCGCGTCGGCCTGCGGGATGGTGCGCGGGAAGCCGTCGAAGAGGAAGCCCTTGGCGCAGTCGGGCTGGGCGATGCGTTCCTTCACGAGGTTGATGATCAGGTCGTCGCCGACCAGGCCGCCGGACTCCATCACCGCCTTGGCCTGCTGCCCCAGCGGCGTGCCGGCCTTGACCGCCGCGCGCAGCATGTCGCCGGTGGAGATCTGGGGAATGCCGTACTTCTGGCAGATGAAGGCGGCCTGCGTGCCCTTGCCGGCCCCTGGGGCGCCCAACAGAATGAGTCTCATGGTGTCCTCGGACGTTTCTTGGAATTCGTGCCGCGATGGCGCACCGCTGTGCGCCGCGCCTCGGGCGCCAGTCTGATGAGGATAGCATGCGCCCGCGGGCTGGCCGCCCGCCTGCGGCGGCGATTCAGGCACCCGGGAACCGGGCGCGCACGCGCTCCAGGTCTTCCGGCGTATCGACGCCGGGCCCTGGTGCGGCTTCGCTCCGATGCACGGCGATGCGGTGGCCGTGCCAGAGGGCGCGCAGCTGCTCCAGCGACTCCATCTGCTCCAGCGGCGACGGCGCCAGCCGGGGAAAGCGCTGCACGAAGCCGGCGCGGTAGCCGTAGATGCCGATGTGCCGCAGCGGCGCCGGCGAGGGCAGCTGCGCTGGCGCGCCGCCGCCGGCCAGGTCGCGCGGCCAGGGGATGGGGGCGCGGCTGAAGTACAGCGCCAGGCCGGCGTCGTCCACCACGGCCTTCACGACGTTCGGGTTCAGGAAGTCGGCCAGGGTGTCGATGGCATGCACGGCGGTGCTCATCGCCGCGTCGGGCCGGCGCGCCAGCGCCTCGGCCACGGCGTCGACGAGGCCGGGGTTGATCAGCGGCTCGTCCCCCTGCACGTTGACGACGATGGCATCGTCGGGCAGCTGGAGCTGCGCGCAGGCTTCGGCCAGCCGGTCGCTGCCGCTGGCGTGGTCCTTGCGCGTGAGCAGCGCCTGCACGCCGTGCGCCTCGCAGGCCTGCACGATGCGCGCGTCGTCGGCGGCGACCACGGTGCGCTGCGCGCCGGACAGGGCCGCCCGCCGCGCCACCCGCACCACCATCGGCAGGCCGCCGATGTCGGCCAGGGGCTTGCCGGGCAGGCGCGTGGAGGCCAGCCGGGCGGGGATCAGAACGACGAAGCTCACAGGCCCAGCTCTTCGTCGGTCAGCGGGCGCGCCTCGTTCTCCAGCAGGATGGGGATGCCGTCGCGCACCGGATAGGCCAGCCGCGCGCTGCGCGAGGCGAGTTCCTGCTTCTCGGCGTCCCAGCTCAGGGGGCCCTTGGTGACGGGGCAGACCAGCAGTTCAAGCAGCTTCGTGTCCATCGGGAAATGATAGCCGTGCGTCCAGCGCGGCAAAGAAGTCCGCGCCGGGTTCCAGCAGCAGCGGCACGGCCAGCGCATCGGGCGCCGCGCGCCACAGCTTGACGGCGTCCTTTTCCGTGCACAGCAGGGTGCCCGCCGGGCGCTGCCAGCCGTCGAAGTCGTGGTGGTCGGGCAGGGCGATGCATCTGCCGGGCTGCACGCCACATTCGGCCAGCATGGCGAAGAAGCGCTGCGGCTGCGCGATGCCGGCGATCGCCACGACGTCGCCGCGGCGGGCCAGTTCGGCCAGCGGGACGCGGCGGCCTTCGCGGTCGATGGCGTGGCCGGCCAGCCGGCGCGGGGCATGCAAGCCCGCGAAGGCGGGTTGCCGGCCCGTGTGGACCACGATGTCGCAGCGGCGCGGCCAGGGTTCGCGCAGCGGTCCGGCGGGCAGCAGCCAGCCGTTGCCGATGCCGCGGTCGTCGAAGACGACGATCTCCACGTCGCGCTGCAAGGCCAGGTGCTGAAGCCCGTCGTCGCTCACGATGAGCTGCAGGCCGGGCTCGCGCGCCAGCAGGGCGCGGGCGGCGGCGACGCGGTCGCGGTCGACTTGCAGCGGCGCCCGCGTGGCATGGTGGATCAGCAAGGGTTCGTCGCCGACGTCGCGCGGGTCGCTGCCGGCCGTGACGGCGCGTCCGTCGTTCGTGCGCCGCCCATGGCCGCGCGAAACCACGCCCACGCGCAGGCCGCGTTCCTGCAGATGGCGAACGACGGCGATCACCACGGGCGTCTTGCCCGCGCCGCCGGCCACCACGTTGCCCACCACCACCACCGGCACGGCCACGCGCTGCGAACGCAGCCAGCCGCGGCCATAGGCGGTGCGCCGCAGGGCGGCGAGTGCCCCGAAGAGCCGGGACAGCGGCCAGAGCAGGCGGGCCAGCGGGCCGCGGCGAGTCCAGGCGCGCTGCAGTCCCATCGTGGCGTCGGGCGGGACCGTCAGCGCGCGGCCTGCGCGGCAGGCTGGGTGGCGAAGGTGATCTGCATCAGGCCGCTGCGGCGCGCCGCTTCCATCACCGTGATCACCGACTGGTGGGCCGCGGCGGCATCGGCGCTGATGACGACCACGCTGTCGCGGCGGCCGCCGGCGGCGGCCCGCAGCGCCGCCGCCACGGCCTCGGCGCCGCGCTCGGGCAGCACGGTCCTGTCCACCGCGTAGCGGCCGTCGGCGCCCACGGCCACGACGATCTCGCGCGGCCGGTCCCTCTGCGGCTCGGCGTCGGCCGCCGGCAGGCGCACCTCCATCTCCGTGAACTTGCTGTAGGTGGTCGACAGCATCAGGAAGATGAGGATCACCAGCAGCACGTCGATGAAGGGGATCAGGTTGATCTCCGGCGCCTCGCCGGCGCCATGGCGGAAGTGCATGCGGCTCATCGCGCTTTCCCTGTTCCGGCGGGCGGGCCTACCTGCCACGCAGCGTGGCCAGGTGGCGCGCGAAGCGCTCGCCCGCCAGCTCCAGGTTCAGCAGGTACTCGTCCACCCGCGTGCGGAAGTAGCGCCAGAAGATCAGCGTCGGGATGGCGATGATCAGCCCGAACGCGGTGTTGTACAGCGCGATCGAGATGCCGTGCGCCAGTTGGGCCGGGTTGCCGCCGCCCACGCCGCCGCTGGCGGGCGACTGCGAGCCGAAAATCTCGATCATGCCGATCACCGTGCCCAGCAGGCCCAGCAGCGGTGCGGCCGAGGCGATGGTGGCCAGCGCCGGCAGGTAGCGCTCCAGCCGGTGCGCGACGGTGCGGCCCGCGGCCTCCATGGCCACGCGGATGTCTTCCTCGCTGCTGCGCGGGTGAGCGTTCAGGACGCGCAGGCCGGCCGCCAGCACCTCGCCGAGGGCGCTGCTTTGTTCCAGCCGGGTCACCACCTCGGGGCCGGGGACGCCGCCCTGCGATGCGACGATGGCCTCGCCCAGCACCTTGGGCGGCAGGACCTTGGCGGCCTTCAGGCTCGCGAAGCGCTCGATGACCAGCGCCAGCGCCAGCACGGAGCAGAGAAGCAGTGGCCAGATCGGCCAGCCTGCGGCAACTATGATCGAAAGCAAGAGAGCCCTCCGGGCGCGCGCCCCAGCGAAATGGCGGCGATTATCACCGAGCCCCTCAAGCCGAAACGATGCCGCAACGACGTCGGACTTCGCACACAGATTCTGTGGATAACTTTGTGACTAACCCCGTTGGCAACCCTCCGGAGGCCGCATCGGCCGGGGCCTGCAACACTTCGAACGATTTTTGGGCAGCCCTTTTCTCTTGCGGATCAACGGGTTGCACGGTGCCGTGCGGTTTCCCGGCACCCGGCGCCCCGGCCCGGCTCAGCAGGCAATGCCGTGTGGACGACCTGGCGCGCCGAGGGGAAGCTCTTCATGGATGAGCCGCGCGTTCCGGGACCTCGCGTCTGGGCCGTGGGCGCCCTGTGCCGGGCCGTGGCCGACACGCTGGCCGCGCGCTTCAACCCGGTGGCGGTGGCGGGCGAGATCTCCGGCTTCTCCCGCGCTGCGAGCGGGCATTGCTATTTCTCGCTGAAGGATGCCGCCGGCCAGTTGCGCTGCGCGATGTTCCGCCGCGCGGCGGGCCTGCTGGACTTCGTTCCGGCCGAGGGCGACCACGTCGAGGTGCGCGGCCGCCTGGCGGTCTACGAGCCGCGCGGCGACCTGCAGCTGGTGGTGGAAAGCCTGCGCCGCGCCGGGCAGGGCGCGCTGTTCGAGGAGTTCCTGCGCCGCCGCGCGCGCCTGGAGGCCGAGGGGCTGTTCGACGCCGCGCGCAAGCGCCCGATCCCGCCCGTGCCGCGGCGCATCGGGCTGGTCACTTCGCTGGGCGCGGCGGCCCTGCACGATGTCGCCACCGCGCTGGCGCGCCGCGTGCCGCACATTCCCGTGGTGCTGGCGCCGGCGGCCGTGCAGGGCGCCGGCGCGCCGGCGGAACTGATCGACGGCCTGCGCCGGCTCGCCGCGCTGGCGCCGCCGGTGGACGTGATCCTGCTGGTGCGCGGCGGCGGCTCCATCGAGGACCTGTGGGCCTTCAACGACGAAGGCCTGGCGCGCGCCGTCGCCGGCAGCCCGGTGCCGGTGATCGTCGGCGTGGGCCACGAAACGGATTTCACGCTGGCCGACTTCTGTGCCGACCTGCGCGCGCCCACGCCCACCGCGGCCGCGGAACTGGTGTCGGTGCCGCGCGAGCGCCGGCTGGCTGCGCTGGACGAATGGGAGCAGCGCCTGCAGCGCGCGGCGGCCTCGCGGCTCGATGCCCAGGCCCAGCGGCTGGACATCGCCGCGGCGCGGCTCGGCCGTCCTTCCGGCGCGGCGGCGCGCCAGCGCCTGCTGCTCGGCCATCTGGCGCAGCGGCTGCATCACGCCGTGCTGACCCGCCTGGAGCGCCTCGGGCAGGAGGCGCAGGCGCTGAGGCTGGGCCTGGCGCGGGGCGTCGAGCGGGACCTCGGCCGCCGGCGCGAGACCCTGGCGAACGCCGGCCGCCATCTGCAACTGCTGGACCCTGCCCTGGTCCTGGAGCGGGGCTACGCCTGGCTCACCGACGAGCAGGGCCGGGCGCTCACGCGGACGCGGCAACTGGCCGTGGGCGCCCCGGTGCGCGCGCGGCTGGCCGACGGCCAGGCGGGCCTGCGCGTGGAGAGCGTGCGCGGCGT
>JASGDG010000363.1:0-3313 GCA_047607325.1 Xenophilus sp. | reverse complement strand
GACAGCAGCACGCTGGGCGCGCCGGGGCGGCCCTCGCCATGCACTTCGTGGTACAGCGGCACGGCGCGGTCAGCCCGGCTTGCCGACGTGGGCGATGGAGGCGATCTCCACCAGCGCGTCGGGCTTCACCAGGCCGCACTGGATGCAGTAGCGCGCCGGCTTGGTGCCGGGGAAGTATTCGGCGTAGACCGCGTTGACCTTGGCGTAGTTGGCCCAGTCGGTGATGAAGATCATGTTGAAGGTCACGTCGTCCAGGCTGCCGCCGGCGGCCTCGATGACGCTCTTGATGGTCTCCAGCACGTGGCGCGTCTGCGCGGTGGCGTCGCCCACGTGCACGACGTTGTTGTCCTTGTCGAAGGGCAGGGTGCCCGAGACGTAGACCACGCCGTCGGCCAGCGTGCCGGGCACGAAGGGGGCGATGGGGGTGCTGGTGCCGGGCGGGATGATGGCTTGCTTGGGCATGGACGAACTCCGGGAAGGGGGAAAGCGGTTCAGGCGATGGCGTGGCAGAAGTCGTCCACCGTGGCCACCCAGCCGAAGAAGGTCTCGACGTTGTAGACCGTGGCCTGCTGGATCGCCGGGCCGCCCAGCTCGTGGGTGGCGTCCTCCAGCATCAGGGCGAAGTACTCCAGGTGGAAGGCGTCGCGCAGCGTCGATTCGACGCACACGTTGGTGGCGATGCCGGTGAACACCAGGCTGCGGATGCCGCGCGCGCGCAAGGCACTGTCCAGCGTGCTGTTGAAGAAGCCGCTGTAGCGCGTCTTGGGAATGACGAGGTCGCCGGGCTGCGGCTTCATCGCGTCGATGAGCTCGTAGTCCCAGCCGCCCTTGGCCAGAAAGCGGCCCTGCAGTTCGGGCCGCGCGCGCATGGTCTTGAGTGCGTTGGACTTGTACCAGTTGGGCGAGCCTGGCCCGCCTGCCTCCACGTACTGCGCGTCCCAGCCGTTCTGCAGGAAGACCACCAGCATGCCGGCCGCGCGCGCCGCTTCGATGGCGCGCACGATGCCGGCGATGGTGCCCTGGGCGCCGGAGATGTCGAAGCCGGCCGAGTCCACGTAGCCGCCCTGCGTCGCGTAGGCGTTCTGCATGTCGACCACGATCAGTGCCGTCTGCGCCGGCTGCAGGGCAAAGGGCTCGGGCCGGGCAGGGACGATGCGCGGCGCCGGGGCGCCGGGGGCCTGCGGCGCCCCCACGGGGGTGGTCGAGCGCAGGGTGGTGTTTTTCTTCGGGGCAGAGGTGTCCATGATGGTGTGTTCCCGGGTTTCGTTCAGGCGGCGAGGGCTTCGGCGGAGCCCGCCTGCGAGGGCACGGGCGAATCCACGCCCGCGCGGCTTTTCATCAGCGGCTGGATGTGCTGGCCGAAGTCTTCCACGCCCTGCACGAAGTCGTCGAAGGTCAGCAGCACGCCTTCGGTGCCGGGCACCTCGGCCATCTCGTCGAGCATGCGCGCCACGCTGGCGAAGGAGCCCACCAGCGTGCCCATGTTGATGTTCACGGCCGAGGGCGAGGTCGCGTCGGTCATCTGGCGCACGTTGGTGTCCGCGCCCGACTTGGTGTCGGCCGCGCCCTGCTGCGCCATCCAGGCGATGGCCTCGGTGTCGGCGCCGGCCTTGTAGTGCTCCCACTTGGCGAAGGCGGCCTCGTCGGTCTCGGCGGCGATCACCATGATCAGCACGCAGGTCGTGACGTGGCGGCCGGTCTTGCCCGTCGCCTCGATCAGCTTCTGCGCCGCCGGCGCGAAGGCTTTCGGCGTGTTCACACCCTTGCCGAAGCAGAAGTTGTAGTCGGCGTACTGGGCCGAGAAGGCCATGCCGGCATCGCTCTGGCCGGCGCAGATGACCTTCATCTCGGCCTGCGGGCGCGGGCTGAGGCGGCAGTCGTCCATCTTGAAGTAGTCGCCCTTGAAGTCGGACTGCCCCTGGCCCCACAGGTCGCGCAGCACCTGGATGTACTCCGAGAGGTACTGGTAGCGCGTCGCGAAGAACTCGTCGCCGGGCCACATGCCCATCTGCGAATACTCGGGCCGCTGCCAGCCCGTCACCAGGTTCAGGCCGAAGCGCCCGCCCGAGATGCTGTCGATGGTGGAGGCCATGCGCGCCACGATGGCCGGGGGCATGACCAGCGAGGCGGCGGTGGCGAAGAGTTTGATCTTCGAGGTCACGGCCGCCAGGCCCGCCATCAGCGTGAAGGACTCCAGGTTGTGGTCCCAGAACTCGGTGGCGCCGCCGAAGCCGCGCAGCTTGATCATGGACAGCGCGAAGTCCAGGCCGTAGTGCTCGGCCTGGAGCGTGATGGCCTTGTTCAGCTCGAAGCTGGGCTTGTACTGCGGCGCGTTGCGCGACAGCAGCCAGCCGTTGTTGCCGATGGGGATGAAGACGCCGACTTTCATGGAGTGCGACTCCGGGGGTGGGGACCCGTGCCGTCAAGCATGCTCCATGCCATGAAAAATTTCCTTTGATATCAATGGATTGCATTCATCAAAGGGAATTTACTGACCAAATGGTCCAAGATGGATCATCTGGCGCACCGGCTTGTGCCGCCGCCGCACGGGAATGGTCCCCGGCGCTCGCCGGGCGTCGGTCGCGCCGCCGGCTCAGCGCGCCGGCACCGCCGCGATGATGCGCGCGGCCAGCGCCTCGTAGTTGCCGTCCAGGTGGTGTCCGCCGGCGGTGGCGACGACTTGCGCGCTGGCGGGGGCCAGTTCCGGGCACAGCGAGTCCGCCTTCTCGTCGGTGCCGTAGATGCAGAGGGTCTCGGCCGCCTTCAGCCGGCGCGCCTCGGGCGCGATGGGGCGGTCGCCGCTGCTGCCGATCCAGTTCGACAGATGGAATTCGAAGGCGGCCTTGCGGCCGGGGCCGATGAGGGCCGTCAGGCGCACCCGCTCCCGCACCGCCGGCGAGAGCCGGTTGTAGGCGAAGGGCAGCACGTCGGCGCCCTGCGAGTATCCGATCAGGATCGCCTCGCTGCGCTGCCAGTGCGCGGCGTAGTAGCGCACCACGCGGTCCACGTCCTGCGCCACGCCCTCGGGCGTGCGGGCGCTCCAGAAGTAGCGCAGCGAGTCGATGCCCACCACCGGCACGCCCTGCCGGGCGAGCGCCGCGGCAATCTGCTTGTCGATGCTGGCCCATCCGCCGTCGCCGGAGATCAGCACCGCGAAGCGCGAGCCGCCGCCGGCCGCGGGCACTTCGTTGACCGGGATGTCCGCGATCTGGCTGGGCGCGCCGGCCAGCGGCGCCCGCCGGGCGGCCAGAGCGTCGAAGGCCGGCCCGAAGCCCGCCGGCAGGGCGTCGGCATCGGCCTGGTCCGCCGCGGG
>JASGDG010000362.1:0-13284 GCA_047607325.1 Xenophilus sp. | reverse complement strand
GCATCGAGCGCTGCAGGTCCAGCAGGCGGCCCGGCGTGGCGACCACCAGGTTGGCGTTCTGCAGGCGCGCGATCTGCAGCTGGTAGGGCATGCCGCCCACCACGTTGGCGATGCGCAGGCCGCGGCAGTGGCGCACCAGCTCGATGGCGTCGTGCGCCACCTGCTGCGCCAGCTCGCGCGTGGGGCACAGCACCAGCGCGCCGGGCACGGCAGGCTTGAAGTGGCGCGCATGGGCGGGGTTGACACGCTTCGGTCGCTTGGGCGGCTGCTCGCCGCGCTCGGCGGCCTCGGCCGCCAGCCGGGCGTGCTCGGCCTGCGCCTGGGCGTGCGCCGCTTCCTGCTGCGCCAGCAGGGTGTGCAGCACGGGCAGCAGGAAGGCGGCGGTCTTGCCGCTGCCGGTCTGGCTGGAAACCATCAGGTCGACGAAGCGGGCAGCCTCGCCTTGCGCGCCGTTGCCGGCCATGGCCAGCGGGATGGCCTGCTGCTGCACGGCCGTGGGTTCGGTGTAGCCCAGGTCGCTCACGGCGGCGACGAGCTGCGGCGCCAGGCCCAGCTGGGCGAAGGCGTTCGGCGTCTCGGCGGCGGCGTGGAAGGCCTCGGGAGAGGATTCGTTGGAAACAGGCGCGGCCACGGCTGCGCCCTGCTCGTCCTGCAGGGTATCGTTCACAAAAGACTCAACATGAATGCAACGGCGCGCCCCGGCATTGGAAGAAGGGCACGCGCGCTGACGGTCGGAAATACATCAACCGTCCAACGCATGAGGGCGGCTGCGGCCGCCTGGCTCTACTGATGTGCCGCGGCAAGGACACGAAGACCTTGGCGGCGAGCCGATGTGCAAGAAGGGAGATGCGCGAAAGATGCAACGGGCGTCGCCCGAGGCAAGCCTGCGATTATGGCATGGGCCCGGGTTTTTACCTAGCGCTTTTGTGCGTCAGTCCAGCCGCAGGAAGGTGTCGCGGTAATGCGCCAGCTCGTCGATGGACTCGTGCACGTCGGCCAGGGCGGTGTGGGCCTGCTGCTTCTTGAAGGCGGTGTAGGCGGCCGGCTTCCAGCGCCGCGCCAGCTCCTTCAGGGTGCTGACGTCCAGGTTGCGGTAGTGGAAGTACGCCTCCAGCCTGGGCATGTACTTGACCAGGAAGCGCCGGTCCTGCCCGATGGTGTTGCCGCACATGGGCGAGCCGTTCTTCGGCACGTAGCGCGCGATGAAGTCGATCAGCTGCTGCTCGGCCGTGGCTTCGTCGAGCGTGGAGGCGCGCACCTTCTCGATCAGGCCGCTGCGGCCGTGGGTGCCCTTGTTCCAGGCGTCCATGCCGTCCAGCACCGCCTCGCTCTGGTGGATGACCAGCACGGGGCCTTCCACGCGCGGCACCAGGCCGGGGCCGGTGACGACGACGGCGATCTCCAGCAGGCGTTCCTTCTCGGGGTCCAGGCCGCTCATCTCGCAGTCGAGCCAGACGAGGTTCCGGTCGCTCTTGCACAGGTCGGCGGCAGGGGTCGGGGTCACGGTGTCGGGCATCGGCGCATTGTCCACGACGCGCCCCGGGGCGAGTGCCGCCCCTACACTCGGCATCCCCATGACCGCCTCCTTCGCCTTCACCCTCGCCTTCTCGGCCATGCTGGTCCTGAGCCTGGCCGTGAAGTTCTGGCTGGCCTCGCGCCAGATCCGCCACGTGGCCTTGCACCGCGACACGGTGCCCGCGCCCTTCGATCGCTCCATCGGCCTGGAGGCGCACCGCAAGGCCGCCGACTACACCATCGCCAAGGCCCGCTTCAGTCTGCTGGGGCTGGCCTGGGGCGCCGCCGTGCTGCTGGGCTGGACGCTGCTGGGCGGCCTGGACTGGCTCAACCGGCTGCTGCTGGACTGGATGGGCCCCGGCCTGGCGCAGCAACTGGCGCTGCTGGCCAGCTTCAGCCTCGTCGGCGGCCTGCTGGACCTGCCCTTCACGCTGTGGCAGACCTTCCGCCTGGAAGAGCGCTTCGGCTTCAACCGCATGACGTGGAAGCTGTGGCTGGCCGATGCCGCCCGGGGCCTGCTGCTGGGCGCGGCGCTGGGCCTGCCGCTGGCGGCGCTGGTGCTGTGGCTGATGGGCGCCGCCGGCGCGCTGTGGTGGCTGTGGGCCTGGGGCGCGCTGGTGCTGTGGACGGCGCTGCTGCAGTTCATCGTCCCGACCTGGATCGCGCCCCTGTTCAACAAGTTCGAGCCGCTGGCCGACGCCTCGCTCAAGGAGCGCGTCAGCGCGCTGATGGCGCGCTGCGGCTTCACGGCCAAGGGGCTGTTCGTGATGGACGGCAGCCGCCGCAGCGCGCACGCCAATGCCTACTTCACCGGCTTCGGCGCGTCCAAGCGGGTGGTGTTCTTCGATACGCTGCTCAGGCAGCTCAGCGCCGGCGAGGTGGAGGCCGTGCTGGCGCACGAGCTGGGCCATTTCCGCCACCGCCACGTCCTCCGGCGCATGGCGCTGATGGCGGCGCTGGGGCTGGCGGGCTTCGCGCTGCTGGGCTGGGCGTCGGGGCAGGTCTGGTTCTACACGGGGCTGGGCGTGCAGCCGTCGATGAGCAGCGCCAACAACGCGGTGGCGCTGGTGCTGTTCATGCTCGCCGTGCCGGTGTTCGGCTGGTTCGCCGGACCCCTGATGGCGCAGCTGTCGCGCCGCGACGAGTTCGAGGCCGATGCCTTCGCGGTGGCGCAGACCAGCGGGCGCGACCTCTCGGCCGCGCTGCTCAAGCTCTACCAGGACAATGCCTCCACCCTCACGCCCGACCCGGTGTACGTGAAGTTCTATTACTCGCACCCGCCGGCCGGCGAGCGCCTGGCCCGCATGGGCACCTGACCCCCCTCTATTCAAGGAACCGCCATGAACGACAGCATGCTGAACATCCGCGACTGGAAGGGTGCGGTCCGCAAGGCGCTGGGGCCGAGCGAGATCGTCGCCGGGCTGTCCAAGCTGGAGGGCTGGACGCTCACCGGCGACGGCGCCCAGGTGGCCATCGAGAAAACCTACCGCTTCGCCAACTACTTCGAGACCATCGCCTTCGTGAACGCGCTGGCGCTGATCGCCCACCGCGAGGACCACCACCCCGACCTGTCGGTGCACTACAACCGCTGCGTGGTGCGCTTCAACACGCACGACGTGGGCGGCATCTCGGTCACCGACCTGGACTGCGCGCGCCGGGCCGACGCGCTGCTCATGCCCCTGCGCTGATGGGCGGCAAGCGCGCCCCGGCATCGGCGGCAACGGCAGGGGCGCTGCGCGAAGGACTGGTCGTCGCCAGCCACGGCCGCCACTGCATCGTCGAGACGCCGGAAGGCGAGCGCCGCATCTGCCACCCGCGCGGCAAGAAGAGCCAGGCCGTGGTGGGCGACCGCGTGGCATGGCTGCCCAGCGAGGACGAAGGCACCATCGAGCGCGTGCAGCCGCGGCGCAACCTGCTCTACCGGCAGGACGAGATCCGCACCAAGTCCTTCGCCGCCAACCTCGACCAGGTGCTGATCCTGCTGGCGGCCGAGCCGGAGTTCTCCGAGCACCAGCTCGCGCGCGCCCTGATCGCCGCCGAGGCCGAGCGCATCCAGCCGATCATCGCGCTCAACAAGAGCGACCTGGTGGAACCCTTCGAGCGCGCCTGGGCTCGGCTGGCCGCCTATCGCCACATGCACTACGGCGTGCTGCCGCTGTCGCTCACGGCCTCCGGCGACGTCGACCGGGAGGCCCTGGTGCGCCGGCTGCAAGGGCACACCACGCTCGTGCTGGGCCCCTCGGGCGCGGGCAAGAGCACGCTCATCAACCTGCTGGTGCCCGGCGCCGCGGCGCAGACGGGCGAGATCTCGCAGGCGCTCAACAGCGGCAAGCACACGACCACGACCACCACCTGGTACTGGGTGGATGCCGCGCGCCGCACGGCAATCATCGACTCGCCGGGCTTCCAGGAATTCGGCCTGCACCACATCGAGCCGATGCAGCTGGCGGCGCTGATGCCCGACATCGCGGAGCACGCGGGCGAGTGCCGCTTCTACAACTGCACCCACCTGCACGAGCCGGGCTGCGGCGTGCGCGCGCAGGTGGCATCGGACACCCACGCGGGCAGCATCAGCGCCGCGCGCCACCGGATCTACGGCGAGCTGTTCGCGGAGCTGAGCGCGCCCCGGTACTGATCAGGCGCCCAGGATGGCCTGCAGCGCGGCGACCAGCTTGCCGCACTGGTCCCGCGTGCCGACGCTGATGCGCAGCCATGGGTCGATGCGCGGCTGGCGGAAGTGGCGCACCAGCACCGCCCGCTCGCGCAGCGCGGCGGCCAGTGCGCCGCCATCGCGCCGCGGGTGCCGGGCGCAGACGAAGTTGGCTCGCGAAGGCAGCACCTCGAAACCCAGGTCTTCCAATTGCAGCGTCAGGCCCTCGCGGGTGTCCATCACCTCGCGGCAGCCGCGCCCGAAGGCTTCTTCATCTTCCAGCGAGGCCAGCGCGCCGGCCTGTGCCAGCCGGTCGAGCGGGTACGAGTTGAAGCTGTTCTTGACGCGGTTCAGCGCCTCTACCAGCGGCGCCTGCCCCAGCGCGAAGCCGACCCGCAGCCCCGCCAGCGAGCGCGACTTGGACATCGTCTGCACCACCAGCAGGTTCGGATGGCGCGCGATCAGGCCGACGGCGCTCTCGCCGCCGAAGTCCACGTAGGCCTCGTCCACCAGCACCACGCGCTGCGGCACCGCGGCAAGCAGGCGTTCGATGGCCGCCAGCGGCAGGCCGATGCCGGTCGGCGCGTTGGGGTTGGCCACGACGATGCCGCCGCAGCCCCGCGCCGCGCGCGCGGCCAGCGCCGCCACGTCGATGCGCAGGCCGGCGTCCACCGGCACCGTCTCGGCCGGGATGCCGTACAGCTGCGCCCACACGCGGTAGAAGCTGTAGGTCACGTCGGGGAACAGCAGCGGCTCGGCTCGGCGGAAGAAGGCGAAGAAGGCATGCCCCAGCACCTCGTCCGAGCCGTTGCCGGCGAAGACCTGTGGCGGCGACAACCCCAGCCGCCCAGCCAGCGCCTCCCGCAGGGCGGTGGACTCCGGGTCGGGATAGCGTTCGAGTCCGTCGCGTGCAGCCCGGGCGATCGCCTCCGTGACGCGCGCCGAGGGTGGCAGCGGATGCTCGTTGGTGTTGAGCTTGACCAGCCCGGGGATGCGCGGCTGCTCGCCGGGCACGTAGGGTTCGAGCGCGGCGACGCCGGGGCTCCAGAGAGAAGATGGCATGGTCACGGGGGCTCAGCCGAGCAGGCGCGCCAGCGTCAGCAGCGCCAGCAGCACCATCCACATCACGACCGAGCGCCAGACCAGCCCCACCACGCTGTGCAGGTGCGCCGGCTGCGGCTCGCGGCCCGGCGTGCTGCCGCCCTGCAATGCGGCGGCGGACTCGCCCGTCTGCGGCAGGGCCTCGGGCAGAGGAATCGACCGCAGCTGCCCGCCCCCCAGGCGCACGTTGAGCGCGCCGGAGGTGGCGGCGAGAATCACGCCGTCGTTGGGCTGCGGAAAGCGGCGCGCGTCGTTGCGCCAGCAGTCGATGGCGTCCTCGAAGCTGCCCACCACCGCGAAGCCGAGCGCGGTGATGCGCGCCGGCAGCCAGTCGATGACGCGCCAGGCCCGGGCGGAGGCCTGCTGCACCGATTCGCTGGCCGGCTGCACCGAGGCGTGGTTCTTGTGCGCCCAGTAGCGCGCCACGAACTCGCTCATGCGGTAGAACACCGCGCCCGCCGGCCCCAGCCCGAAGATGGCCAGCACCGAGAACCAGGCCAGCACGCCCAGCACGTGCCGGTGTGCGGCGATGACGGAATACTCGATCACGTGGCGCACGATCTCGCTGCGCGGCAGGTCGGCCGCCTCCACGTTCTGCCACTGCGCCAGCAGCGAGCGCGCCGATGCCTCGTCGCCGATGTCCAGCGCATCGCGGATGCCGGTGAAATGGTGGCTGAACTGGCGGAAGCCCAGCGTGACGTAGAGCACCGCCACGCTCCACAGCACCGCGAAGGGCAGGCCGGCGAGGTACGCCAGCAGCCCATGGACGCCCAGCGCCAGCACGGTCGGCGCGCCCACCGCCAGCGCCCACGCCACCCAGCCGTGGTGCGGCTTGCCGGCGTCAAAGTTGCGGCTCACCCAGCGCGTCCACGCCAGCACCGTCCCGCTCACCGGATTGCTGAGGCCAAGCGGGCGCACCTGCTCGATCAGCAGCGCGCACAGGATGGCGAAGAAGCTCATGCCCGGATGATAGGCGGGCCCGCCCATCCCGGCGGGGCTCAGGCGCCAAGGAAGCGGTAGAGGTTGCGCAGCATGCCCGCCGTCGCGCCCCACACGAAGCGCTCGTGCGGGCCGTCCTGGTAGGGCATGGAAAAAAAGTGGCGCGCGTTCGGCCCGCCCGCCATCTGGTGCCGGCGGTGGTGCGCCGGGTCCATCAGGAAAGCCAGCGGTACCTCGAACACGTCGGCCACCTCGTCCGGATTGGGCCGGAGCGCGAAGCCGGGCTCGACCAGCGCCACCACGGGCGTGACGACGAAGGCCGTGACGGTGGTGTAGGTGGGCAGATGCCCCAGCACCTCGATGAAGCCGGCCGAGAGGCCGACCTCCTCCCACGCCTCGCGCAAGGCGGCGGCGGCGATGTTGGCGTCTTCCGGGTCCACCCGCCCGCCCGGGAAGGCGATCTGCCCGGAGTGGGTGGACATGCGCGTCGCCCGCTCGGTCAGCAGCACGGTGGGCTCGGCCCGCTGCACGATGGGCACCAGCACGGCGGCCTGGGCCGGCGCGCGCTCGGTCAGGCGCGGCTCGCGCCGCAGTTCGGGCGCCCACACCGGCGGATGGGCGAAGCGCGCGCGCAGCGCGTCGGCCGTCAGGCGCTGCCGCGGGACAGCGGGCAGGTCGCTGTCCACCCGCGACACCGGCACCGCGCGCGGATCGACGACCGGCACCATCGGCTGCAGGACGTTGATCACTTCGGGGGCGGCGTGCGGGGCGGTGGTCAATGAGGGCTTTCGAACTGCTGATGAAGATATAACGATTTGAACGACCCGCGGGATGAAGGGCGGTTCCCGCCAAATGTCACGAAAAGCGCCGCGCTCTGCGCGGCAGAAAGCAAAAAGGCCGCCCGGAGGCGGCCTGTGCATCGCGCACCGGGGTGCGGCGCAGCTTTATTCGGCGGCGGCTGTGGCAGCGGCGCCGGACGACTTGCCGGGCAGCTTTTCCTTGATGCGGGCCGAGCGGCCGCTGCGCTCGCGCAGGTAGTACAGCTTGGCGCGGCGCACGTCGCCGCGGCGCTTGACCTCGATGCCGGCGATCAGCGGGCTGTAGGTCTGGAAGGTGCGCTCCACGCCTTCGCCGCTGGAGATCTTGCGCACGGTGAAGGCGCTGTTCAGGCCGCGGTTGCGCTTGGCGATGACCACGCCTTCGTAGGCCTGCACGCGCTTGCGGTTGCCTTCGACGACGTTGACGCTGACGATCACGGTGTCGCCGGGGGCGAACGCGGGGATCTTCTTGCCCTTCTCGGTGAGACGGGCGATTTCCTCTTGCTCGAGGGTCTGGATGAGGTTCATGGCTTCCTGCATGCGATCGTGCCCGCGCTACACGTGGAAGGCGGCGGTGCTGCGCTTGAAAAGGAGCGGTGCCGCGGCCGGGCAGAGGATCGGAAAAGCCATTGATTATAGCTTTTTTGCCAGGAAGGTCTCGTCGAGCCTGTCCAGCCGGCCGGCAGCGCGCGCGGCATCGATCAGGTCGGGCCGGCGCTGCGCCGTCAGCAGCAGGCGCTGGTCGCGCCGCCAGCGCTCGATCCGCGCATGGTGGCCGGACAGCAGCGGCGCCGGCACGCCCTGCCCGCGCCATACCTCGGGCCGGGTGTAGTGCGGGCAGTCGAGCAGGCCGTCCAGGGCCGGGTTGAAGCTGTCCTGCGCATGGCCGGCCTCGTCGCCCAGCACGCCGGGCTGCAGCCGCGCCACCGCGTCCAGCAGCGCCATCGCGGCGACTTCGCCGCCCGAGAGCACGAAGTCGCCCAGGCTGATCTGGTGGGTGACGCACTGGTCGATGAAGCGCTGGTCCAGGCCCTCGTAGCGGCCGCACACCAGCACGGCCCCGGCGGCGTCGCCGGCCCAGCGCTCGGCCACGGCGTGCGAGAGCCGCTCGCCGACAGGCGAGAACAGCACCACCGGCGCCCCGGGCTCGCCGCGGTCGGTCAGCGCGGCGTCCAGGCAGGCGGCCAGCGGCTCGGCCATCATCACCATGCCGGGGCCGCCGCCGAAGGGCCGGTCGTCCACGCGGCGGTAGTTGCCCTCGGCGAAGTCGCGCGGGTTCCACAGCACCACCCGCACCTGGCCGCAGGCATAGGCCCGTCGCGTCACGCCGCTCTCGAGGAAGGGCGCGAACAATTCGGGGAACAGGGTCAGGACATCGAAGCGCACGCGCAAGCTCCGCGCCTAGTAGTCCGGCTGCCAGTCGACGGTAATGAGGCGGCCTTCGAGATCCACCTTGTCGACGAAGACGGAGACGAAGGGGATCATCCGCTCGATGGGCTGGCCGTCCTGCTCGGCGGCCAGCACCAGCGTGGTCTGCGGGCCGGCGGGAAGCAGTTCGCGCACCGTGCCGAGCGCCACGCCCTCGCGGTTGACCACGGGCAGGCCGATCAGGTCGACCCAGTAGTACTCGTCCTCGGCCGGCGTGGGAAAGCTGGAGCGCGGCACGAACACGCGCGCGCCGCGCAGCGCCTCGGCGGCGGTGCGATCGGGCACCTCGGGCGAGGTGGCGACGATGCTGTCGGAATGCTCGCGCGCCTCGCGCACCGGCAGGCGGAAGGCCTGGACCGCCGGGTTGCCGGCGCCGGGCGGCACCAGGAACCAGCGGCGTGAAGAAAAAAGCGCCTCGGGCTGGGCGCTGTGGGGCAGGACCTTGAACCAGCCCTTGATGCCCCACGCATCGGCGACGCGCCCCACCTCGATGGCGTCCGCCGGCAGGTCGACGGGTTCGAGCGTGGGCAGCATCGCCTCGTTCAGACGCGCAGGGCGCCGGCCGCCGGGATCAGGCGGCTGCCTTGGGGGCGGCCGCGGCAGCCTGCTTGATCAGGCGCACGACGGTGGGCGAAGCCTGGGCGCCGACGCTCTTCCAGTAAGTCAGGCGATCCTGCGCGATGCGGATGCTTTCCTCGTTGTCCTTGGCGGCGGGATTGTAGAAACCCAGGCGCTCGATGAAGCGGCCGTCGCGCCGCACGCGCTTGTCGGCCACGACGATGTTGAAGAACGGGCGATGCTTGGAGCCGCCGCGCGAGAGTCGGATCACGACCATGATTTATCCTTCGGGTGGACTGGCGTCCGGGTTGATGAGAATGGGCTTCCGGGACGCGCCGATGTTTCCCCAGCGTTGAGACACGCGACATGGCCACCCGGCCAGCGACACGCTGGAAAGCCTTCCATTATAGCCTGTCTGCCTTCCGACCCATGCCGCCCCGCATCCGCCCGAGCCGCGACGACGACGTCGCCGCCATCACCGCCATCTATGCCCACCACGTGCTGCACGGCACCGGCACCTTCGAGACCGAGCCGCCTGCCGAGGCCGACATGGCCGCCCGGCGCGCCGACGTGCTCGCCAAGGGGCTGCCGTACCTGGTGGCGCAGGACGAGGGCGGCCGCGTCCTAGGCTTCGCCTACTGCAACTGGTTCAAGCCGCGCCCGGCCTACCGCTACTCGGCCGAGGACTCGATCTACCTCCATGAAAGCGCGCGCGGCCGGGGCGTGGGCCGCCTGCTGCTCACCGCCCTGTGCGAAGCCGCCGAGGCCGCCGGCGTGCGCAAGCTGATCGCCGTGATCGGCGACTCGGCCAACGCCGGCTCGGTGGGCGTGCATCGGGCGCTGGGCTTCACGCCCGTCGGCACGCTGGCCAACGTGGGCTGGAAGTTCAACCGCTGGCTGGACGTGGTGCTGATGGACAAGGTGCTGGGCGCGGGCGCCGGGACGGCCCCGGAATGACGGCCGCCGCCGCAGCAGCGGGGCGCAGCCCGCGCAGCAAGACGGCCGCCGCCTGGCTGGCCTTCCTGGGCGGGCCGCTGGGCCTGCACCGCTTCTACCTGCATGGCCTGGGCGACTGGCTGGGCTGGCTGCTGCCGATCCCGACCGCGCTGGGCCTGTACGGCATCGAGCGCGCCCGCATGTTCGGGCTGGACGACCATCTGAGCTGGGTGCTGATCCCCTTCGTCGGCTTCACCTTCGCGGGCTGCGCGCTGGTGGCGATCGTTTACGGGCTCATGCCGCCCGAGCAATGGAATGCCCGGCACAACGCCGGCCTGCCCGCCGACGCGGTGCCGGGCCGCACCCACTGGTTCACCATCGGCGCCGTCGTGCTGGCCCTGTTCTTCGGCGCCACCGTGCTGATGGCCAGCCTGGTGTTCAGCTTCCAGCGCTACTTCGAGCACCAGATCGAGGAAGGGCGCCGGATCTCGCAGTAGCGCGCCCCAGGGACCAGATGGCCGTCAGCGCCGGGCGATGAGGTCGATCTCGATGCGTGCGCCCTTGGCCAGTCCCGTGACACCGACACAGGTCCGGGCCGGCAGGCGGCCCACCGTGAAGTAGCCGCGATAGACCGCGTTCATGCGCGCGTAGTCTTCCTCGAAATGCGTCAGGAAGATGCGGGCCGACAGCACGTTTGAGAGGTCCAGTCCGCAGCCTTGCAGCACGGTCCGCAGGTTGCCCATCACGGCATGCGTCTGGGCTTCGATGCCCTCAGGATAGGGCGTTTCGACCGACGTCCCGGTGAAAGGCATCTGGCCCGTCACGAAGACCCAGCCGTCGTGCTCGACGGCGTGGCTGAACGGTGCGACCGGGTCGGGCGCGCCTCCGATCATGTGAAAGATGGGGGTCATGGTGTGCTCCATTGCGAGTGAGTGAGACAAGGGTTGCGCGGCACAGGGGCACGCATCTTGCGTATCGCCGGGGCTCCTCCGGGGCTGTACGCATGCGCTTCAAACAGTTCACCACTGAGTCCTATCCAGTGCACCAGCGCCTGGATGTGTGGCGCGAGGCTCTCAGTGCGCACCGGCTCCGGCCCGTCCTGGCCGCCGGGTCCGCTCCCCTCTATGGAACCCTGACGGGTGGCTCGACGGGCCGCGGCGTCGGGCTGGCGCGCATCGCGTCGTCGCCGCAGACGCTCGCGCACCTGCGGCACGACGCGGATGCAGTCTGGCTGTCCCTGCACCAGGCCGGGGAAGCCTCGTGGCGACACAAGGGAAGCGAGACACTGGGACTGGTGCCGGGCGACATCGTCTATGGCCCGGCCGGGGCCGAGGCCAGCGCGGTCTTTCACACCGACTTCCGCCAGTTCCGGGTGGTGTTGCCGGGGTCCGTGCTCAAGGCCCGACTGCCGCATGCTTCGCATGGCGGCGGTGTCGCGCCGGGCCATTTGTCGGGGCGCAGCGGCATGGGTCGCCTGCTCGCAGGCACGCTGGGCGCGCTGGCCGAGGCGCTGGAGACGCTCGGCGACGACGAGATCGCGCCGGTCGAGTTTTCCCTGCTGGAGTTTGTCGCGGGCACGCTGGCCGCGCAGCGGGACGAGGCGGGCGCGTTCGGGAACACACAGGCCGCGACCTTGCGGCGCATCTGCCAGTGGATCGAAGGAGCACTGAGCGACCCGGAGCTTTCGCTCGCGGCAGTGGCCGCACACGAGCGGATATCGGAGCGCCTCGTCCAGAAGCTGTTCGAAGGCGTGGACATGAGTTTCACGACGTATGTGCGGCAGCGGCGGCTGGAGCGCTGCCGTGCCGATCTGGCCAATCGGCAGTACGGCCACCTGTCGATCTCCGACATCTGCTTCCGCTGGGGATTCAACGACGCGGCGCATTTCAGCCATGCCTTCCGCGACCGCTACCAGATGTCGCCACGCCAGTTCCGCCAGCAGGCCAACGAGGCCAGCCAGAAGACATTGCGCAGCCGCATCCAGCGTGGCTGGCCCTCGGGCTATTTCGAGACGCCGGCTGCCGCCGCCGAAGGCCAGGGCCCGCGCGAGGCCACACTGGCGCAGGCCGGCCCGGCGGCCTGTGCCGCGCCGGGCGCAACGAGCGCGGCAGGCCGGCATCATCATCTGCCGGCCACGGCGCAGACGATCCACTGGGGCTACTTCAGCCGCGCCATACCGCCTGCGCTGACCATTGCGTCGGGCGATATCGTGACCATCGAGACGCTGACCCAGCATGCCTACGACGACCACGAGCGCATGATCAAGGGCGATTCCGGCGCCGAAAGCGTTTTCCACTGGACCCGGGAACACAAGGCCGTGGACCGGCGCGGCGCGGGGCCGGCCGATGCATCCATCTTCGGCCGAGGCAGCGGCGAGGGCTTCGGCGTGCACATCCTCACCGGGCCGGTGGCCGTGGAGGGGGCGCAGCCCGGCGACGTGCTCGAAATCCGCATCCTCGACCTGGCGCCGCGCCTGGCGGCCAACGCCAAGTACGAAGGCCGGGCCTTCGGCAGCAACGCCGCGGCCTGGTGGGGCTTCCACTACGACGACCTGCTGGAAGAGCCCCGGCCGCGCGAGGTGGTCACGATCTACGAGGTGGACTGCAACCCGGGGCAGATGTGCGCGCACGCGGTCTACAACTTCCGCTGGACGCCGCAGACCGACCCCCGCGGCGTGCTGCATCCGACCATCGACTACCCCGGCGTGCCGGTGGACAGGACGTCCATCGTCGAGAACCACGGCGTCCTGCAGGGCGTGAAGATCCCGGTGCGTCCGCATTTCGGCGTGATCGGGCTGGCGCCGGCCGAGACGGGGCTGGTGGACTCGGTGCCGCCCTCCTACTTCGGCGGCAACATCGACAACTGGCGCGTGGCCAAGGGCGCGACGGTCTATCTGCGCGTGGCGGTCGACGGCGGCCTGCTGTCGGTGGGTGATCCTCATGCCTCGCAAGGGGACAGCGAACTCTGCGGCACGGCCATCGAATGCTCGCTGACAGGGGTGTTCCAGATCGTGCTGCACAAGGCCGGGGCGTTGAGGAACGAAGCCTATGCCGACATCGACTACCCCCTGGTCGAAACGGCGGACGAGTGGGTGCTGCACGGTTTCTCGCATCCGAACTACATGAAGGATCTCGGCGAAAAGGCGCGCAGCCTGATCTATGAAAAGTCCTCGCTCGACCCCGCCATGCGCGACGCCTTCCGCAAGACCCGGCGCTTCCTGATGACGGCCATGGGCCTGACGGAGGACGAAGCCATCTCGCTCATGTCGGTGGCCGTGGATTTCGGCGTGACCCAGGTGGTGGACGGCAACTGGGGCGTCCATGCCGTGATCCGCAAATC